>CAYZGG010000001.1:0-164658 GCA_964477955.1 uncultured Opitutaceae bacterium
ACTCGATCCGCCGGCCCCGGCAACGGAAAGCGACTTCGCCGGCAACGGTCTTAGCGTGGATCCGGTCGCGGTCCTGCGCCTGGCCGCTGCGTTCGGTGTGCCAACCCGCCGTCTCTATCTGGTCAGTTGCGAACCGGAGTCGCTCGGCGGCGGAAACGGTGAGATTGCGCTGAGTTCAACCGTGCAGGCGGTCGTGCCGGAAGCCGTGGCGCTGATCCAATCCTTCCTTGTTGAGCTGCTTTCCCCTTTTCCCGGGCTCCGCGATCCGACCGGCGGTGGAGTGGGTCGCACCGTCACCGAGATGGCCGAGCAAACGAGGGCCGGCAGCCTCACGCGGGTCGGCGGCATGCGCCCGGTCGACCTGCTCGCCGGCGGACAACTCCCGCGCATTGGTTGAAATCATCGCGGACGGCGCGAGGGGCGGCCACCGCGATCCCCGTCGGAAGCAAGCGCCGCCGCTCCCCTGGAAGGTGGAGCCCGACCTCCGAGCGGGCTGACGCGGTCGCAGAACGAAATCCGGTCTCGGAGGTCCGGTTCTCCACCTCATTTCAACGGCATGATCCCGCAGTTGAGGCCTCCGGCGGATTTCCCGGGCATGGGCAGCTCAACCGCCGCCGCCGAGCAAACCGGGAATGGTGCCCGACCGCGCCGGCTTCTCCGGCGCGTTGTCCGGCGCATTGATCGGGATGCGCGGATGCCATTTCAGCCACTCTTCGTCGGCATCGGTGCTCAGCGGAAACTGTGCCCCGTCGGACGCCGCGGCGGCGGGCTCCTCCGGCGTGGCGAAGGCAACGGCGCCCGTCACGACCGACTGCAGCGATTTTTTCTGCGTGCCGCTGCCGAACAGGCTGACTTGAAAGGGCGCGCCACCAGCGTTCCAGAAGCGGGTGTTGACGCGCACGAGATCGGCGTAGGCGCGCTGCACGCGGATCCGGACGACCACACCCGTGGCGTCGGTCGCCAGCCGCATCGTCTCCACTTCGCCGACCTTCAAGTCACGATAAAACACCGGGGCACGGACCTGCAGGCCGCCGGGCCGTTCGGCCAGGAGCAGGAAGGCCGGACCCGTCTCGGTGTTCTCCGGGGCGGGCGCGGCGTCGAGGCCGCGAAAATGGTCGGCCGCGCCCCCGTTCCCGGGGCGCACGCCGAGGTGAACGCCGCTGAGCAGGGTCTCGAGCCCGCTGACCCCGGCGAATCCGATTTCCGGCTGCACGACCCAGAATTCGCTGCCCTGGCGGGCGATCCCGGCCGCATTTCGCGTCAGCTGGATGTGCGCGATCACGCTCCGCAGGTCCCGGGCCAATTTCACGTCCCTCACCTTGCCGACGGCGACACCTTTGTACTCCAGCGCCGTCTGGCCTGGTTCCAAACCGGAACCATCGGCGAACTCAACCGTGATCTCGGTGCCATGATTGCGCCATTCGCGCGCAAGCATCCAAAGCGCGACACTGGCTGCCACCAGCGGAACGACCCAGATCAACGAAATCTTTGGAAAACGGGAAAGCTGCGGTGTCGGCGCTGTCATGGCGAAGAGGGAAAATGGCCCGGTCTGTTCAGGGTGCGCGGTGGATTGAGGACGTCATGATTTTGCCACTTCTCCGCCTGCCGGGGCGGACCGGACCCAGAGCAGGCGCGGGTCAAAGCTCCACGTGGCGGACATGGTCAGCACCACCACTGCCGCGAAGGCGATGATTCCCAATCGCGGTTGCGCGGAGGCCAGCCGTCCGAACCGGACCGCTCCGGTCAGAAAAGCCACCAGGAAGACGTCCATCATGGACCAGCGCCCGATCAGATCGATCGCCCCGTAGATCCGGGTCAGGAGGCGGGCGTGTTGCAACCGGCGCCAGCGAACCGCCGCGAGCAGGCAGGCCAGCCCGGTCAATTTCAGCAACGGCACCAGAAAGCTGGCGGTGAAGACGATGACCGCGAGTCCACCGAGGCCCTGACGCCATAATTGGACCATGCCCGAAAAAATCGTGGTATCGGAAGTCGTCTGGCCGACCGTGCCGAGGTGCATGACCGGGAGGAGATAGGCCGGCACCAGCAGGATAACGGCCGAAGCCGCGAGCGCCACCGGCCGAAACAATGACGACGGGCCGGGTCGTGTCGGCGGTTCCGTCGATTCGCTCGCCCCGTCGGCCGAGGGTGCGGGTTGCAGATTGAACCGGCGCCAGGCCAGCAGCGTGCAAATCGACGCCGCACCATAGCACCACAATCCCGGTCCGACGGAAACCGCCACCACGTCGCCGAGTTTGAAAAACGCCACCATCACACCAAGCACCTGCACCTCGGGGAGGGCCCAATATTGGACGCGTTCCGCCCATTGGCGCAGCGGCGCGTTCCAGGCCCACCACCGGTTCGATCGGGCCGTCGCGCGCAGGGCGAAAACCAGACATAGCAAGATCAGGGGGGCAATGAGCCCGCAAAAAATCACCCAGGCGCCCAGCAGTCCAAAGTCGTTCGCCAAAAGTCCCTCAAAACTGCTGCCGAGAAGCGCGATTCGTTCATTGCCCGCTTTCCGCAGCGTGACAAAAGGCAAGAGCAGCGCCGGAACCAGCAGAACCAATCCGGTCAGGGCGAAGACAAATCCCGTCTCCGCGCCAAACCAGCCCTCTTCCGCGATCGTCGATCCGCATCTGACACAGAGTGCGCGTTCGCCGCGCCGCAGCGACGTCGCACGGTGCCCTTGACCGCAAAGGGGACATTCCAGACGGGGCTCCTCGGTCGTTTGCATAATGTGGAAAAAACGCGAACGAGCGCAGGGGGGATAGGGTCTCGGCCGCGCCCAAAACCCACTCCTGCAGTCGCCCGCACACGGCGACTGCAGGAGTGGTGTGTTTGCCCCGAAAAGAACTGGTGCTGCCTTCAGTCGCTCACTTCACGGTAATGTTGTTCTGCACATCGCGCACGCCCTCGATGCCGCGGCTGATCTCGCCCGCCCGCGTTTTTTGCTCCGAGGTGTCGACGAAGCCGCTGAGCTGCACGACCCCCTTGAATGTTTCCACCGTGATGGCGGTGCCCGGCGTGGTGGCGTCATGCACCAAGGCCGCCTTCACCTTGGTCGTGATGACACTGTCGTCGATATATTCGCCCGTGCTTGCTTTGGTCGGGGTCGACGCGCAGCCGACCGTGAAGGCCAGCGCGCCGGCGAGGACGCCCGTCGTAAGGATGACCCGAAGGTTCTTTTGAAGTGTGTTGATAGTCATGTAGAATGAGTACCAGCGGCGATGGAACAGTGCCATCGGGTGATCACCTACCCGACCCCGGAACTTTCCCGTTGGAATCGCGCGTGCGCACCGACGCCGCGCTTTCCTCGCGACAACCCGGGACGGTGCCGGCGGGAAACCCGATAGCGGCTACGGTAAAACCCCCGCTAGGCGCCTTTCGACGCATTCGATATGCTCCGGGGCAATGAATCCCGTTCACTCCATCCGCCAGGCGCATCCAAACGGACCGTTCGTTCATCCGGGCGATTTCACGGAAACGTCGGACGCGCTCGTCCTCTGTGCGCAGGTTTGTTACCTTTGCGCGGACGCGTGCCTGGCCGAGAAATCCCCGGAGCATCTCCGCCGCTGCATCCAGATGAACCTGGATTGCGGGGCCATCTGTGGCGTGACCGCCAGCCTCCTGTTGCGCCGCACCGAGATGACCGCCAGCGCCCGGCAGGCCCAGCTTCACGCCTGTGTGGTCGCCTGTCAGGCCTGCGCCGAGGAATGCCGGAGCCATGCGTCCGCGCACCAGCATTGCGCGATCTGCATGCAGACGTGTCTCGACTGTCAGGAGAAATGCAATTTCGCCCTCGGCGAGCTTTCGCCTGCGGTGGCCGGGGCCATCGAGTAGCCGTTTTGCCGCGATCAGTCTTTTCCTTCCCGTGCCCGCAATCGGATCCGCGAACAAAAATCGCCCCGCCCGCACGAACCTGGCAGAGGCGCCGGTGCGGAACGATGGCGCGCCGCGGAACTTGGCGAAGCCGCCGCCATTTGCCGCCCGTGGAACGGGAACGGCTCCCTCACTCCTCTTATGAGCAAAAGTCTTCCCTTTACCTCTCCGCCGGGTCTCCTCTGCTCCCAGCTGGCCGAAACCTGCATGCTCCAACGTTTCATGGCCGAAGCCGTCAGCCTGCAGGAACTCGAACCTTTCCTGGCCGAAAAACCCCAGGCGGAAGGTCTGGTGGCGCGCATCCTCGGGGTCCTGCGCCAGAACAACACCCAGCTGTCCGCGCTCCTGGACCCGCTCCATGCCGGGCGCCACCGGCTCCGGGAGGCCGGCGAGCGTCTCTCCGCGATGTTCGTGGGCTGCCTCTGCAAACGCCGCTCCCGCGATTTGTCCGCCATGTTGCGCGACGACTATGCGCTGTTGAACCTGGTCGCGATGAATTACACCATTCTGCATACGAGCGGTCTGGCGATGCGCGATCTCTCCATCGCTTCACTTGCCCTGGGCCATCTGCAACAGGTCACGGCGATCCTCCAGGAAATTGTGCGACTGATGCCTTCCTTGGTGATGCATGAAATCAGCGGTCCGGCCTCCGACCCGCCGGTGGAGGTGGAACAACGGGCCTTCGCCAATACCCAGGCCGCCTGGCGGAACAGTGTCTCGGCCGCCTAGGCACTGAATGGCTGCCGCTGTTTTCCTCTTCGCGCAACCCGTTGCGGGCGCTCGGCACAGACGGATCCTTCCGCCAATCGTGCCTGCCTGCGCCCGTTCACGCTGCACGCCCGCGCTGCCGCGGCCGCTCGTGAAGGCAACGCGCCCGAGGACGACCGCCGGCCGGGTCGGGACCTTGGCCGGGCGGACAAGCGCGAGCGTTCCGGCCGCGAGCCCGCACCTGCGTCCTGATTCAACTGGATTCGCTCTTCAGCCACTGAATGGCGTAGCGGATCAGGTCGCTGCTGTTGGCGAGCGTCAGCTTCTTCTTCATGTGCTCGCGATAGGAATCGATCGTCTTCACGCTCAAATTGAGGAGATTGGCAATCTCCCGCGTCCCGTAGCCGGTGCCGATCAGGCGAAAGACTTCCATCTCGCGGTCGCTGAGAAGATCAATGGGCGAGATCAGCGTTTCGTTCTGCTGGTGCACAAATCGTTTGAGCATCCGTCCCTTGATCCGGTCGCTGACGTACACCTCGCCCTGCAAAATGCGTTCGATGGCCGTGATGATCTTGTCCACCGCCTCGTCCTTCATGAGGTAACCCATCGCCCCGGCCCGCAACGCCCGTTCGGCATAGACATTCTCTTCGTGCATGGAAACGACCAGCACCTGCGTGCCGGGGGCCAGCGCGCGGATGTTCTTCGTCAACTCGATGCCGTTCGCCGATTTTAGAGTGACATCCACGATCGCCACGTCGGGCGACAGCTTGGCCACGAGCGCCAAGGCCTCCGGTGCGCTGTCAGCTTCGCCGCAGATCTCAAAATGGGCGTGGCGGCCGAAAAGCACCTTCATGCCCTGCCGGATGAGCGGGTGATCCTCCACCAAAATGATCCGGCAACGGACGGTGGTCGCGGTCGAATGTTCGCCTTTCGAGGCAGGTTTCGCTTCACGGATTTTCTTGCTGCCGGACTTGGGAATCACGGATCTTTGACCACGGACCATCCCACCGGTGCCCCAAAAGGGACTTTTGCCGGATCCTTTCACTCCGCCTCGAATTCCCCTTCCCGCCCGCTGCGTTTCTGAAAACCGGTTGCAACCGAAAGTCGGCCGGGAGGCGGGTCGGCAGCTTTAATGTCCGATCCGGCGACCAACCCGTCCCCGCACGCGGCAAATGAAAATCAAGGGTCGAAAGTGAGCCATGTCGACACCTCCGGGTCCGAGTCGCCGCGGGGCAATGGGTCGGGCGCGGGCATCGCCTTCCGCCCGGTTCCGGGTTTCGCCCGCACACCCAGCCGGCGGATCCATGCGGCTGTCCTGGAGAGGCGGGCAAACAAGAATCGGATTCGGTCGGTCATTGTCGGGCTGAAACGACTGACAATGCATGCAAGACTCAAAAACCGCCATCGGGCGGATCGCCTTGGACGTCATCCGCCATTTCACCGTGACTGCCATCCCGTGCGGGTGTCCTCTCCGGTACCCGCAGCCGGATTTCTCCCCAATGTCGCGCCGCCCGCTTCTGCAGTATGGTCTGCCTCGCCGTTACACGGCATTCCCACAAGAAACCATCCACAAAAACAACCCTCATTAGCCATGTCCTCCGTCAATACATTGCACGAACTTCTGCTCGAAGAAATCAAAGATCTCTACGATGCCGAGAAACAGCTTGTGAAAGCGCTGCCGAAAATGGCGGAAGCCGCCACCAGCGCCGATCTCAAGGACGGCTTCACCAGCCATCTCGAGGAAACGAAGGGCCACGTCAGCCGGCTTGAACAGGTGTTCGAGTCGCTGGGCGCCACAGCCAAGGGCAAAACCTGCAAGGCGATGAAAGGCCTGGTGGACGAAGGCGCCGAGGCGATCGACCTGTCCGCGCCCGATCCCGTCCGCGATGCCTGCCTGATCGGCGCGGCGCAGCGGGTCGAGCATTATGAAATCGCCGCCTATGGCACCGCGCGGGCCCTGGCCGAAGCCCTCGGTGAGACCCAGGTGGCGGAGCTGCTGCAAACCACCTTGGATGAAGAAAAAGCCGCCGACGAGAATCTCACGACGCTTTCGGAAAGCATCAACGAGGATGCGAAATCTCTTGCGGAACATAGCCGGAAGGACTGACAGCCTTCTCGCCCGCGGCGCCCCGCGCTTCGGCCGGGGCGCTTCGCATTTCCAAGGACAAACCAGCGCCGCGACGCCCTCTCGGACCTGTCGGCCGGCGCGCACACTCAGCCGGGGGCCCCGAGATTTGCCAGTTTGGCGATCAGCACCCGTGGTTCGATCGGCTTGGTCGTGCAATCTTGGAAACCGCTCTCAAAAGCCTTGCGCGCATTCTTCTCGTCGGCGTACGCCGTGAGGGCAATCGCGGGCACGACGCCAAGGTCGAGCGCCCGTTCCCGTTGGCGGATTTCCGCGAGCAACTGGTGCCCGGTCATTCCGTCCAGTCCGATGTCGCTCAGGATCAGATCCGGACGGACCCGGCTGAATTCCTCGAGCGCGGCATGGGCGCTGCCCACCGCGACCACTTCCGCCTCCGCATCGACGAGGACCATTTCCAACGCATGGCGCGTCTCGGTCGAATCCTCCACCAGCAAGACCCGCCGGCCTTTAAGCGAGACCCGGGGCTCGGTCAGGTTGACCTCCTCGCCCGGATGGTCACCGCGCGGCAGGGGAAGCTTGATAGTGAACTGCGCGCCCAAGCCCTGGCCGGCGCTTTCCGCGTGGATCGTGCCGCCATGCAATTCGACCAGCTGCTTCACGATCGCCAGTCCCAAGCCCATGCCGCTGGCCGTGGGTGTGCTGCCTTGGTCGAGCTGCACGAACCGGTCGAAAATCCGGACGAGATAATCCGAATGGATGCCCTTCCCGTTGTCGATCACCCGGATTTCAACGTCGTCGCCCCGGCGAAGCGTTTCCACTTTGATGCGCCCCGCCTCGGGGGTGAACTTGATGGCATTGTTCAACAGGTTGGAAACCACCTGCTGGATTCGCCGCGGGTCGGCGGTGACGACCCCCACGTCCGGCGCCAGGGTCTCCTCGATCACCAGGCTTTTTTCCGCCGCGATCGTTCGGATCGGGGGGAGGAGATGGTGCAGCAGCCGGTTCAAATCGAAATGCTTTGGTTCGAGCCGCAGCTTGCCCGCGACGATCTTCGCCGTGTCCATCAGGTCCTCGATGAGCACCTGCTGCTCCTTGGCCGACCGGGCGATCGCCTCCAGTCCCTCCTGCAAGGTCGGCGCGTCGACCTCCTTCTGATCCAGCAAAAGTTTCGCCCATAACGTCACGGCGGAAAGCGGGGTCCGCAGCTCGTGCGACACATTCGCCAGAAAGTGATCCTTCGATGCATTGGCCGCTTCCGCGTTTCGCATCGCCCGCTCCAGGGCATCCTCGGCGAGCTTCCGGTCCGTGTTGTCCCGGACGACCTTCACGAAACCATAGGGCCGGCCGTCGTCGTCATTCAGCGGGGACAGGATGCCGGTGCCCCAGAACCTCACTCCGTCCTTGCGGACATGCCATCGCTCCACGAACACATCGCGTCCCGTCGCCGCCTCGGCCAGCTCGCGGCGGGCGGTTCCGGCTGTCCGGTCCTCCGCCGTGTGGAGCAGACTAAGCTCCTGGCCGAGCACTTCTTTTTCGGTGTAGCCGAGGATGCGTTCGGCCGCGGCGGTCCACGTGGCAAAGCGACCGTCCAAGGTGAGCATGAAGATGCCGTATTCCTTGATTCCCTCGAGAATGAGCCGGTGCATGTTCTCACCCCGGCGCGCTTCCAGTTCCGCCGCCTTCCGCGCCGTGACGTCGACGAAAGTGATCACGATGCCTTCCACCTCCGGCCCGTCCTTGCGGTACGGCAGCACGCGTCGCATGTAGGTTCGGCCCGAATTACTGACGATTTCAGCCTCGCGTACGGGGGAACCATTCAGCACTTCAGCCAGGTCCGCGTGCAGCTTCGGGTCGGCGAACTTGAGCGCCAGGTTGTGCAAGGGCCGGCCGACGTCGGTCTCGATCATTTCGACCAGATCCTTCACCGCCGGCGTATGGCGGCGGATCCGCAGTTCCCCGTCGAGAAACACCACTGCAATGTCCGTGCTGCTCAGAAAATTGCCCATGTCCCGGGTGCTGTTTTCCAACTCCTCCATCTTGGTCTGCAGCTGGGTGTTGACGGTGTTCAACTCGTCGTTGAGCGCTTGCAGCTCCTCTTTGCTGGTCTCGAGTTCCTCATTCGTGCTCTGCAATTCCTCGTTGACGCTCATCGTCTCCTCGTTCGCGGCTTTCATCTCCTCGTTGTTTGCCTGCAACTCGTCGATGGTGCTTTGCAGGTCGTCGCGCGCCTGTTGCAGCTCCCGCACGAGGTGGCGATGGGCGACCGTTCCGCGCTCGCCATTCGCGATCACCACCTTGCTGGCAGCCATCTCGGAAAAGCTGACCAGATAGAAGGCCACCTGCGATCCCCGGCGCAACGGAGTCACCACCACCTCGACGTGGGAACCGCCCTTCGCGGGAACCGGCCCGCGCTCGCGGGTCGTGCGCGGGCTCTTCTGGGCCAGGGCGCGCACCACCGCGTTTTGCACCGCCCGGCGCAGGGGTTTTCGCACGAAAGCCAGGAGTTCGCGCGTGTTTGCGCCCCTGGGCTGCGCGAGATAGCGGTCGGTGTTGCCGTGAAAATAAACGATCTGCTGCCGCAGGTCGATGGCCACCGCAGCCGGGGCGAGTTCCGCCAGGAGGGTCTTGCGGGCCAGGAGCGCGATTTCGCCCGGCGAGCCGGGGGCCGCCTCATTGTTTCCCTCCGCCTCGGCCGGCAGAGCCCGGGCCAGCAGCGAATCACCCACCATGGCCCGCCGCGGATGTCCCAAACGGCGAAAAATCCGGTGCTTGCGGTCCACGGCCTCGAAAAGGCTCTCGGCGCCAGCCATGTTCTCGCTGTTGCCCAGGAGGAGGAAGCCGCCCTCATCGAGGCTGAAATGCAGGCTGCTCAGCACCCGCTGCTGGACGACTGGCTCGAGATAAATCAGGAAATTGCGGCAGGTGCAGAGGTCGAGGCGGGAAAAAGGAGGATCATTGAGCAGGTTCTGGGGCGCAAACACCACGAGTTCCCGCAGCTCCTTGCGAATCCGGTAAGAAACGCCGTGCGGTTCGAAAAAACGCTTCATTCGCCGGGGCGAGATTTCATTTTCAATGCCCGCGGGAAAAATCCCGCTGCGGGCGCGATCCACCGCTGATTCGGAGGCGTCGGTGGCAAAAATCTTGATGTCTAATCTTTTGCGGGCCGCTTCCGCCGTCTCCACGAGCAGCATCGCGAGGGAATAGGCTTCTTCACCCGTGGAACAGGCGGTCACCCAGGCGCGAACGCTGGCCCCGCGCGGGCGTCTGGCGACCAACGGCTCGATCACCTTACGGCGAAGGGACCGCCAGACCAGCGGGTCGCGGAAAAATCCCGTGACGTGGATGAGCAGGTCGTCCGTCAACAAAGCCACCTCCGGGACCGAGCGGCGCAGAAACTGCAGGTAGGCGTCCGGCGTGACGATCTGATTGAGACCCATCCGCCGTTCGATCCGGCGGATGATGGTCGGTTTTCGATAGCCCTGAAAATCGCGCTGCGTCCGCTGGCGGATCAGCGTCAAAATCCCTTCGAAGGCCTCCCGGTCCGTTTCGCCCAGACGGGAAAAAACCGCGCCTTTCGCATAAGGCTGCATCGCGTAGTTGGCGAGCAGGGCCGGGATTTCCCGCGGCAGCAGGACAAAATCCGCCAGGCCGGCGTCGATGAGCGTCTGCGGCATGGAGGGAAACAGGGCGCTGGCGGGGTCCTGGGCGACACAGAGTCCTCCGGCCGCCTTGATGTCCCGCGCCCCCGCCGTTCCATTCGCTCCCATCCCGCTCATGATGACGCAAATCGCCCGTTCCCGTTGGTCCTCGGCCAGCGACCGGAAGAAATCGTCCACCGGGTGGCGCCGCGAGGAATCGTTGAACGGTTTCCCCAGGGTCAGAATACCGCGACGAATCGTGAGGGTGCGGCCCGGACGAATCACATAGGCATGGTTTCGCTCGACCCGCTGTCCGTCCTTCACCGCCTGGACCGGTAGGGACGTATGGCGGCCGAGTATTTCCGCGAGCAAGCTTTCCCGGTCCGGTGCCAGGTGGTGGATCACGACAAAGGTCAGACCGCTGTCGGCCGGAATCGCCTGGAAGAATTCCGTCAACGCCTCCAGGCCGCCGGCGGACGCGCCGATGCCGACGACGGTCGGGGCCGAGCGCTGGACCCGATCCTTTCCGGCGAGGCTAGCCGCACGCCGCGGCGCGCGCGGGATGCTCTTGGTGCCGGAGGCTGGCTTGGTCTGCTTCATGGTCAAGAAATTGTATCGAAAATGACCGACGCAATCTGGCTGTCGGGGCTCGGTCGAAGAATTGGTCGTTGTAGCGCGATTGGGTCAGCGCGATCCGCGGCGCCTGACTTCGCGTGGAGGGCAAGAGTCCGGCTCCGATTTTCGAATCGCGACTGGCAATGAAAACCGAATCGCGATCCGCGCAAAACAAAACTGCCCCGAACAGGACGCGTTCACGACGCGGAAGGTCTTTTTTCCCCTCGCCCGACGGAGGTCACGGCGAGCCGTACTGTGAACACCCCATGCTGTCGCGATCCGAATCCGTGATATGTTGGGTCGATGGGAGTAGCCAAAATTGATCCAAAAGCCAGCGGTTCTACGCGCCGCGAAGAAGACGAAGGTGAAGTTCGTCACCGCGGCGGCCATCGTGGTCTTTCTTTTGATCGGCACTCTCCGCACTGCGTGGATGTTGATGAAGCATGGGCCGCGCTGCAAGCTGGTCGCCGTTTCGCGGCGCCGCAGCGGCCGCGCTCATCAGGCGAAATGCGGCGGTGCCCCAGGAAGCTTTCCTGTTCTGCGATCGGCGGCCTCTTCTCGATCGGCGCCGGAGCGCGAACTCGCATTCCGCCGGAAGATGGCTCCCAGAAGGCGGACGGGACTCGGGATGCCGAGGCGGTCGTCTTCACCGGGCGGTTCGTCCGGCAAGGGAACCCATCGCCGACCATTGCAGAATGCAAGGGCTGGTCGCAGCCCGCATGCATAATGCATCTTTCCAGCGGAGCCACCGGACCGGACCCAAAAAGAGTGTTTTTTTTAAACTATTGGGCCGGTTTCGTTTCCACCTGCGGAGCGGCCGCGAGTACGAAACTAGGTTATTGGGGCCAACTATCACTCTCATGCCGACCATCCAAACGATTCCGCTGCATTCGAAACAGAAACCAGCCAGAGCACGGCTCCCGGCGGCCAAAAGCCCGGAGGCTCTCTACGATGCTGCCTTGGTGGCACGCTTCATCGACGGCGACCAGGGAGCCTTCAAGGAGATTGTGCACCGCCACTATGGACGCATTGTCGGTGTCGCGCAAAAGGCGCTGCGCGATTATGCCGATGCCCAGGACATCGCCCAGGAAACCTTTATCCGCGCCTATCGCGGGCTGGCCAAATTTCGCGGCGAGGCCTGCCTGGCGACCTGGCTCTGCTGCATCGCGCTGAACCTGGCGCGCAACCGCTACTGGTACTTCTTCCGCCGCCGCCGGCACGACACGCTTTCCCTGGACCAAACCATGGTCGAGGGCGCGGGCTTCAGCCTGACCGATGTGCTACCGGACACCGCGCCCAACCCGCGGCTGGAAACGATCAATGCCGAGTTTGTCGAGCTGGTCGAGGAATGCATGAAACTGCTGGACGTGTATCATCGCGAGATCCTGATCATGCGCAATGTGCTGCATCAGTCCTACGGCGAAATCGGCGCCGCCCTGGGGATCAATGTGGGCACGGTGAAGAGCCGGATCGCGCGGGCCCGCACGAATCTGCGCACGCTCATTCTGGAGAAGGCCCCCGAGTTCGGCCTGAAAGCCGCGATGGAGGATTTCTTCGAGGCCAGCCGGCACCTTCCATCCCCGCTCGCGATCGCGAGCTAGGCGCGGCCGCCCGCGGCGACCGGCCGGCCGCCGGCCAGACACCACCTTCTTGGATATGAACCTTTCCGGTCTGGACTTGGATCATCTCTCGGCCGTGGCCATCACGGCCCTTCCCTCCGTCGTCGCCATTCTCATTGCGGCGCTGGTCATCCATTTTCTCGTCAACCGCCTTCTGACCCTGCTGGCCCGGCGCACGCATTTCACCCAGACCGAACTCAGCCCGATCCACCGGGCGTCCAAGTGGACGATCATCATCGCGGCCCTCGTTCTCGCCCTGAGCGCGTTCGGGATCAATCTCGGCGGGATCTGGGGGATGATGTCGACCATTCTGGCGATGATCGCCATCGGATTTGTCGCGGTCTGGAGCGTGCTTTCGAACACCTTGTGCACCCTGATCATCATGATTTTTCGGCCGTTCTCGATCGGCGACGAAGTGGAATTCCCCGGCGATCCCGTCAAGGGCCGGGTCATCGATCTCAACCTGATCTACACCACGCTGGATTCGGACGACGGCACGCTGCTGCAGGTGCCGAACAACCTGTTTTTCCAAAAGGTGGTCCGTCGCCGCAAGATGGGACCTGCCGTCCCACTGGCCGCGCATCTTCGGGCGAAACAGGCCGGGGTCGCGGATTCGGCCGCCTGACTCCTGCCGGCCCACGCGACGCATTCCACGTATCTCATGAAAACTCTCGCCCGGATTGCCTCATCGCTGGGGATCTCCGGCGCCGGACGTCGGTCCCGCGCCCCGGATGTTCCCGCCAAAACCCGTGGCACGGCCTCCGACCAGTCGGTCTCGGACCAGTCGTACCGGCCGGGCAAACCCTTCCCTCAAGGAGCCACGTGGGATGGCACGGGGGTTAATTTTGCCCTCTACTCCGCCACCTCGGAATCCGTCGACCTCTGCTTGTTTGACCATGCGGGGCAAACGCGGGAGGCGCAGCGGATCCGCCTCCGTGAGCGAACCAACGGCGTCTGGCACATCTATCTGGAGGGAATCAGGCCGGGCCAGCTTTACGGATACCGGGTGCATGGGCCCTACGCCCCGGCCGAAGGCCTGCGGTTCAATCCCAACAAACTCCTGCTCGATCCCTATGCAAAGGCCATCGGACGGGGACTGAAATGGGCGGACGAATTGTTCGGCTACCAGATCGGCCACGCCGACCGCGATCTCTCGTTCGACGCGAGGGACAGCGCGCCCTTTGCCCCGCTCGGGGTGGTCATCGACAGTGAATTCGACTGGAGCGACGAACACCGGCCGGAGATCGCCTGGCCGCAAACCATCATCTACGAAACCCATGTCCGGGGCCTGACCATGCAACATCCGGGCCTGCCCGCAGCCCTGCGCGGCACCTACACCGGCCTGGCCTCCGATCAGATCCTGACCTATCTCAAGGAACTGGGTGTGACCACCCTCGAGCTCATGCCGGTGCATCATGCCGTGCAGGACCGGCACTTGCTGGCGAGGGGCCTGCACAATTATTGGGGTTACAACACGCTGGGGTTTTTCGCTCCGGAGCCGACCTATGGCGTGACCCGGGAGCCGGCGGCGATTGTCCGCGAGTTCAAGGAAATGGTGAAACGAATCCACAACGCCGGATTCGAGGTGATCCTCGACGTCGTCTATAATCACACCGCCGAGGGCAACCACGATGGTCCCACCCTGTCATTCCGCGGGATCGACAACCTCGCCTACTACCGCACGGTGCCGGGCGACGCCCGCTACTACATGGATTATACCGGCTGCGGCAACACGCTCAACATGGTGAGCCCCCATTCCCTGCAGCTGCTCATGGACAGCCTGCGTTACTGGGTGATCGAGATGCATGTCGACGGCTTTCGTTTCGATCTGGCGGCGGCCCTCGCCCGTGAGCTGAAGGATGTGGACCAGCTCGGCGCCTTCTTCGACACCCTGCATCAGGATCCGACGCTCGCCACCGTGAAACTGATCGCGGAACCCTGGGATCTCGGCGAAGGGGGCTATCAGGTGGGCAATTTCCCGGTGGGCTGGGCGGAATGGAACGGAAAATTCCGCGACACGGTCCGCAAATTCTGGAAGGGCGACATGGGACTGCATTCCGATGTCGCGACCCGGCTCGGTGGCAGTGCGGACCTGTACGAGCGCACCGGCCGGCTGCCGTCCGCGAGCATCAATTTCGTCACCGCCCACGACGGCTTCACCCTCCATGATCTGGTTAGCTACGACCACAAGCACAACGAGGCCAATCAGGAGGACAATCGCGACGGCACCGACGACAACAGCTCGTGGAATTGCGGGCACGAAGGGCCGACCGACGAGCCGGCCATCCTCGAGCTCAGGGAACGCCAGAAGCGGAATCTCTGGGCCACGCTGCTGCTGGCCCAAGGCGTGCCCATGATCTGCTCCGGCGACGAGGTCGGGCGGACCCAGCGCGGAAACAACAACGCCTATTGCCAGGACAACGAACTTTCGTGGTTCAACTGGCAATGGAACGATCGTCAGAAGAAGTTCCTGAAGTTCGCGCGCAGCCTGATCGCTCTGCGCGCGGAGCATCCGGGGTTTCGCCGGCGCAGCTTTCGCGAAAGTGATCCGCACCCCGCGGCCACCGACGGGCAGGTGCGATGGTTCCGGGCCGACGGCAATGAAATGAAAGCCGAGGATTGGGAAACCGGTGGCTGGATGCGGACCCTCGGGATGTTTCTTCCGGGCACGGCGCCGGAAGTCCGGGATCAGGAGGGCCGGCCGGTCCACGACGACGACTTCCTGCTCATGCTGAACGCCCATCAGGAGCCCGTTGACTTTCACCTTCCGTCCCTCGGTCCCGACGCGGCCTGGAAAGTTATTTTCGACACCGCGTTCCCCGCCCACGTGAGCCAAGCCCCCGCGGCGGTGGCGGTCCCCGCGTACCAGCTGGTGGCCCATGCCTTCGTTCTACTCCATCGTCGGGCGGCGACTCCGGGGCAATGAAGCGCGCGGAAGATCTGCGGGGAGTGCAGACCGCGGCGGTGGGGGCGCGCGTGACTCCGGATGGCGTCAGCTACCGGATCTGGGCGCCCGATCAGCCGGAAATGGCGGTGGTCGTCGAACGCGGCGGCGCCACCCGACGGCTCCCGCTCGCCATCGAGGACGAGGGTTATTGGTCGGCTTTCGATCCCAACGGGGCCGCGGGCGACCTCTACCGCTTCGCCCGCGCCGATGGCCGGCTCCTCCCCGACGTGGCCTCGCGCTACCAACCCCTCGGCGTCCACGGGCCGTCGGAATGCATCGATCCGTCCGACT
Source organism: uncultured Opitutaceae bacterium (assembly GCA_964477955.1). Taxonomy (GTDB): domain Bacteria; phylum Verrucomicrobiota; class Verrucomicrobiia; order Opitutales; family Opitutaceae; genus Didemnitutus. The sequence continues at coordinate 15,784 of CAYZGG010000001.1, forward strand.
ACCACTGGCGATGTGATTCGTGGACCAAGCCCGCCTGGGTCGGGCAGACGATCTACGAAATGCACGTGGGAACCATGACCCCCGGCGGAACCTTCCGGGCGGCGATCGAAAAACTGGACCATCTCCGCGAACTTGGCGTGGACGCCGTCGAGCTGATGCCCGTCGCCGATTTTGCCGGGAATCGCAACTGGGGCTACGATGGTGTCGCGTTGTACGCCCCGGCCCGCTGTTATGGCCGGCCCGACGATCTGCGGGCGCTCGTGGATGCCGCCCATGCGCATCGACTGGCGGTCATCCTCGACGTCGTCTACAACCACCTCGGCCCGGCGGGAAATTATCTCTCGGATTTTTCCCCCGCCTATTTTCGCGAGGACCAGCACACGCCCTGGGGCCGCACGTTCAACCTCGACGAAGCACGCAGCCGGCCGATCCGGGATTTTCTGGTCGGAAACGCCGCGTACTGGCTCGACGAATTCAGATTCGACGGACTGCGGCTGGACGCCACCCACGCCATTCCCGACCGGTCCCCCCGCCATCTGCTCGCGGAGATCGCCGAGGCGGTACATGCCCGGGGCGGCTTCGTCATCGCCGAGGATGAACGCAACCAGGCCCGGCTGCTCGATGCTCCCGACGACGACGGCCTGGGCCTCGATGCGGCGTGGGCGGACGATTTTCACCATGAGGTTCGCGTCGCGCTGACCGGCCGCCAGGAATCCTATTTCAGCGGTTACGCGGGCACGGCGGCGGAGCTGGCCTCGACGCTCATGCATGGCTGGGCCTACCGGGGACAAGCGTACCGACCGTGGGCCGGACGCCCCCGGGGATCGGCCTGTCAGCACCTTCCCGCCAGCGCATTCATCACTTGCATCGAGAATCACGATCAAGTGGGCAACCGCCCGGACGGCCGGCGGCTGGAGCATCTAGTGACTCCCGGCCAATTTCGCGCCGCGTCGATGCTGCTGTGCCTCAGTCCCTATGTCCCGATGCTTTTCATGGGGCAGGAATGGGCCGCCACCAGCCCGTTCCTCTATTTTACGGATCATGGCGGCGAACTCGGCGAACAGATTGCCGCGGGCCGGCGGCGCGAGTTTGAGCAGCAAGGCGCCGCTTGGGGCGCCGGGGAATTCCCGGAGCCCGAGGACCCGGCCACGTTCCTGCGCTCGAAGCTGGATTGGGCCGAACGCGGACAGACCACCCATGCCGCCGTGCTCGCGCTTTATCGGGTCTGCCTGGAACAACGACGGATGCTATTGACCGCTCCGGTGCTCCGCCGGGAGCGCTGGCGCGTCGTCCACTTCGCGGAATTCATCGCCGTCCGGTATCTGACGGATGCCGGGGAACGGATGCTCCTCGCCACGCTCCGGCCGGGCGGTCTTCCACCGGCCGCCCTGCCGGACGCCCTACAGCCGCCGGCGGGCCGGCGTTGGCAAATCGTTTTGCACAGCGAGGAACGGCGTTTCGGCGGCGGGCAGGACTGGCGCCGGCTGACCGGCTGGAAAATTATTGGCCCCGCGGCGGCGTGGTTGGCGGCGATCCCGGAGGACATCCCCCATGCCGCTGACTGAAAGCGCCCATGCCCCCCGCTGCACCTATCGGCTGCAGCTCCACGGCCGGTTTACGTTCAACGACCTGGCGGGACTCATCCCCTATTTCCGGTCCCTGGGCGTGTCCGATTTTTATCTCTCTCCGATCTTCACCGCCACGCCCGGCAGTCTTCACGGCTATGATGTCACCGACTATGGCACGGTAAATCCGGAACTCGGCGGGGGCGACGGTTTCGATCTGCTGGCGACCCGCCTGCGACAGGAGAATTTCAATCTCCTCGTCGACTTCGTGCCTAATCACATGTGGATCGCGGGCGTGCTCAACCAATGGTGGCGCGACGTGCTCGAGAACGGTCGCCTCTCCCCCTACGAACCTTTCTTCGACATCCAATGGAAGGAAGAAGGCCGTGATCATCCCCGGGTCCTGGTTCCCCTGCTCGAGGATCACTACGGAAAGGTGCTGGAAAAAGGCGGGATTACCCTCACCTACACGGATGAATTTGCGCTGCATTGCGGTGATGTGACCCTGCCGGTCTGTCCCGAATCCTCCGTCCGGATCCTCGAGGCGCTCGGGGCCCCCGACGGCCCGGGCGGCGATCTTCCGACGCTGGCGCCGGTCCTGGCCATTTATGCCGGCCTGGCGCGTTCCCAACCCGCAGCGGATCCCGAAGCCTTGCGCAAGCGCGCGGAAGTGATCGCGCGGCTGAAGCAGGAAACCGCCGCGGCGATCGCCGCCGATCCGCTCTTGCAAGACCGGCTCGCGCTGCGGCTGCAGGCCATCAACGGGACGGTCGGCCAGCCGGAGAGCTTCGACGCCCTGCATGCCCTGATCGAACAGCAACATTACCGGCTCGCCCGCTGGCAGACCGGCGCCCACGAAATCAACTACCGGCGTTTCTTTGCCATCGATTCCCTGGTGGGATTGCACATGGAAAAACCCGAGGTCTTCCGCGCCTGCCACGAACTGCTCGGCCGGTTCGTGCGGGAAGGCAAGGTGGCCGGCCTGCGCATCGACCACATCGACGGCCTGCGCCAGCCCGAAGCCTACCTGCGTCGCCTGCAGTCGCTCGAGCGGCCCGACGGATCCCAGCCGCTCTATGTCCTGGTGGAAAAGATTCTCGCCGCCGGGGAAACCCTGCCGGAGAGCTGGCCGGTGCAGGGCACGACGGGATACGAGTTTATTCCGCAACTCGCCTCTGTGCTCGTCGATCCGGAAACGGAAGCGCGCTTCGATGAAATCTACCGGAAATTCACCGGCGAGACTGCGACGTATGCGCAGATGGTTTATGAAAAAAAGCGCATGATCATCACGGAATTGTTCGTCAATGCCGTCGGCAATCTCGGCAGCGAGTTGGTGGAGATCGTGTCGGCGGACCGGCGCTGGCGGGATCTCACCCGTCATGAACTGACCACCGCGGCGAGCGAGATCATCGCGAGTCTGCCGGTCTATCGCACTTACCGGCGGCGGCAGGAATCCGTCTCGGCGGCGGACCGTCACGTCCTTGAATTCGCGTGCGCCCAGGCCGTGGCGCGCAATCCGCGTCTGGACCCGCAGGCATTCGAATTTGTCCGAGACCTGCTGGTCGGGAGCTATCCCGAGGCCGCGGCGGCGGAGGACTATCGCAGCCGGCTGTTGCATTGGGTGCTGACCTTTCAACAATACACCGGAGCCGTGATGGCCAAGGCGGTGGAAGACACGGCATTTTACACCTACAACCGCCTCATCGCCCTGAATGAAGTCGGCGGTTGGCCGGATCATTTCGGCGGATCGGTCGACGGCTTCCATGCCGCCAATGCCGAACGCCTCGCCACCAGCCCGCTCACCCTCCTCGCAACGTCCACCCATGATACGAAACTGAGCGAGGACGTCCGCGCCCGGCTCTACGCCCTCTCCGAGCTGCCGGACGAATGGGAAGCGTGGCTGCGGGAATGGTCGACCCTGACCGCCCGTCACACCACCCTGCTGGAAGGCAGCCCCGCGCCCGACGCGCTCGATGCCTACCGGTTCTATCAGATCCTCCTGGGCGCCTGGCCGCTGGAACCGGGCGAGATGGACGCGACTTTCCGCGCCCGCTTGCGGGAGCATTTCCGCAAGGCGGTCAACGAAGCCAAGCGGCACACCTCCATCCTGCAGGCCAACGACGCCTATCTCGCCGCCTGCGACCGGTTCGTGGACGGGATCACCCATCCCGAAACGGCGCCGGATTTCCTGGCCGCGTTCGTTCCCTGCGCGCAACGGCTCGCGCGCTTCGGGATGGTCAATTCCCTGGCCCAGCTGGTGCTCAAATGCGCGGTGCCGGGAATCCCCGATTTCTACCAGGGCAACGAACTGTGGGACTTCAGCCTCGTCGACCCGGACAACCGCCGGGAGATCGACTATGCGCGGCGGCGGCAGGCGCTGGACCGGATTGAAAACGAAACTCCCGCCGGCCTGTTGGAAAACTGGCGGGATGGACACATCAAGCTCTTCGTCATGCAGCGGCTGTTGCAACTGCGGGCGCTGCATCCGCAGCTGTTTGCCCGCGGAGAATACCGGCCGGTGGCCACCGCCGGGGCCTTCGCTTCCAAGGTCGTCGCGTTCACCCGCACCCACGCCACCCACTCGATCCTCGTCGTGGTGCCCCGTCTCACCGTCAAGCTGGGTTCCCCACCCCTCGGTCTGTGCTGGGACGACACCCGGCTGGAGTTGCCGGCGTTGCAATCGGACTGGCGCGACGTGTGCACCGGGCGGTTGGTTTCCGCCGCGGAGCCGCTGCTCCTGCGAACGCTGCTGGCCGAGCTGCCGTTCGCTGTCCTGCAAAAAATCGACGCGCCGGCCCAATTTCCATCATGAAAATCGAGGATTACGGCGTCATCGGCGACATGCACACCCTGGCTCTGGTCGGCCGGAACGGATCGATCGACTGGCTTTGCCTGCCCCGATTCGGCGATGAGGCCTGTTTCGCGGCGTTGCTTGGTCAGAAGGGCAATGGTTTCTGGCAGATTTGCCCGGACGAGCCGATCACCGGCACCCGCCGATGTTATCGCGAAAACACGCTGATCCTCGAAACCGAATTCACCACGGCCACCGGGGTCGCCCGGGTGATCGATTTCATGCCGGTGGTCGGCGAAAGCCGGGATGTCGTCCGCATCGTCGAGGGCCTCTCGGGTGAGGTCGCGATGAAAATGCAGCTGGTCATCCGTTTCGATTATGGCCGGACCGTGCCGTGGGTGCGCCACCTGGAAAAAGGCGGCCTGATCGCGATGGCGGGACCGAATGCCCTGATCCTGCGCACCCAAGTGCCGGTGCGGGGCGAGGACCTTTCGACCGTGGCGCGATTCTCGGCGATGGCCGGCGAACGGAAGCCGTTTATGCTGACCTGGTATCCTTCGCATGAGAATCCGCAGGCACCGCTTGAGGTCGAGGACGCGCTGATCCAGACCCAGCGCTATTGGGAAACCTGGGCGGCCCGTTGCACCTATCGCGGTCCGTGGCGCTCGTCGGTGGTGCGCTCCCTCCTCACCCTGAAGGCGCTGACCTATGCCCCGACCGGCGGAATCGTCGCCGCCGGCACGACCTCGCTGCCGGAGTTCATTGGCGGCGTCCGCAACTGGGACTACCGCTTTTGCTGGCTGCGCGACGCCACCTTCACGCTCTATTCGTTCATGACCGCGGGGTATACCGACGAGGCGCGGGCGTGGAGCGACTGGCTGCTCCGGGCCGTGGCGGGCGATCCGTCCCAACTCCAGATCATGTACGGCCTGGCCGGCGAACGCACCCTGCCTGAATTCGAACTCGGCCATCTGTGCGGTTATGAAAATTCCCGGCCCGTGCGCATCGGCAACGCCGCCTCCGCCCAGTTTCAACTCGATGTTTACGGAGAGGTGATGGACGCCATGCATGCCGCCCGGACGGCGGGAATTGAAATGGACGAGGAAGCCTGGCACCTCCAACGGCACCTGGTCGACTTCGTGATCGCCCATTGGCAGGATCCGGACGAGGGCATCTGGGAGATCCGCGGCCCCCGGCGTCATTTTACCCACTCGAAAGTGATGGCCTGGGTGGCGCTGGACCGGGCCGTGAAAGGGGTCGAGCAATTTGGCTTGCCCGGCCCAGTCGCGGAGTGGTCGGCCGCGCGGTCGGAAATCCATGCCGACATCTGCCGGCAGGGTTTCAATCCCGCCCGGAACGCGTTCACCCAGTTTTACGGCGCGGACGAACTGGATGCCAGCCTGTTGATGATACCCTTGGTCGGTTTTCTGCCCGCCAACGACGCGCGGACTATTTCGACCGTGGAGTTGATCGAACGGGAACTCACCGTGGATGGACTGGTGCAGCGCTACGAAACGAAGACTTCCGGTCATATCGACGGTTTGCCCGCGGGCGAAGGGACCTTTCTGCCGTGCTCATTCTGGCTCGCGGATTGCCTCCACCTGATGGGGCGCAAGAAGGAGGCGACCGCGCTGTTTGAGAAACTTCTGGCCGTGTGCAACGACCTGGGGCTGCTCGCCGAGGAATACGATCCGCGGTCCGGCCGCCAGCTCGGCAACGTGCCGCAGGCTTTTTCGCATGTCGGCCTGGTCAACAGCGCCCACAATCTCAGCCCCAAGACCTGGGGTCCGGCCGAGGAGCGGAGCGCGGTCTGACCTTGGTCGCCGTCGGGCCGCCGACGGGATGAAAGCAAACGGCGGGAATTGGAATTCCCGCCGCCCCGGCTGTGCCGCCGCAAGTAAGTTATTTGGTGCTCTTCTTCAAGTCCCGCGCCATGGCGAGATGGTGACGGAGGGTCGGAAGCGTCTGTTGTGCAAACGATGCAATCTCCGGATCGTCGCTCTTGGCCGCTTTCTCGAACAGCTCCACGGCTTCGTCATGATCCTTGACCATGGCCTTGATGTAGTCCTCGTCCAAGTCGCTCGTTTTGTCCGCCCATTTCTGTTCCACCTTGGGACTCACCGACGGAACCTCGACCCCTTTGCGCGACGCCAGCTGCGCCAGCTGGGAATTCGCGGAGCCATGGTCCGTGACCATCATCTGCGCAAAATCGCGGACGCGGGGATCCGAAAGGCGGGGCAGGACTTCCTGGGAAATCGTCACCTCCTTCAGGCCACTTTCGGACGCGACGCGGAGAAATTTCCGATCAGCGTGAGAAAGGTTGGGGTTGGCCGGAGACTCCATGCCGGGACCGGCGGAAGGCGTCGCCGGCGATTGGGCGGACAGCCGGCAGTACAGAGATGCGATAACGAGCGCGACCGCGCCGCGCGAGAGAAGCTTAGCAATGTGATTCATATTCATAAGAGCTTCAGATGCCCGCGGGGCTGGACTGTTCCGTGTATCGCGGCGGGTGTTCACCGTACTATCCGCGGCGTCGTGGGGAGAAAGTGGCAGCGGTCTCGTCAGGGAAAAGCCGTGATCCAGCGAATCGTCTTGAGCGAAGCCAGGAGTCACGGGGGTGCAGATCAATTTCCCACCGCACGCTCACGACCGGCCGTATTTTCTTTCCCGCGTGCGCGCCGCCTTCTGGGCACCCCGGGAACGAGTCGGGGACGGAGTGATCTGGCCCGAACCCACCGCCGTGTCGTACCGAGCTTTCTTCCGGGCTGGCCCCGACCCGCCCCCCGGCGAAACCCCCAGCTTCACCCCCGCCCTCCGGGCCTCGGAAAGTCCGATGGCAATCGCCTGTTTCCGGGAGCGAACGTTGCCCGAGCCCTTTTTATACCGGCGCATCTCCGCCTCCACAAACGGGCCCGCCTGGGTGGAGGGTCGCTCGCCCTCGCGCGCGGCTTGGCGCGCCTTTTTCACGGTCTTTTCGGTCGGCATGGATTTGTTCCTTTCGCGAACGGTGGAAATGTTTGGACGCAGTTCGATCCGGCCGGACGGAGCCGGCTCAAGAGGCGAGGGCCAGGGCGTCCGCTTCGAGCCGGCAGGAGGCCGCGCACTCGCGACAGATCGCCGCGCATTTCTGACAATGCCTCATTTCGTACCGGCTGCATTCTTCCGCGCAAGAATCACAAACGGTCGCGCAGAAGGCACACCATTCCCCGGCGAAAGCCGAGCCTCGCAACACTTCGCCCGCCGTGAGCGTGCAAACGTCCGCGCAGGCGCGGCTCAACGCGATGCAGCGAATCAGTTCGCCCGAGCGTTCTTCGCGGAGGCAGGCGCTGGCACAGTATCCACAAAGGTCTGCGCATTCTTGGTACAGCATGAGGCATTTCTCGCCGGACATGGTGGTGATGATGGCTTGATCGTTGAATGGTCGGCATCCCGCCCCGGTTGGACGGGATTCGCCGCGAGTATACTCCCGAACGGACCGGTCGGCCATCGGATGATTCGCCGTTGCTCCCATCGGGGATCATGCCCTGCGCGGCAAGGAAGTGTGGGAGCCCGATTGTTCGCGGCGCGCCGCTTCCACCCAGGACGAGGAGCGGGTCGCTGCTTGCTTTCCCGGCGGCGCTCTCGGGGGAATTCCCGTATGAAGTTTTGCGCGGACGGGGTTATGTTGGCGCATGAAAACCAAATCAAAAAACAAAATGAGTCATGACTCTTCTGGCACCGGCCTCAGCCAACGGAAAACCCCGGAATCTTCGCGACGGGACCGGACAAGCCGCGGGGGGGCTCACGAAACCACGCGCGTGGACGAACGTTCCCCCAGACAGGAAAACCTGTAGCGACGCGGCTCCGATACGGAGGATCGCCACTCCCTCACCCAAAACCTCAACCCTTTTTTCGCCCATGCCGACCCACCCTGCTCCAGCCGCTGCGCCAAAGCCCTCTCAAACCGGCCCGAAGAACCCCGGTCCGTCGCGATCGAAATCGGCGGCCCGCGCCGGGCGTGAAGTCTCCAAGCTGCGTGAGCTCCGTCACCGCCTTGAAGACGCTCCGACGATGGACGACACGGCTGCGCGGTCTTCTCTTCTGGGACGCGAATGAACGTTTTACCGCGGGGAGACCCAATTGTATAAATAAACTTACTCTGCCCCGGCCGGTTACTTCCCTTTCTTGTGGAGAACCTGCCTGGCAGGCGATTGGCCGTGGCTCGGGTCTCGCACCCGCGATGGGAGGCGGCCGAACGGCCGGCGCCCCGGCCGTGATGTGATCCGCCGTGCCCCGGAAACACTGGTCGCCCAGTTCCCCCGGGGCTGACGCGATTGACGGCTCGGCAGCGGATCAGCGGCGAATGGTCTTACGCGGCCGCGCGGCGGCGACGCAGATACGGCAGCACACACACCGTGGCGATCGTGAGCAATCCGGCGATTCCCGGGCCTCCGTCCGGCGCCTGGGAAATCTGTCCACGAATTTCGCCGCCGGGGAAATTGGCGTCGTGCACATTGAAGTAAAACAGACCCGCCTCGAGCTCGGTGATTTGCGCACCGGTGATGCTGAAAACCTGCTGAGGAATTGAGCCGCTCGTGGTGTTTGGGACACCCGAGAAAGGGAAAATAACCGGCGCATTGGATCCCGGCGTGGCCGGCCCGTGAATGTGGGTAGCCGTAGCCGGTGCCGTCAGGCCCGTCCAGCTCTCGTTAACCGTGATCGTATCTGCCACATCGTTGAGCAACACGGTCCCAAAACCGGTGGCTGAGGTTAGAACGCTGTCCTGGGCTCCGTCGAGGTGCGCGGTGAAAAAAATCATGTTGGCGCGCGCGGAAACTGCGCTGGCCACCAGCAAGGCGAGGATGAGATACCGAGGGGTGCGCTTATTCATGGTGATCGCATGGGTTGAAGTTGAACCGACTCATTATCTTTCTCCCCGACAGCACCGAGCCGTCGTCGAGAGAAAATGCTAAACTGACAAGTCAGACACTTCGAATCCGCAGCCTATTCGGTGCCAGCGCTCTTCCGAACACGTGTGCCATTGATCACGATATGGTTGGAATAGTAACAATATGGTTAGACAATTCCGAAGCGTAAATAGATCCGACACCGAGCCACGCCACTTTCCTCAGTCCCATTCAGTTAGCGGCTCTGCCTTATCGATTTAGCCCGACCCACCGCCGTCGTCGCCTCTTCTTACAGGGGCTTTCCCTGGTTTTCCCGCAACTGCTCTCTTCACAATTCGGGAGTTTTCAGAGGAGAAAAGGCCATCCGCAATATAGATTTTGATTAGTCGAAGCTAAATCGGTTCAGATCCTTCCGTATTTTTTCCCGATATAATTCCCGTCGGAGAAATGGTTCCAGGCGAGTTTGCCCGATCCGGTGGCTTCGGGGTCGACGTGCTGTTTTGGACAGTAATGTCGCACATCCTACCGGTTTTTGCGCGGCCGGGGTCAGATGCCAGGTTTGCGCGGGCGCTCTTCGTGGATCTGCTCCTTCGCTTCCTTGCCTGGCGCAACCGGTGGACGCACGCTTCACTCGGCTCCCAATCTGGAAGGAAACCGCCGCTACCTTGGCATCGGCGGGGTGGTGGCGATGTCGCCGAGCAGATTGGCAAATATCATCTTGCCGTTGCCCGTCGGGAGCACGCCGATGATTTCAGCCGACACGCGCTTGCCGATGAAGGACCGGGCGCTGTTGACCACCACCAGCGAACCGTCCGGCAGGTAGCCGACCGCCTGGCCCTCGTCCTTGCCGGGCTTGAGGAGCTCGATCTCGATGCTTTCTCCTACGACCAGTTCCGGGCGCAGCGATTTTTCCAGCGCATGCAGATTCAGCCACGGCACGCCTTGGAACTGGGCCATCTTGGCGAGATTGACGTCGGTCGTCAGCAGCTTGGCGCGCATCGACTGCGCGATGAAAACCAGCTTGGCCTCGATGTCCTGCCGGCGCGCCACGTCGCTCTGGTGGATGCGGATGTCGAGGTTCTTGATTTTGCGCAGCTCGTTGAGCACCTCGAGTCCGCGGCGGCCGCGCGCCTGTTTCACGGGATCGGGCTGGTCGGCAATCAGCTGCAGTTCGGTCAGGATGAACGACGGAATGATGAGGGCCGCGCTGAGGAACTGCGTTTCGCACACGCGGGCGATGCGGCCGTCGATGAGCGCGCTGGCGTCGACCACGACCAGGGGCACATCCACCTCGTGCGGCACGAACCGGACGTAGGGGATGACGAGGTTGAACTCGTCCCGGCCGCGCAGGGCGATGACGGAGCCGAGGTAGGGGCAGATGATGAAGAGCGCAAGGCGCACGAGGTAGAGGATCTGCGGATCGCCCCGGTCGAACAGCGGCGAGCTGCCGAGGAGCCAGGCGATGACCACGCCGATGCCGATGCCGAAGGTAATCGCGCTCAGCCCGCGCAGGGAGAAGCCTTTCAGCAACACATCAACCAGAATGACCAGCACCCCGATGAGCGTGCCGATGGCGAGCGCGAGGCCGCGGTCATGATCCCATTCCGAAACCGCGTAGCAGATCAGCCAGCTGCTGAGGATGCAGATGGACAAAAACGCCGCGCGAATGATGAACAGGGTTTGCTTCATGACCGGGGTTCAACGGAAAACGCCGCGGCGCTTCAGCCAGAGCGCCACGAACGGCAGCACGAGAAACAGGAGCATCACGGCATAAAGAATAAATTGCGCACGCTGCGCTTTTCGCATCAACTCCGGGTCCTGTTCCTGCATCACCGTCACCAAAACCGCCCCCGGTCCCCATGACAACGCAATACTGGCTCGTTAAACAAGAACCCGAGGATTACTCGTGGGACGATTTCGTGCGCGACGGCCGGACGGCCTGGACGGGTGTCCGCAACTATGCCGCCCGCCTCCACCTGCGCGGGATGAAGACGGGCGACCAGGTCTTGTTCTATCACAGCGGCGAATCGAAATCCGTGGTCGGCCTCGCCCGCGTGACCAAGCCCGCCTTCCCCGACCGGACGGCCGACGAGGAAGGCTGGGTGGCGGTCGAGCTCGCCCCGGTCAAGCCGTTGCCCAAGCCCGTGACGCTGGCACAGGTCAAGGCGGAGCCCGCGCTCAAGGAGATCGGACTCGTCCGGCAGGGCCGCCTGTCGGTCATGCCGTTGCGCGCGGCGGAATTTGCCCGCCTGGAGAAACTCGGCGGCTTGTAGCCCGGGCGGCGGTGGCGACTTGTGCCATAGCCTGCCCTCTGGCTCGACAACCCCGCGCTTTACTCTTTCGTCGGAAACCGTGCCTGACTCTCTTGCCATCCTCGCCCCCGGCCTGCTCGGCGGCTCCGTCGCCATGGCGGCCCGCCACTACGGCGCCGCGGGGCGCATCACGGTTTGGGCGCGCCGGCCCGAAGTGCGGTTGAAGCTGCGCGGCCAGCCTTGGTGCGATGCGGTCGCCGACACGCCGGAAGAAGCGGTGCGCGAGGCGAAAATCGTGATCGTCTGCGCCCCGGTCGATCAGATTGTCCCGCTGATCCGCCAGTTGGCGCCCGCCCTGACGCCCGAGTCGATCGTGACCGACGTCGGCAGCGTAAAGGCCGAAATCTGCCGGCTGGCCACGGCGGCGCTGGCCGGGCGCGCCCGGTTCGTCGGCTCGCATCCGATGGCCGGCTCCGAGAAAACCGGCTGGGAAAACGGCCGCGCCGATCTTTTCGTCCGCCGCACGGTTTTCGTCACGCCGCTCGAGGAAACCGACCCCGCGGCCGCGCAGCGCGTGACGGCCTTCTGGGCCGCGCTTGATGCGGAAGTCGTGACCATCGCCCCGGACGCGCACGACGAGATCGTCGCGCACATCAGCCATCTGCCGCAAGTCCTCGCTTCAACGCTGTGCGCCGCCCTCGCCCAGCGCGAGGTGCGCTGGCGGAATTATTCCGGCGGCGGCCTGCGCGACACGACCCGCATCGCCGGCGGCGATCCGAAGCTTTGGAAAACCATCCTGGAGCAGAACCGCGACGAGGTGCTGCGCGCCCTGCGTTTTTACCAGGAAGAGCTGCACGCCATGGAGCGCGCGCTGGCCAACCGCGACTGGTCGGAGGTGCAAGCCATGCTCGAGCGCGGCAAGGCTTACCGCGACCAGTTTCGCCCGATTCCGTGAGCAAGCTCCCCGATCAACTTCCCATCGCGCCCTTCACCCGGCCGGTGCGCGGCCGCGTCACGCTGCCCGGCTCGAAGAGCATCACCAACCGCGCGCTGATCCTGGCCGCGTTGAGTGACCACTCGGTGATGCTGCGCGGAGCGTTGTTCAGCCGCGACACGCAGATCATGGTCGCGGCGCTGCGCCAGCTTGGCTTTGCGGTCGAGGCCGACGAAGCCGCGCTGACGATCACGATCACCGGCCGCGGCGGCGAGATTCCGGTGCGCGAAGCGAAGATCGATGTCGGCAACGCCGGCACCGCCGCGCGTTTTCTCACCGCATTCGTCTGCCTGCGACCCGACGGCGTCTATCATTTCGACGGCGACGAGGCCATGCGGCGGCGTCCCATCGGCGCCCTGCTCGAAGCGCTGGAAGCGCAGGGCGCCCGCGCCAGCGCACGTAATTTCCCGTTCACGCTCCGCACGACCGGGCTGCGCGGCGGCACGGTTGAGCTCAATGCCTCGGAGAGCAGCCAGATGCTGTCGGCGCTGCTGATGGTCGCCCCGCACGCAAAGTCGCTGCTGACGGTGAAACTCACAGAGGCGGTCGGCTCGAAGCCGTTTGTCGGGATGACGGAGCAGATGGTACGGCAGTTCGCCGCCCGGCCCACAACATACGAGATCGAAGGCGATGCCTCCGCCGCCAGCTATTTTCTGGCACTACCCTTCGCTCTGAAGCGACTCGGTTCTCGCCTTCGGATTAATGGCTACCCAACCGCCAACCCGGCCATAGCTCTACAGGGCGATGTGCGTTTTGCCAACGTCATGGAAGAAGTAGGTTGCGCAATCATACCCGATGCTGGCGGTGTTGATGTCTCCTATGCCGTCGCGCAGAGGGTAAATGCTGCGCAACGTTCCTACAATTTTCGCACCTTCTCCGACACCTTCCTCACGCTCGCCGCCATCGCTCCGCTGCTGGATGGCCCGACGAAGATCACCGGCATCGCGCACACCCGCAAGCAGGAGACGGACCGGGTGGCCGGGATGGCGCGGGAGCTGACGAAACTCGGTCAGCACGTGATCGAGACCGAGGATTCGCTGGAAATCCATCCGCGGCCGCTCACCCCCGGGGTGTTGATCGAAACCTACCATGACCACCGCTTCGCCATGAGTTTCGGCATTCTCGGGTGCCATGATTTGCTCGGCAACGGACAACCGTGGCTGACAATCAATGACCCGGCGTGCTGCTCAAAAACGTTCCCCGGATTCTTCGACGTGTTGGGCACACTGCGCGCGGCTTCGCTGCAGGAAAGATGAATTGATCAATATGGAACTCAGGAGATCAGGAACCAATCGGCCTTCTTGGCAGGAAATTCCAGCTTTCCTGATTTCCACATTTCAAATTTTTCTGTCCAGGATTACCGCAGGATTTCCGTGAACACGCCGCGCTTCATCACTATCGCGATCGACGGCGGCGCAGCGTCGGGCAAGTCGTCGTCGTCGCGGATTCTCGCCGGGCGGTTCAACCTGCTGCATGTGGACACCGGCTCGTTCTACCGGCATCTCACCAGCGAATTGTTGCGTCGGAAAATCGGGCCCGCCGACCCGGCGGCGCTCGGGACGGCGCTGGGCGGCTTGAAATTCGGCACCCGCCTCGACGGCCGCTCCGCCCAGATGCTGATCGACGGCCAGCCGGCCGGCGACGAGATCCGCGGCCAGGGGGTCAATGAGCAGGTCTCGCACTACGCTGCGGTGCCCGAGGTGCGGTCGGCGCTGCTGGCCTACCAGCGCGGTCAGGCGGAGGTGGCCCGGCAGAACGGATTCGCCGGGCTGGTGATGGAGGGCCGGGACATCGGCTCGGTGATCTTCCCGCAGGCCGATTTCCGTTTCTTCCTCCACGCCGATCCCGCCGAGCGCGCCAAGCGCCGCGCGGCGGAGGGCCGCCAGGACTCGATCGCCGAACGTGACCGCCTCGACTCCTCGCGCAAGACCGCGCCCCTCACCTGCCCGCCCGGCGCGACCGACATCGACTCCACGCACCTCACGCTGGAACAAGTCGTCGAAAAAATGGCGGCGCAGATCGCGACGAAAATCCAGTGAGATCAATGACTGAAAATATGGAACTCAGGAAATCAGGAACCAATCGGCCTTCTTGGCGGGAAATTCCAGCTTTCCTGATTTCCACATCCTCTCATCCGGTCCCCCCAATTTGCCGGAACGACAGTGACGGGGTCAATTTGGAACTCAGGAAATCAGGAGCTGATACGTTTCGGAGCCGCTGCAAAAGCATCCTGCCCCAGCCTCATAGCCGACGCCGGAAGTCCGACGGCCGGCTCAAAGCCACTTTCCTGATTTCCTGAGTTCCAGATTCGTTCATGCCACCCACCTCCGAAACCATGAGCTGTGGTCTGCCGCGACCGAGCGGAGAATTTCCCGTCTAGCCCCATGCCTCGCACTCCCGATCACCTTGCCATGAGGCCGTTTTATGCGTTCTTCCACTATGTGGTGGAAATCTGCTACGAGGCGTGGTTTCGCGGCGAGGTCGTCGGGACGGACAACATCCCGGCCAGCGGACCGTTCCTGATCGCCTCGAATCACACCAGCCATCTGGACCCGCCGCTCGTCGGCGCCCAGATCGCGCGGCAGATGCGTTTTTTCGCCCGCAAAACGCTCTGGAGCAATCCCGTCGCCAGCTGGTGGCTGGACAAGGTGGAAACCATTCCCGTCGACCGCGACAGCGGTGATGTCGGCGCGATCCGCCGGGTGTTGCAGGCCTTGCAGGAAGACCGGGCGATCGTGCTGTTTCCGGAGGGAACGCGTTCGCCGGACGGGCACCTGCAAAAACCCAAGGCCGGGGTCGGCCTGCTGGCCTGCAAGACGGGTGTGCCGGTCGTGCCGTGCCGGATCTACGGCTCGTTCGCCGCGTTTGGCAAGGGAGCGAAGATTCCCCGTTTCGGCACGCCGATCACGATCGTTTTCGGGCCGCCGATTTTCGCCGCCGAATACGACGATCCCCGCGCCGGCAAGGAGCGTTACCAAGTCGCCTCGCAGCGGATGTTCGAGCGCATCGCCGCCCTGCCGGAGCCGTGCTATCCGGAGATCTGAACCTTTCAACCCGTCCGCCAAACAAGACGGACATACGCCCACCCCTCGCCTCATGATTACGGAACCGGTTCATCCCCACCTCATCCCTGTCAACGTCCACAAGCTGGCGCGCTTCGCCTTGTTTGGCTTTCTCCTGACGTTTCTGCTGGCACGGGCATTTGTGTTTCTGATCATGTCGCATCAGATCCCCAATTTATATTTCTTCCTGCAGGGAACCCACGTTCACCACCTGAACTACGGCATTTTTCTTCTCGGCGCGGTCGGAGGTTACGGTGTTTTTCGGCGGCCGGTAGGTCGTTCGGCGGAGATCACCGCGCTGCTTTACGGGGTGGCGATGGCGCTGACGTTCGACGAGTTTGGCATGTGGCTGCACCTCGGCGGCAGCTACTGGCAGCGCACCAGCGTGGACGCGGTCATCATCCTCTCGGCGGTGTTCGCGCTGTGCGCCTACGCCCGGTCGATCGTGCGTTTCGAGTCTCACCATATCCGGGCGTTTCTCGTCCTGGCGGTCGCCCTGATCGGTTTTGCCTGGGTCGTGTATTCCGCCGGCAACCGGGTGGGCGAACTGGTCGGACCGCAGCTCCGCGAACTGGAATCGCAGTCCAGTCCGTAAGTTCGGCGTTCTTTCCCTTTCTTTTGTAGGAGCCTGCTTGCAGGCGATTCATCGTGGCACGGGTCTCCCGACCCGTGATGTACAGAACGCGGGTCGGGAGACCCGTGCCACGCCCTGACAATCGCCTGCAAGCAGTCTCCTACCTCTCAAACAAGTCGATGCAGGCTTCGGGGTGTCGAACCAATCACGAAAATCAAAACCGTGGACCGTTGCTATAAGGCTGTACCCGCCCTTTTCACCAGCCCAGGGCGCGGCGGAAGACGGGTTCGAGTTCGTCCGCCATTTTTTCATGTTCGGTGCCCGTCGGGTGGCCGTTGCCCGGGACGCCGGGATAGTAGCTCAGCGGCGCAAGGACAACCTTCGGGCTGGCGCAGCGGGCCACCACCTCGGCCAGGTAGGCGCGCAAGGCCGTGCGCCGCAGATCGCCTTCGCCCTGCATCGGCGAGTTGATGAGAAAGATCACCGCCTGCGGAGCATCGCGGCGGATCTTCTCGATGAACTGTACGTAGGCGTTCACGTAGTCGACCTGGTCGGGCACACCGGTGCTAAAATCATTCTGCCCGAGAGCAAGGCCGATCGCGTCGGGCACGTACCGCTGATGGTCCCATTTCGCCGCCGGATCGTCCGGCAAAGCCAGCTCGTAGAACTGCGGGGCGTTGTTCGTCGCGCGTACGCCCTGCCAGTCGCGCACGACGCCGCGGCCGCCGTAGCTCACCAGATGGCATTGGGCGCTCAGCCGGCGCGCAAGGATCTTGCCGAACGAAACCCGCGCGTTGGAGTTCAGCCGGTCGCGAAAATCGCGCCCGGGCTCGTACGCGTCCATTTCGCCGCTGGTCACCGAGTCGCCGATGAACATGAGTTTGCGCGCCGGCAGCGCCGGAGGCGGCAGCAGCGCGCCGGCCCCGTCCAATTCGAAGTCGAGAAGGACGCACGTGCCCTGCCAGCTTTCGTTGCGGCGCGTGAGGGCGACGGTGTGGGTCGCGGCGGGACCGCCGGCGAGGAGGGAATAGGCGCCCTCGCCCTTGCGCAACCGGAGCAGGGTCGGTGCGGCGTCATCGATTTCCACGTCGCAATAGATGTCCTCACTGGCCGCCGCGCGCAGCGTCAGGGACGAGCCGCGCAGCCGCAGGTGCGCGGTCACGCCGGGAAATCCAAGACGCACGGTGCCGGCGGCGCCGGTGGCGAAACGTCCTTCGTAGAGGATCGCCGGATCGGTGGCGGGCACCGGCCCGGTGGAACCGGCGCGCGCCGCCGCGGCCAGTCCGCCGGTCAGCACCGCCAAAAGCACCGCGACAACCGGGGGCAGGCGGCGGAAGTCGGAAGAGCGCATGGGATCACTTGTCCGATTTCTTTTCCGGCCGGACGGCGGGCGGGCGATGCAGGGCCTGCTTGAAAAACTCGCCGCCGCCGGTGAGAGTGAAGCCGTCGAAGCTCTTCAGCATCTGCGGCCCCCACTCCGGGTCGTACACCCAGGCCATCCAGCTGATGCCGCGCTGCTCGAGGAAACGCGTGATGCGGTTGCCGTAGTGGTTGTCGTCGACGACCTCGCCGTCCTTCACATCGAAGCCAATCTCCGTGGCGATCACCGGGTAACGGTCCGCGGCAAAAGCGAAATTCTCCTCCCATTTCGGTTCCCACGGCTGCGAACGTTTGTTCGCGTAAGGATGCGTGACGTAACCGATGCCTTCGGCGCGCACGGGTTCGTAATGGAGCGGGTTCAGGTCGTAGGCCCAGTCGAAGCCCGCGACGAGCGGGATGCGGTCCTTGTCCCAATAGCGGACGACGCCGATCATCTCCTCGTTCAGTTCCTTCCATTCCGTCCAGCTCATGTTGCCGAGCATGCCGCCGAAATGCGTCGGCTCGTTGAAAAGCTCGTAGAAGGCGACGGTGTGGTTGCCCTTGAAATGCTGGGCGATGGTGCGCCAGAAGGCCATGGTCTCGGGAATGGAGGTGTCATACATCGGCGCCTGGAACATTCCGCTGTGCAGATTGCCGATGGAATGCCAGTCGATGATCACGTAAATGCCGAGGTCGGTGCACCAGTCGACGGCCTGGTCCAGCAGTTCGAGATAGGCGGCGGGCCCGCGCTCCCGCCACGCGCTGGGGTGCACGGGCAGGCGCACGAGAGTGGCGCCCATGTCCTTCACGGCGGCGAACAGCTCCTTGTTCCAGCGCCCCTGGCCGGCGATTTTGTCGGGATCCGCGATGGACAGGCCGCGAAACAGCACTGTCTCGCCGGCGGGGTTCACGAATTTGTTGCCCCGCACCGAGATCATGGGCAACAGCGTCGCCTTGGGATTGGGCTCCGGCTTCTGCCAGTGGCCGTCCCGCCACCAGTGGGCCTGGGCGGGAGCGGCTTGGTCGACCGCCGGCAGAGGGCCGACCGCCAGGGTGGAAAGGAGAAGACACCAGAAAACGTTTTTGCGCATCGGGGTTGCTGGTTAGGGGTTCGACCAAGCTGACGATTAAGGCCGCTTCCGCAAGTCCGGACAACCCGCAGGAGCCGAAGCCTGCTGCCCGAGGGAGCGCGAAAATATTTGTTCCCGATCTGAATCGAGGCATGGTCAAAAACCACCCCGATGAAAATCAAACCCCGGTTTCTTGTTCCCTTGTTGGTCGCTTCGGTGCTGGCCGGACGCGGCGCGCCCGTTGAACGCGCCACCTATCACAGCGCCGGCGGACTGACCTCGCTCATCGCCGGCGGACGGGAATTTCCGCTCATGGGCGAGTTCGTCGTCAGTTTCGCGGGCGGCGTGCGCACCACCCTCCAGCCGCACGACCAGCGTTCGCCGGTCACGCGCGAAGGCAGCGAGCTGCATTGGAAGGGATTCACCACGTTCCCGAACAGCGGCCAGGCGCAGTTTGAGGCGGCCTGGACGGAAAGCGACGCCGGGGTCGCGCTCGCCGGAACGGTCACCTCCGGCGCACCCGTTGCGCCCGGCGCGCCGCCCTCCCGTGACCCGCTGCAGGTAGAATCGGTCGACTACGTCCTCGACCTGCCGCGCGCCACCTTCTCCGGCTGGACCCTGGAGCCGGCCGGAGTGGCCCTGCCGCTGGCCAAGCCTGCCGACGTGACGTTTTTCAATGAGACCGCCGCCGCGCTGGCCTTCGTGGACGTAGAGAAAAACTGGCGGCTGGCCCTCACGCTCGACCAACCCCGCGCGGTGAGCGTCACCGACGTCTGGGAGGGCGACCAGCGCGTTTACCGCGTGCGCATCCGCCTCGGTGGCGGCGGGTGGGCCGCCGGCGAGTCCTGGAAGTTCGGTCTCACGCTGCAACTGACGGGGACGCCGCAGGCCCCGGCAGCGCACCTGACGGTGGACCTCTCCACCCGGCGGTACGCCTTCGATGGTTTCGGCGGCAATTACTGTTTTGCGACCGAGACCCCGGCCGTAGACTACCTGATGGACAACCTCCATCAGGCGTGGGCGCGGCTCGAATTCAAGGGCCAGGTTTGGGACGAGGAGCGCCACACTCAGCCGGGTCCCGCGCTGCTCCGGGATTTCGAGCTGATGAAGCGCGTGGAGAAAATGGGCATTCCCTGGATCGTCAGCCTCTGGCGCTTGCCGGAACGGTATTATGCCGACGCCAATCAGAAGCCCTATTTCTCGTTCGGCCGCCAGATCGCCGCGGACCGCTGGCCGGAATTTCTCGACCTGCTGGGCAGCTATCTCCTCTACCTCAAGGCGCACTACGGGGCGGAACCCGATTATTTCTCGTTCAACGAACCCGACCTCGGGGTGAACATCGGCTTCACCGGGGAGACCCACCGCGACGCGATCAAGCGCATCGGCGCCTACTTCGCTTCCCTCGGCCTCAAGACAAAGCTGCTGCTCGGCGACACGGCTAATCCGCGCGATTCCCACAAATTCGTGTTGCCGACCGCCGCCGATGCCGACGCGATGCGCTACGTCGGGGCGGTGTCGGTCCACAGTTGGGGCAACGGCACGCCGGCCCAGTACAAGGCCTGGGGTGACGTCGGCGGCTGGCTGAACCTGCCGCTGGTGGTGGCCGAAGCCGGGACCGATCCGGGCTCGTACCGCAACCGGATGTTCGACAGCTACGCCTACGGTCTGGGCGAGATGCAGCAATATGAGGAGCTGCTCCGCGATTCCCGGCCGACGGCGCTGATCTTCTGGGAATTCACGGAAGATTACGGACTGGTGCATGTTGTCGGCCCCGAGAAGAAGATCGAGCCGACCGGCCGCTTCTGGCTGATGAAACATTTCACTAATCTCACCCCGTTGAAAAGCGAGGTCGTGGTCAGCACCACCGACCGGACGGACGTGTTGATCAGCGCCTTCGTGAAGGGCGGAGCGGTCGCGGTTCACATCCTGAACCGTGGCGCCGCCTGCGAGGCCAGCGTCGCCGGACTGCCGCCCGGCAGATGGCAGCGCATCACCACCACGGAGACCGACGGGTGGAGGGAATCGGCTCTCGCGGATGTGACCGGGCCGGTCCTGCTGCCTGCCCGCAGTCTCACCACGTTGGTGCGAAGCGAGTAGCGGCAGGCGGGGGTGGCGCCGGAAATCGGGCGCATCTCCGCAGGCATTCGCCGTCCGGTGGGTGGAGCGTGTTGACCTCAACGCGCCCTCTTCCGCTGCGCCCAAGCGGCGCATTGGGTCAACGCGCTCCCCCTCAAGCCTAGCCGCCGGATGTCACGGTCAGGAGCGCGACGAATCCCGAGGTACGGCGCCGCTGGGCCGGGAGCTTCACCGCAATTTGTCGGCGTGAACCACTAAAGCTAAGGCGAAAATATCCGATATATATTCCCATGGCCTCCCACTCCGCCGCTGCCCGCAAGGACACCTCCTCCCGGTTGCAGCGCGACATTACTTGGGGACGCCTGCTGTTTTTGCCACCCGAGCTGGCCAATCCGCGGATCATCTTCGAACCCCTGCCGTTTCGCGACCACCAATTTCCGGCTTTCCGGGGCAAGAAAACTCCCCTCGCCCACTGATTTTCACGCAAAGTGTGATCCCAGGTGTCATCGTTGGCTCAGGCCAAGAGCGGTGACACCTGAGCTCATTTGCGTGGCTCCCGTCGTGGCCGGCGCAATTTCCGGAGCGGCAAACCTTGATCGTTGTGCCTCGGGGACGTAGGAGTGGCTTTACGCCGCGATCCGGCCCGAATATCGCGGCAGAAAGCCGCCCGTGTCGTATAGTGGCGGCCGCAGGAGGGCTACGCCGCGGAGGCCGCCTTCAGGCCGCCCCGAGCGGCGCGATCTCGGCGGACTGGTTGCCGGACAAACTGGCCGCCGCGCGTTGCAGGGCCGCGCTCAGGTCGGACATGCGGATCGGTTTGGTGACGAAGTCATTCATACCGGCGCCAATGGCCCGGTTGCGATCACTGCGCATGGCATTGGCCGTCAAGGCAATGATCCATGGGCGGGTGGCTTCGGTCCGCGCGCGAATCCGGCGGGTGGCTTCGCAGCCGTCCATGACGGGCATCTCCATGTCCATGAGAATGACGTCGCAGGCCTCCTGGGCATAAGCGTCGACCGCCTGTTCGCCGTTGCCGGCGACCCGGAACGAGTACCCCAGCTTGGTCAGCAGCATGGTGGCCACTCGTTGGTTCACCGGGTTGTCCTCGACGAGCAGGATGCGGAGGGTCGACGGGGCGATCAAAGCCCCCGTCGCCTCGACCGGAACCGGCCCGCGCAATGGCGGGGCACTGATCGTGCCGCTGAAAAGCTTGTCCAAGGCGTTGCAAAGCGGTGCCGCCTTCAGCGGCTTGTTGATCGCGGACACGTAACCGGGAGGTCGGGATTGGTCGGTGAGCGGACTGAGCAGGATCAGCGGAAGTCCGGTCCGCCCCGGAATCGTCCCGATTTCCGCCGCCAGTTGCGCAGCATCCGTCCCGGGCATCAGCCGGTCGATCAGAGCGACGTCACACCCCGCGTCGCTGCGGAGGTAGGCCAGCGCGGCGGCGGCATCGTCGGCCAGCATGACCTGCAGGCCCAGCCGGCCCAGCTGAATGGAAAACCAGTCCCGCACCGCGGCGTTGTCGTCGACCACCAGCACGCGGCGGCCCGCGACGGCGGCGGTCGCAACCAGCCGTCGGTCCGGCACCGCGAGGACCTCTTCGCGGGTCTGGAGCGTGAAAATGAAACTGGAGCCCTTCCCCTCCTCACTCTCGACCCACATGCGGCCGCCCATGGCCTCCGCCAGCCGCCGGCTGATCGCGAGCCCGAGCCCGGAGCCGCCGTATTTGCGCGTGGTGGACGAATCCACCTGCGAAAACGGCTGGAACAAACGGTCCACGCGATCGGGCGGTATGCCGATGCCGGTGTCGCGGACTTTGAACATCAGCTCGTGAACTCCGGTTCCGCTTTCCGGCACCGTGCTCACGCTCACCACGACCTCGCCCGTGGCCGTGAATTTCAGCGCATTGCCCACCAGATTGACCAGAATCTGCCGCAACCGCGTGCTGTCACCCACGATGGCCGCCGGGACGCCCTCCGCGAGCTGGGCCAGCAGGTCCAGTTTCTTTTCCGTGGCCTTGGCGGCAAAGAGATCCAGCGCATCCTCGACGCACTGACGGAGATCGAAGGGCGCGTTTTCCAGATCGATCCGTCCCGCCTCGATTTTGGAGTAGTCCAGCACGTCGTTGATGATGGACAACAGGGCATCGCCGCTGGTCTCGATGGTGCGGACAAACTCCCCCTGGCGTTCGTCGATCCCGGTATCGCGGAGCAGCCCCGCCATGCCGATGATGCCGTTGAGCGGCGTGCGAATTTCGTGGCTCATGGTCGCGAGGAAGGCGCTCTTGGCCTGGCTGGCGATGTTGGCTTCCGTCGCCGACTGCTGGGCCTGGGCAATGGCCATCTCGAGCTGGCCGTTCAGCTGCTCCGCCTCCTCCTTGGCCGCGCGCAGCCGTTCCTCGGCGGCCTTGCGCCCGGAGATGTCGCGCATGGAACCGATGAAACCGGAGACGCGTCCGCCCGGACCGCAGACCGGCTGCAGGACGATGTCGCACCAGAGGGGAACCCCTTCCTTGAGGTGAATCACGAGTTCGCCGCTACTGCCCTGCCCGGCGGCGATCCCCGTCCGCATCTCACCGAGGATTGCCTGATCGGTGAGCGGTCCCTCGAGCACGGCGCTGGGCCGGTGTCCGCGCATCTCCTCGAGGGTGCGGCCGGTCAGGCGGACAAATCCCTCGTTGACCCACTCCACCTTCGCCTCGGCATCCATGATGAAGACGCCGTCCGTCGTGTGGGAGGCCACCAGCGCGAGGCGCTGGTTGTAGAGGAGCGTTTGGGTCAGTTCGCTGGTGCGCCGGGCGACTTCGGTCTGCAAGATGGCCGCCTGGCGTTCGATCTGGCGCAGGGCCGTCGCGTGTTCGGACTCGGCCCGATCGCGCCTTTTTTCGCTGCGATGGAGCAGCAGGCCCACATACAGGACCAGCCCGGCCTGGACGAGGACCTGGAGCAAGGTGAAACCCTCGTTATGTGGCTGGGAGAGCAATCTCAGCCGCAGGGCAAGCTGTTCGCAGAGGCCCGTCAGCGAAGGCAGCAACAGGGCCGCCAGAATCAGCCCGCGCGACAACCGGCCGGCCGTGGTACCCGTCAGGATGCCGCCGAGAAATTTGTTGGTGGAAACCCGCGACCACAGGCGCAGGGCCTGCCAGAAGGCCAGCGCGCCGGCGGCGGAGCAAAGCGGTGGGAAAAACAGCAGACGGCCGAAACCGGCCTGCAGCGTTCGCAGCGGACCTGGCGCGAAACCCACTCCGAGGCTGAGAAGCACGAGGCCGACGGCAAAGGCCGCGGCGGCAGCCAGCCGGTACGACCAGCGTGCACTTTGGGAGAAAGACGGCATAGTCCGACATTTTCATATCGGATTATCCAAAGGGATCTTGAACCGAAATAGCCGGATGGTCGTGAAAGACGGGTTCTTTACCCGGGCCGGCCGGCCAATGGCAGCCGGCGCGGGCTCTGGAACGATTTGCGGCCTGATCGAAAAGCGACGACGAGACCGTCGCCCCCGGTGCGCCGGCTTTCTCTGCTGCACCCCCGGCCGGTCGGGCCCGGAAACGGCTACTGGTCGATGAAATGGGCCTCGGACGCAGAGCCGTTGGTTCCACTCCGGGATCTTGCGGCAGGCGGCCGTCCCGATGAACCGGATTTCGCGGAGATCACGGGTTTGACCGGGGTCGAACCGCGGCGGTGGGTCGGCTCCGGTGAGGCCGGTTCACCCTGCCCGGCCGTCGCACCGTGGACCATCAGCATCAGATCGCCCACGGCCGACTTCACCTGGGCCGATTGGGTCTGCAATTCCTGCGCGGAAGAGGCGCTTTGCTCGGCGAGCGCGGCATTGGACTGGGTGATTTGATCCATGCCCGCCACCGCCTTGTTGAGTTGGGTGATCCCCTCGCTCTGTTCATTGGAGGCCGTGGCGATCGCCCCGACCATTTCGTCGAGCTGGCGGATGCGCTCGACAATGCCGTCGAGGCTGCCGGCCACCTTGCCGCTGATCGTCACGCCCTGGGCGCTCTTCGCGGAGGCATCGGCGATCTTGGCCGCGGTCTCCTTGGCGGCCTGGGCGGAGCGTTGCGCGAGATTGCGGACCTCCTCGGCCACGACGGCGAAACCGGCGCCCGCCTCGCCCGCCCGGGCCGCCTCGACGGCGGCGTTGAGGGCCAGGATGTTGGTCTGGAAGGCGATTTCGTCGATGGTCTTGATGATCTTGGAAATCTCGGAGCTGGAAGTCTGGATGGCGGTCATGGCACTCTTCATCTCCGCCATGTCGCGCGCGCCGGCATCGGCGGTGGAACGGGCCTCGGCCGCGAGGGTTTTGGCGGATTGCGCGCCCTCGGAATTGCGCTGGGTCATGCTCGCCATTTCGTGCAGGGAGGCGCTGCTCTCCTCGAGCGAAGCGGCCTGGCGGCTGGCCCCGTCGGCCATGGCCTGGCTGACCTCGGACACGCTGAGGGCCGCCGTATGGGTCTGGCCCGATTCGGACGCCAGCTGGTCGGCGATGCGGGCGATGGGCCTCGTGATGCTGCGAATGATGAACCAGGCACCGATCATGCCCAGGAGCGCGCCGGCCACCGTGCAGCTCAGCACGAGGAGCTCGTTGCGATGCTGCTCGGCGCGGGTGCGCAGTTCCAGTTCCCCCTGGTAATCGGTCAGGGTCTGGCGCAGCTTGCTCAGGGCCGCGGTGAACTCCGGGGCGATGCGGTTGAGCTTCGTCTCGATCAAATTGTTCCGCTCCTGCTTGAGCTCGATGATGCCCTGCAAGGCCTGGGTGTAGTCGACGACGGAAACCAGCAGGCCTTTGAGCATCTTGTCCTTCTCCTCGTCCTTCAGCGACGCGTCCATCTTGACCAGTTCCTCCTGGTCCTTCTGCAGTTTTTCCGCCGCCGCGGCGACCAGCTTGATGCTGGTGAGAGCCGAGTCGGCGTATTCCTGGCGAGAGGTCAGCATGAAGGAATTGGCGAAGCTGCTGCATTCAAAGTAAGCCTTGAGGGCGTTGGAAATCTTGAAGGCGCCGTTCATGTCGCCGCTGCCTTTGGCGTCGCTCAACGCTTTCTGCATGGCCGCCGCCATCGCGTCACCCTGCGGCCGGAGGCGGTTGTGTTCGATGTCCTCGAGCTTGCGGGAGTTGATCGCGATCTCCTGGAACGCCTTGTCGTATTGACCGAGCAGCCGGGTGGCCTCGGCCAGCTGCTGCTGGCGGCCGGGATCCTCGACGTGCAGGCTCGCCTGGGACAATTCCTGATCCAGCGCGTGCTTGGCGTCCTGGTACGCCTTGACATGGTCCGCGGTCGGCGTGGCGAGAAATTCGTTCACGTGCAGTTTCAGCTCGAGCATGGAGGATTCGAGCGTGGCCGCGGTGTTGGTCTCGCGGGCGGAGCCGGCGAATTGCGCGAGCTTCCGGCCGGAGGCGCCGAGGGCAAACCAGGCGACGGCGGCAATCGTGCCGAGGAGGACGAAGACGAGGGTGAAACCCAGTGCGATTCTACGTCCGATGGTGAGGGTACCGTGGCTCATGATGGAAGAAAATGGGTGGAAGGGAAACCCGGAGGCTCAGTCGTTGACGCTGAACTGAATGGGAAAGGCCACCTTGATGGGCACCGGAACGCCGCCCTTTTTGGCGGGCTTGAATTTCCATTTCTGGAGGGCTTCGAGGGCCGGAGCGGCGAAGTCGGGATTCGATGCCTTCACCACCTTGGGATCGGTGACGTTGCCCTTTTCGTCGATGGTACAGCTGACGGTGACGACCCCGGCAATGCCGTCCCTTTTCAAGGACTCCGGGTATTTGGGCGGGACGGTGCGAACGGGCACGGGCGGTTCCGTCGCGTCGTCCGCGAGGACGCGCGGCGCGGTACTGAAGACCAGTGCGGCAACAAGAAGAAGAGCGAGGTTGGATTTCATCACACTGAGAGTCTTATCGTCCCACCAGGGATCGAATTAAGCCGAAAAAACCGACTTGGAGGCTTTCGGCCTGAAGATTGCCCTTCCAAAGGACCCCTTCTATTTTCTAGCCTAGGACCCGTAATGAGCGCCGAGACCATACTGCGCCGCGTTTCCGGGCTTTGCGCGGTTTTTACCGGCGCGCTCGGCGCGCTCACCCTGGCGGGCTGGACGCTGAAATTGCCCGGGTTGCACACTCTCCTGCTCGGCGGCCACCCTCCGAGTCCGGCCAACTCGTTCTGCTTCCTGCTGGCCGGGGCGGCGCTCTGGCTGATCCGCCAGGAGAACCGACCCGCGTCGGTGCTGGTCGCCCGGATTTTCGCCGGACTGATCTTCCTGCGCTCCGTCTCCCTGCTGGTCAGCGAGGCGTCGGGGCACAACCTTGGGTGGGTTTACCTTAACTTTCCCGACGCCCAGCTGGTCGTGAACCCCGGCGGACGCATCCCGATCGGCACGACCCTGCCTTTCACCCTCGCCTCCCTCGGGCTTTTGTTGCTGGGCAAAAAGCGCCGGCTGCGGCTTTTTATCTCCAATTGGTTCGGACTGGCCGTGCTGCTCTACATTCTCCTTCTGATCACGGGCAACCTGCTGTCGCAGAATAGCTCCGCGTTTCCCGTAAGCGCAGTCAGCCAGATCGGGTTCCTCCTGCTGGGCACCGGGCTGCTCACCGCCCGCTTCGACTCGGGCCTGCTCAAGCTGTTCCATCCCCGACATCCGCTGAATTCTATCGCGAAGCGGCTGGCTATTTTCGGCCTGACGATCCCCCTGGTCATCTACGGCCTGTGTGTCGTGCTGATCCTGCCGTTGATCCCAACGTACCACGACGTGCTGACTTTGGTGGTGCTTGTCTCCACTTTTCTGTTGTTGGGGGCCCTGGTCGCCTCGCTCCAGGGCATGGAAGAGATCGATCGCAAACTCCACGAAGCCGAGGGTTCACGCGACGTGCTGCTCGCGCGCCTGCAAAGCCAGGCCGCCACCCTCGAGGTCCAGGTGGGGGAACGAACCCGGGAGCTCCAGCAAACCTCCGAGCGCCTCCAGCTGGCCCTGCATTCCAGCAAGTATGGCGTCTGGGACTGGGATGTCGCGCAAGGCCGGCATTTCTGGGACGATACCCTGTGCGCAATCTACGGATTGAAACCGGGCGGGTACGACGGAAAAGATGACACCTTCATGAACCGGGTCCATCCGGACGACCGGGTCCACGTGCGCGAACTGATGGACGAGCACATGACGCGGAACAACAGCTTCGACGACGAGTTTCGCATCGTCTGGCCCGACGGCAGCATCCATCACATTTCCTCGCGCGGCAGCATTTACCGCGACGCCCGGGGCCAGGTGGTCCGCATGACCGGCCTGAACCGCGACATCACCGCCGAGCGCGAACGCGAGCAGGCCGTGGCCGCCCTCAGCGAGCGCCTGCTGTTCGTGCTCAATGCCACCGGTTACGGCGTCTGGGAATACAACTTCGCCACCGACCGGATGGACTGGGATGACCACCTCCTGGAAATCTACGGCCTGCGCCGGGACCAAATCAGCGGGCAGGCCAAGGACTGGCACGATTGCGTGCAACCGGAGGATCTGCCCGCCGTGGTGGCCGAAATCGACCGCGTGGTATCGGGAGATCGCCCGCAACTGCAGCAGCAGTTCCGGATTGTCCGGCCGGATGGGACCGTCCGCTATATTTCTTCACACGGCTATGTTCTCCGCGACGCCGGTGGCCAGCCCCGCAGCATGGTGGGTTTCGACCAGGATATCACCGCCGAAAACTCACTCCGCGAAGAGCTCCGCATCACCGAGGAGCGCTGGCAGCTCGCCCTGACCGGCAACAACGACGGCGTCTGGGACTGGAACGTCGCCACCGGGGAAATCTACCGCAATCCGCGCTCGGCCGAAATCGTGGGCTGCACCCCCGAGGAAATCGCCCCGGACCGGCAGATCTGGCAGACCTTGGGCCATCCGGAGGATGTTCCCGCCGCCAACCTCGCCATGGCCGATCATTTGGAAGGACGCAAGCCGGTCTACCAATGCGAATACCGACTCCGCCACAAGACCGGGCGCTGGGTCTGGGTCTTGGACCGGGGCAAAGTGGTCAAGCGGGATGCCCGCGGCCAGCCGCTGCGGGTGGTCGGAACCCAGACGGATATCACCTCCAGCAAGGAAATGGAGGAGCGCCTGCGTCACGGCGAAGAGATGTCTCTGCAACTCGGCCGCCTGGCCCAGATCGGAGCCTGGGAGTGGGACCTGTCGAATTCCCGACTGACCTGGTCGCCAGAAATGTTCCGCATCCACGAGGTTGAACTGGGCTACGAACCCACCCTCGCCAAATCCCTCGAGTTCTACCCGCTTCACGCCAAGAACACCCTGGCCGACGCCCTGCAACATGCCGTGCGTGCGGGCGCCGGGTTCGATCTCGAACTGCCCTTCACCACCGCCCGCGGTCACCAGCTCTGGGTCCGCGTCCTCGGACGGGCCGCCATCAAGGACGGACATGCGACCCGCCTCTACGGGGCGTTCCAAGACATCACCGGCCGGCGCGACGCCGAGGAAATGCGCCGGCAGCTGGAAGGACAGCTCTTCCAGGCGCAAAAAATGGAAACCCTCGGCACGCTGGCCGGCGGCATCGCCCACGATTTCAACAACCTGCTCACCGGCATTCTCGGCTACCAGGACCTCGCCATGGACGGCATCATCGAGGGCGATCCCGTCCGGAATTACCTCGGCGCCGCCCGCGACGCCAGCCTGCGCGCCCGGGAACTGGTCGACCAGATCCTCACCTTCTCGCGCCAGTCGACCAGCGAGAAGGTCCCGGTCAACCTCGGGCAGCTGATCGAGGACGCCCGTCGTTTCCTGCGCGCCACCGTGCCCGCCACCATCCGCATGGAACTCGACCTCGCGCCCGATTGCGGACGCGTACTGGCCGACGCCACGCAGCTGCACCAGGTGCTGCTCAACCTCGGCTCCAACGCCGCCCATGCCATGCGCGCCACCGGCGGCACCATGTACATCAGCCTGAGCCGGGTCGAGCTCGATGGAAGCGAAGCGAACGCCCTCGGCCACCTGGAGCCGGGCCCCTACCTCAAGCTGGCCTTCCGCGACACCGGCCATGGCATCGACGCCGAAACGCGCAAGCGCATCTTCGATCCGTTTTTCACCACCAAGGAGGTCGGCCAGGGCACGGGTCTCGGCCTCTCCGTCGTGCACGGGATCATCCAGGCGCACGCCGGCGCCATCACCGTGGACAGCGAGGCCGGCCACGGCGCCACCTTCACGCTCTACCTGCCCGAAGCCAAGGCCGACCGCGTGGACGAATCCGCCCCGGACACCTCGATGCCGCGCGGCAACGGCGAACTCATCGCCGTCGTCGACGACGAGGATATCGTGCGCAGCTTCGCGCAGATGGCGCTGGAAAAACTCGGCTACCGCGTGGCCGCATACGATTCGCCCATGCAATGTCTCGAGGCGTTGCGCCGCCAGCCGGCCGACTACGCCCTGCTGCTCACCGACCAGACCATGCCGGGCATGAAGGGCATCGAACTCGCCGCCGAGGTGCGCGCCACCGCGCCGCGCCTGCCGGTCGTGATCATGTCGGGATACTTCTCCCGCATCTCCCCGGACAAGCTCGCTCAGATCGGCCAGGTCGCCCTGCTGTCCAAACCGTTCACCAACGACGAACTCGCCCGCACCGTGCGCCGGGGCCTGAACCCCAACGGCTCGGGCTCGCCCTTCGCATCCTCGCAGTCCCGCCCCCCGGGCTTCGCCTGAAGCCCGACCACGCCGCCGCCGGCCACATCCGACAAAGCCTGACGGCGCGCAATTGCGTCGCAATCGTCATCACGCCCGCGGCGCACCGGCCCGGTGCGCCCTGGCTGTCAATCGCCTTCCAACAGTCCAAATGATGCGGCGGGTGGTACAAGGCTGGCCCCAAGCTCGCCGGCATCAATCGTCGTCGATTTCGCCGAAGAGGATGCGCAGCGCGATGTTGGCCGTGTTGAACGACCCGAGGCCCGTGGCGGGATCATAACCCGGGACCGATTGATAGAACAGGTTGTCCCCACTGGTGATGTCGTGGAAGGGCGCGAACAGCGGAATCGCGTGCCGCTTCATGCGGTAGAGGGTGGGATTGAGGAACCCGACCCGTCCGTGGATCACTTCGCCCAACAGCGCCGTGATGCCGTTGAGCTGCGGTGCGACAAAGCTCGTGCCGCCGTTGCCGGCAAACATCGTGCCGCCAAAATAAAGCAGGTAGCCCGTGTACGGATCGGCGTTCAACGCGACGTCGGGCAGGTTGCGCCCGGCAAATCCCGCCGGCAGGTCGGCCAGATCCTGCGCGCCGCTGAGGTCGGGAAAGTTCGGATAAAAAATCAGGCTCTGGTTGGGTGCGCTCTTCTTCACGCCCGGAACATGCTTCTGGTAGTCGGGCAGGTTTTCGTTGACGCTGACTCCGCCGCCACCGCCAACCGGGAAAGCGAGGGCGAAATAGCCGCCGAGCTGCGCGTAGTTGGTATCGAAATAATTCTGCAGATAGTCCCAGCCCCAAGCCCGGTCCTTCGGCACGTTGACCGTTCCGAACCGGTGTTGCTGCGTGCCCGCGAGAGTGATGCCTCCGCCGCCGGTGATGTACGGCGACGAGGACGGCGAATCCACCGTCAGCGTCTGCGTGAAGGACGGAAAGGTGAACGGCAGATTGGCATCGTTGATGTCGTATGCGCCCGCATCACCGGTCGACGCAAACAAACTGATGCCCTGCGCGGCGGCCTCCAGGAAAACCTGGTCTTCGGCCAGGGCGAGATTCGGATCGGTGGCGATCTCGGGCGCGCCCCAGCTGACGGAGAGGCTGTCGACCTTGTTGTCGACGACGGCGTTCACAAACAGATCGAGAAAGCCCTGGTCGGTGTTGGGCGCTTCGTAAACAATGATGTTGGCGTTGGGCGCCAGGCCGCCGGATTGCTGCACGTCGAGCGTCGTCTCGTCGGCACCGTCCGCGCCCGCGCCGCCGTCGACCGCCACCTCGGTGATCCGGTTCGGTTTCACTTTCAGGCCGATGGCCGTCCAGTAGCCGTAGGCGTCAGTTTGGTCGAAGGTCGCCAGCGTCGCGATGCCGACCGTGCGCCCCTTGCCACTGATGCCGAGTTTGTAGAGGGGATTCACCTGGTAGAGATTGGCCACGTCGCCCACGGTGAAGCTGCCCGGCACCCCGGTGGCGGTCCCG
Organism: uncultured Opitutaceae bacterium; assembly: GCA_964477955.1. Lineage (GTDB taxonomy): Bacteria > Verrucomicrobiota > Verrucomicrobiia > Opitutales > Opitutaceae > Didemnitutus. The sequence goes on from CAYZGG010000001.1 coordinate 47,552, forward strand.
CTGGAAGGGAGCACCACGGCCGGCACCTCGCCCGAAACAAACGCTGCGGACTTGTGCTGCGAGTGATAGATCGGCTCGCTGCTCAAGCCGGCAACGGCGACCACGGAGCCCGCGATGGCCGCGGGAATTTGGGGCAGAGTCACGGGCGCGTGATACTTCCCGCCCGCCGCGGCGAAGTCATGGATCGTGACCGAGAAATAGCGGTTGAACGCCGCCACGGTCCCGGACGCTTTCAGCACGAGGCGGTTGGCCGCGGTGTCGGTCACCTGAATTCCCGCCGCCTGCAGGTTCTTGATCACGGTCTGCACTTCCGCGGCGCTCGGGGCATAGCGGGCGGTGAATTGATCCACGCTCAGGAACTGGCGGAACTGCGGACTGCCGGCGGTGATCGTGTTGTTGACGAAGGTTTCCAGCTGGGTCCGGTTGTGCAGCTTGAGGGCGAGCGACACATTCTTGACTTCGGATCCGGCGGCGGGACCAAGGTCGATCTGGGCACTGGCTGACGTCGCCAGAAGCGCGACGGCCAGGGGGAGAAGCAGGGCGAGGCCTTTGCCTGAACCCTTCAGTGTGTGGTATGTTTTCATGGCAAAAAATCCTCCCAGCAGCTCACGCGCCAAGCCGGGAATTCACCCGGACTCTGGCCGTCGAGGAACGCGCGTGGCGGTGCGTCTTCGAGCAGCGGCGAAACTTGGCGGAGGGGAAGCTGACGACCGGAAATCGGCCGGACAATGTTATTGTGCCGAAAGCGGTGACGGGAACACCCCAGCTCCAACGGGGTTAATTCCGCAGCACAGCCGGCGGGTGACTGGGCCGGACGGATAAGAATCCACGGGCCGACCGGCACGCCGTCGAGCACCGGCCGTCGCTTCGCCGGGTGGCAGGCCGTGTGGAAGAATCCGGTCCAACTGTTCAGTGGCAACAAATCCATGAGCGCTGGTTCCCGGTGGGCGCTGGCGGGAATTTCTTATTCGATGCTGACAAGAACCCGTCGAAGGCGTGCGGCAGTGCCGCGCTTATCCAGTGTCAACCCAGCCGTCCCGGCATAGGCCGGAGAACTTTCCAATCGAGATGGTTCAATGCGTGGCTGGGTAGTAGTTGCCGAGCTACGTTGGACCGTCCAAATTGGAAAATTGATTTTCCACAACAAAGGATATAACAAGCAATTATCGATTTTGATAAACCATCTCAGCGACGGTTAATTCATAGTTCGGCAACTCAATCATCACACATTCCATGAAAACAAGAATGGTTGGTGGGCTCAAAATTGTTCAAGTGAAAGCAGGGCATCTCGTGGAGTTCGAGCGTCTCTTTGCAGAATTGCGCGCGGAGATGAGGAAGCACGAACCGGACTGTCTTCTTTACTCGTTGCTCAAATCGCGCGCGAAGCCAGGCGCATACATCGTGCAAGAGCAGTATAGCGATCAGGCAGCGCTAGACGCCCACCAAAAGTCATCGCACGGAGCTGAGTATTTTCCGCGGATGCGCGCGACTATTGAAAATATAGACGTTGAATATTTTGACGGAGTTGTGGATTGAAGCGCGCATGAAACGGCCGACCAACTCTCCGGAACCGGCGCCGGGCGCGGTTCACTGAGAACGTCTCGGGCTAAGACAATTCATGGACATCCAGACCACATTAAATTTCTACGGACGCACCGAAGAAGCCCTCACGTTTTATAGCCGCGCGATTGGCGCTGAGACTCTCTTTCTGATGCGCTTTCGCGATTGTCCCGACCCTGCCCAGTCGAGACCAGGATTGGAGGAGAAAATCTTTCACGTCAGCTTTCGTATCGGTTCGACGGAGATCAGAGCGTCGGACTACGGTTGCGAGAAGCCTCCCACAAAGTCGATCTTCGGCGGCTTTTCACTCCTGCTCCGCATGGAAACCGCACAGAAGGCCGAGGGGATCTTCGCGGCGCTCAGCGATGGTGGTGAGATCCACCTTTCTTTGCAGAAGACATTTTTTGCCGAGCGATACGGAATCGTCGTCGATCGCTTTGGTATCTCCTGGAAGATAATGGTGCCGGCCAAAAGTGAAGGACGGACGGAGCCCAACTTTTCCGGGAAGACCTGAAGACGTCACGTTCTTGACTCTTGACAAGCCCTTAAGTGAGACACGCAGACAACATTTAAAGTCTGCCGCTTTTTGCCTTCTCCTGCCCAGACTGGAGGTGGCCGACAAAACGACACCGGAGCTTTTCGTTTTGCCGAATATGCGCAACTTTGGCGACGTGGCCGGGTTCTTCCGGTATCAACCCATGAAAATCATCGGAATTTTTCTTCTCTGGTGCCTGCTGCTCGGCGTGTGCTGGCCGCTGGCATTGCTGGCCCTGGTGCTGGCCCCGCTCGTCTGGCTGGTCGCGCTGCCCCTTCGCCTGCTCGGCGTCTGCGTCGCCGCGACCTTCGCCCTGCTCAAGGCCCTGCTCTTCCTGCCCGCCCGTTTGCTGGGTTAACCAACGAGAAAAAGCGTCAGGCTTGAAGTGTTTACCGCAACTCGCGAACCAGAATGACGCACTGGCCGGATGGAGGGTCCGTCTCCTGACGGACCGCGGCCCGTCGGGAGACGGGCTCTCCAAATTTTGCGGCGGCAACGGAAGCCCTGTCGGGTTGTTATGCGAGTCTCAATAGGTGGCCTGTCCGTGGCCGCGATGACGGGGCGAATCGATCGGGCCGACAAGCCGACTGTCCGGCAAATCGGGGCAACCGCAGCCAGACCCCTTTTGCCTCCGCTGGACGGGCCGGTTCGGCTCGTTTGTCCTCTCCCGGGAAGAGGGAAGACCGTCTCGACTCTTGGACAGATCTTGTCATGGCGGGGCCGAGCCAAAGGAAGCGGGACAGGCCTCTCCGCCTCGCCTCCGTGCCCCGCGCGTTTCAACGGGTTGTCGGCTGCTTGCTCAAGAGCGAGGAGTGAATCACTGCAATAGATCATCGCTGTGATCGTGTCGTCCGACAAAAATCAGTTCTTCAGAACCTGGACTCACTCGGATCCAAATTGCGCGACGCGGGCTAATGAGCGCGAACAATTCAGTATCGTTGATGATCCGGGCCCACCAGGGCTCGAAGCGGCTCGTCCGCCCCAGGTCATCTGTTACTTCTTCGGGGGGCGTACGCTCTTGCTCCGGACGGAAGCGATGACATCCTTGGGCAATGAAGAATTATTCCCCGATCTCGCGGCGTCACGTTATCTGGAAAACGATGTCCTTTCTGCTGGCACTTCCCCTCTGCGCTCTCGCGGACGAAAACGCCGCCGATCTTTCCAAGGTCAAACCGGTCGGAGACAAAAACTGGGACGAAAAGACGATGCTCGAAACCGCCGAAGCGCGGATTCAACAGTACCGGACCGGTCCGGCGGAGATCCGGGTGCTGGACCGCGACGGACAGCCGCTCAAGAACACCGAGGTGCGGGTGCGGCTGGTCTCGCATGAATTCAAGCTGGGCTGCAACGCCTTTCTCCTCGGAAACGTGGTCGGGCCCGCGATCGATCCTGCGTTGCAACGGGCATACGAGGATCGTTTTGCGGCGCTCCTGAACTACGCGACCCTGCCGTTCTACTGGGGTTTCTATGAGACGCAAAAAGGCCAGACCAAGGAGGCTGAAGTGAGAAAAATGGCCGCTTGGTGCCGCGCGCACGACATTGTGATCAAAGGCCACCCCCTCGCCTGGCACGAGGTTTTTCCCGAGTGGGCCAAGGCCCTGCCCGATGCCGAAGTGATCGATCTCGAAAAGGAGCGGATCGCCGCCATCGTCCGCACCTTCAAAGATTCGATCGGAATCTTCGATGCCATCAATGAAACGACTGTCAGCGCAAACTTCGACAATGCCATCGGACGCTGGGTGAAGTCGCGCGGGGCCGCCAACGTGGTGGCCGAGGTCCTGAACATTGCGCATCAGGCCAACCCCCAGGCGAAGCTGCTGTACAATGATTTCAATGTTTCCACCGATTACGAAAAGCTCGTCGCCGACCTGCAAAAGCTGAAGGCCCCGGTGGACGTCCTGGGCATTCAGAGTCACATGCACAAGGAATTGTGGCCGATGGAAAAAGTCTGGAGCATCTGCGAGACCTACGCGCGCTTCGGGTTGCCCCTCAATTTCACCGAACTCACGGTCCTGTCGGGAAAGTTCAAGGCCAAGGACGACAACGACTGGTTCACGGCCCGCCCCGACTGGCCCTCCACGCCGGAGGGAGAACAACGACAGCTGGAATACGGTCGGAAACTTTACACGGTGCTCTTCAGTCACCCGGCCGTCGATGCCATCACCTGGTGGGATTTTTCCGACCGGCAGAGCTGGACGGGAGCCCCCGCCGGCCTGCTGCGAGAGGACATGAGCCCGAAGCCACTCTATCTCTGGCTCATGGATGCCTTTCACCGGAAATGGTCCACCGACGTGGTCGTGAAGACGGACGAATCCGGCCTGGTCAAGGTTCAGGCATTCTACGGCGAATACGAGGTCACGGCCAAAAACGGCTCGGGACCCGACCTGAAAACCCGCGTGTCTTTTCTAAAAAAGGGACCAAGAAACTTGAGCGCCTCACTGAAATAGGCGCGGGCCAAAGTTAAGGCCCGCCCGTGCCGTAGCACTTTAGCGCGACCGACCCTGCTGTCTCGCCGAGCACGCGCTGGCCGCGGCTCTGGCGCGCCGCAGACACCCAAAGCGGCAAATTCCGAAGGCCATTGTCCAACCGCGCAGCAGCCCACGGGACTATCGCGGTCTTGGGGCCGCTCCGCCGATCTGGGCTTGATGTCGCCCGCGATCTCACCGCCAATGCGGCATGCGCACTTCGCCGAGTTTTGTGTTTCTTCGGACCGCCGCGATCGCGGTCCTCGCTGCCCTGGCCATTCCACAGCTCGAGGCTGCTCCGTTCGCAGCCGTGCCCGAACTCGGGTATGGCCTTGTGCCAAATTTCTTCCAATTTCCCTCTTCCGTTAAAGCGGGAGAATCAACCGCCGTAGCCGTCAATGCCCAGGGACACATCTTTCTTTTCCGCCGCGCCGCGCCCATGCTGTGCGAGTTCGATCCCCAGGGGAAATTCATTCGCAGCATCGCCGATGGACTGTTCACCCATCCCCATGGTTTGCGGATTGATCGGGAAGGAAATCTCTGGACGACCGACGATGGCAGTCACGTGGTCTTGAAGCTCAGCCCTGCCGGGGAGGTGCTGATGGTCCTCGGTCGAATCAACACTGCCGCGGAGGCTGATTGGCTGTTCAACCGACCTGCGGACGTTGCGTTTGACCGCGAAGGCTCGATCTATGTCGCCGATGGATACGGAAACAGCCGGGTGGTCAAATTCGATCGGGAGGGGCGCTTTGTGAAATCCTGGGGAAAATACGGCAGCGGACCGGGCGAATTCATTCTGCCGCATTCCATCGTGATCGACGACGCTGGCCGGGTTTATGTGGGCGACCGCGAGAACATGCGGATTCAGATTTTCGACACGGAGGGGAAATACCTCACCGAATGGAAAGACATCGGCTATCCCTACGGTTTGTGTCTGGGAGAAAACCATCACCTCTGGATGGCCGACGGCGGGTTTGATCGCATTGTCGAGCTCGACGAAAATGGAAAAATCCTCGGAGCGCTTGGTCGGCCCGGACATGGGCCAGGTCAGTTCGCGTGGGCACATTTCATGGCGATGACCCCGGACCGGAAGATCATCGTCGCGGATGTTCTTAACTGGCGGTTCCAGGTCTTTGCTCCAGCACTGCCGTCCGGTAATCTTTCAACCTACGTTCCCGAGCGGCGGATGTTCTGGGGTTCGGTCCCGAGTACGGGTTGGTATTACAAGCAAACTGATGTCCCACTGAGGTAGATTCACCGTCCGGCAAATCGCAGGAAATCCTCCGCCGGGAACCGGTCAATATTCCCGGAACAAGCAAGGGGGCATTTATCCAAACCAACTGTGGCTCTCCATGCCTCTACTTCGTCGCCTGCGAGCAGGCTCCTACCGTGCAAACAAGCCGGAGCAAGCTCCGGGGTATCGGACCCCGCCCCGAATGAAACATGCCCGGGTTGTGCGCGCAAATGGCGCCGTGCTGGCGGAGGGGCGAAGACTGCCGAACGGCATAAACATTGATCTCGAGCGGCCGCCTCTGGCATATTCCACTGATGTCGGGAGAAACCCTTCTAACCCCGGGTTGCGAGATCCTCGTGCTTGAGGACGATCATGCCCTGCGAAAAAGACTGGCGGCCTACCTGACCCGGCTCGGCGCGGCCGTGACGGAATGCTCCACGCTGGGCGAAGCCCGCCGTTTGATCGGGACGATTCGCCTTGAGTTCGCCCTGGTGGATCTGCACCTGCCCGATGGCAGCGTCCTGGAGCTGCTGCACGAGAATGTTTTTTCCGAGAACACGGGCATTGTCGTCATGACCGCTTTTGGCGGGATCAAGGAAGCGGTGGAAGCCATCCGGCTGGGCGCGGGCGACTATCTGACGAAACCGTTTGAGCCCGATCAACTGCCCCTCGCATTCCAGCGCTGCCGCAGCGCGCGGCGGATCGCCCGGCGCGAGGAGCACGTCGTCCGGCAGACCACCCTCCAGGCGCAGTCGTTTTTCTTTGGGCCCAGCCTCGCGGCCGTCCGGAATCAGGCGGAAGCGATCCTCGCCACCGACCGGCGCCTGATGCGGCACTTGCCGGCGGTGTTGATCGAAGGCGAAACCGGCACGGGGAAAAGCGTTCTCGCCCGGTGGCTGCACCGCGAAGGCACCCGGGCGGATCGCCCGTTTGTCGCGGTCAACTGCGCCGCCCTGGCCGACACGCTGATCGAATCCGAACTCTTCGGACACGAGCGCGGCGCCTTCACCGACGCAAAGACGGCCCGGTTGGGACTCTTCGAGGCGGCCGATGGCGGCACGCTTTTCCTGGATGAGATCGGCCTGCTTTCGCCGTCGACCCAGGCCAAGCTCCTCACGGCGGTCGAGGAAGGCACCATCCGCCGCCTCGGCGGCACGAGGGAAATTGCCGTGGACATCAAAATGCTGGCGGCCAGCAACCGGCCGCTCGACGAGTTGGTGCGGGACGGTTTGTTTCGCGAGGATCTTTTTCATCGTCTGAACCTGCTTTCGATCACCCTCCCGCCCTTGCGCGAGCGCGGGAGTGATATCATTCCCCTCGCCCATCACCTCCTCGCGAAGATTGCGGCCCACCACCGCTTGAAGGACGTGGTGTTGACTCCGGTCGGCGAGGCCCGCCTGCTCGCGCACCCCTGGCGCGGCAACGTGCGGGAACTTTCCCACCTGATCGAGCGAGCGGTCATTTTTGGAGCGGGAGCGCCGATCGAGTTCAACAACCTGGGCGATCCGGCGGCCGCCGCTCCGCGCGCGTGGCGCAACCCCGAGTGGCAAGTACCCGCGACCGGATTCTTCTTGGACGCCATGATCGACGAGCTCGTCGGAGACGTCGTGCGCGAGGAAGAGGGAAACGTCTCGGCCGCGGCCCGGCGCTTGGGGGTCACCCGGGATTTTCTGCGTTATCGTTTGGGAGAAAGAAAGTCCGGGTCGGACGCGACGGACTGATGGGTGAGTGCACCCAATCGCGGGAGGCAAACGGAGAAAAGCCGGGCATATGGACCCAAATCCAGTCCTCGACCGCGAAAGGAAAAAATCCAACTCAAATTCTATTGTTTGCGCCCGAGCGGCTTAACCAAGAGGGCGGGCCGATGGCACGACTTCCGCAGGGGATTGGATCATTCAACTCCCCCACCAACATGCTCTCCTCCTTCAGTTGCTTTTTGATCCGCGCCGCTTCGACTGCGGTCGCGCTCGTGTCTCTCGATTTGGCGGCAGTGGCACAACCGGCAAATCCGAATGCCGATTCATTCCAGCTCATGCACAACGACCAGGGTGAACAAATGAGGCCGGCTTTCTCCAACGGGGACGATTACGGACAGACCTTCCCCAATTCCATCGATTTCAACTTCTGGGGTTATCCTCTCTATTTCTCTCATACAAGGGGGATTCCCATCCCGCCGCTCCCGCCGGCGCTTGACGAGGATATGCCGTTCGGCGGCTTTGCGGGAACAGTCCGTCTCCCCGCCGCTTCCTGTTCGCGCGAGATCTTCTACGGGCCTTACGCCGCATGGCCGGTTTCAAATCAATGGTCCCCGAAGGGAACCGAACAAATTGCCGCCTACCAGAACGCGCGCGCGAATCTGCTCCGCGAGATCCAAGTTAAATTGGACCAGCTACGAGACGCGCCGCCGGCTGCCCGGCGGGCGGCATTGGCCGAGCTTGCCACGCAGCAGGAGGCCCGGTCGCAAGCGGTGGAAGCCGACGCAGAGGCTATTCGCCTCGACCTGAAATCGGCCGACGTGAAATATTATTTGATCGGGCCGCCTCCTTTCGGGAATGCGCGTGATGACCGCGCGAATGAACAGTCGCTCCGGCTGTTCCGGGCCATCTTTTTCCTTGATGGTCTCTCGGTCGAGCAGCGTCAGTTGATCGCCGAGATTGCCTACAGTCCGGACGTCGCGGCCCAGAACGAAAAATCGGCGTCGGGGGAAGGACACGGAGACGTCATCTTCTTTCTGCCGGCCACCGCCCGCATCCGGCTTCCCGCCAATCTGCCGCCCACGCTGCAAACAAAGGTCCAGGCCTTTACCGCCGAAAAAGAGAGCCTGAAGACCGAGCTCCGCCAGGCCGCGCTCCAAGAGAATGATTTTTCCGTAAGTCGACGGACCCAGCGACTCGCGGCCCTGGCCGCCGCGCAGGCGCCGCGGTTTGCCGCGCTCGATGCTCTCGCCGAGGAAATCCGCGTCGAGTTCGCCGACTCGGGCGAGTTTGACCAGTCCGGGCAATCCGGCCTGCCGGCCGATCTCACCCAAAAGGTGGGGGATTACTATTCGCGCAAGATAAAGGTTCGTCGTGAGGTCCTTGCCCGCCTGCGCCAGCTGCGGGTCGAGTTTCCGGCCGCGCAATTCGACGTCACCCGGCAAGGTGAAGGGCTGACGATCGTGGGGAACGCCCCGAGTGCGGAATCCGTGGCCGGTCTGGCAGCGTTCAATGCCAGACTGTCCAGCCGCTACGCCGCCTTCGCCAGCGAACACGAAGTCCTGCGGAAGGAGCTGCAACGTTACGCCGACGCCAACCCGGCCAAGGTGGCCCGCACCGTCAACCAACTCGCCATTGACTTTGCAAAGGCTTATGCCGAGCAGGAGAAGGCGAACCGGTACCGCAACTATTTCCGGGCCGTGCTGGAACCCGGCCTTTCGGCCGTGCAACGCCGCCTCCTGTTTCAATCCGCCGCGGAGGAATTGGATCAAATGCCCCCGTAAAAGCTGATGTCGATGTTTCCCCTTTCCGAACGCCGGCCCGCCGCGATAGCGCTGATCCTCGGCGGAGTGATGAGCGCCGTGTTCGTCGCACTCGTCCTGCGCTACGACCACGACCTCCGCACGATCATCCACGAGAAGATGATCCAGCGGGATGCTGCGGTCCTCGCGTCGGTCGCCCAGCAGGAGGTGGAGACCGCAACGTTCGAGCCGGGCGGTTCCGCCCCCGGACCCTGGCTCGCGGCGCTGCTGCCCGCGGCCCATCGGCAGGGTTTGCTGGCCATGGCGGTGTTCGATGATGACGGCGTCCTCCTGGAAAAAATTCCGGCGAACCAGATTCCGGCCGAGCTGCCGGCCGATGACTTCGTTCGCCTGCAGGACGGCCAGCCCCTGACCCGATACTGGCCGGCTTTTTCCTTGGGAACGATTCTGGCGGTGGGGCCGCCGGAGCCTACACCCGTCCTGGAGATTGTGCTGCCTTTGCGCCGAAGGGACTCCGGGGCTTCAAACCGCGCGACGGAGTCGTTGATTGGATTTGTCCGCTATCATTTGGACGCACGGGCGCTGGCGGCCGAGCTCGCCACGCTCGATGCCGGCGTCCGCCGACAAACCACGGTGACGCTGGCCGTCGGCCTCGCCGCCCTGGGTTTGCTGGTGGGAACAGCCTACGCGTTGCTCGCCCGGGCCCAGGGAACGATCGCCGAGCGCAGCGCAAGGCTCCAGCGTGCGAACCTTGAGCTCACGCTCGCGGCCAAGACTTCCGCCCTCGGCCAGCTCACGTCCCACCTCGTTCACGGCCTGCAGGGATCGGTCGCGGGCTTGCGGGTGCTGACGGCGGCGCCCGAGAACGCCACTGCGGCCGGCTGGACTGTCGCCGCCGGCTATGCCGACCAGATGCAATTGATGATCGAGGAGATCGTCGGACTTTTGGGCGACCGTGCGTCGTCCGCCAGCTACGAGCTGACGGGTCTCGAGTTGGCGAGCATTGTCCGGCGGCGCAACGCTGCGTCCGCCACCAGCAAAGGCGTGCTGCTCGAGGTCACCGGCGGATTCCCCGAGAATTTCGACAGCCAGCGTGGTGGCATCCTTTGTTTGATCGCCAGTAACCTGGTGCAGAATGCGATCGAGGCCAGTGCTCCCTCCGGCCAGGTTACGGTTTCATTCCAGCGTGACACCACTCAGGTTACGCTGCTGGTGAAGGACACGGGGCCCGGGATTTCACCGAAGCTGCGCGAACATCTATTCGAGCCCGGATGCTCCGGACGGGCCGGTGGCACGGGTTTGGGCCTGGCCATCAGCCAACTTCTCGCCCGCCAGATCGGAGCATGTCTCGTGCTCGACGCCTCGGGCTCCGCCGGCACGATCTTCCGTGTGACCCTTCCGGCCGAACCCGGCCTGCCCATGGGGCCGAGCTCTTCCTAAGAAAATGACCGATCATGAGGGGCCGCGGCGGAGTTGCACTGTGCAGATTGAACGGCGGGCAGGGTCAGGCTGAACTGATTGCATGGGAGATAACGAAACAAACAGAGATTTATTCAATCCGGCCCAAGACAACACAGTGACACAGGAGCTCGCTAAGGCAGCAAAGAAGTCAATTCACGCAGGTTGAATTGGTCTTCTGCGGCCTCCCGTAAATTGTATCCAGCTCCTCCGTCCCCTTCGTTTCCTCCTGTAAAATCAATCCGACTCAAAACCAATACATTGGCACAGGAGAGAACGGAGAAACAGAGGTTTGATTCGCGCAGATTGGTTTTCCCTCTGCGATCTCCGCGTCTTCCTGTAGAAATGTCCCGATTAAACCAAGACATTTGCACAGAAGTTCGCTGAGGTAGCAGAGATTCAATTCAACCAAACCAAATTCATTCTCTGCGTCCTCCTGTAAAATCATTCCGCTTTGAAACCAATTCCTTGGCACAGGAGGTAACGGAGAAAACGGAGATTTGATTCACCCAGATGGGTCCTTCCTCCGCGCGCGCGGGGTCCTCCTGTGAGATTTATCTGCCGGGTGTTTCGGGATTGGCTTCGGCCGGGTTCGCGAGATTCTCGGGTGAACCCCGGTTTGTCTTGGCACCTCCGACCCTCTCCTCCTCCGCCGACGACGACAGAGTCTACGCCAAGGTTTTCTGGCGCCTGGTTCCGTTGCTCATGCTTTGCTACGGCGTGGCGTATCTGGACCGGGTCAACCTCGGTTTCGCCAAACTGCAGATGGCCGGTGAACTCGGCTTTAGTGAAAGCGTCTACGGTTTCGGCGCAGGCATATTCTTCCTGGGCTACTTTTCCTTCGAAGTCCCGAGCAACCTGATTCTGCAACGGGTGGGTGCCCGACGGTGGATCGCCCGCATCATGGTCACGTGGGGGCTGGTCTCCGGCCTCTTCGCGTTCACCCAATCGGTCAAGCTGTTCTACCTCCTGCGCTTCCTGCTGGGGGTCGCCGAGGCCGGGTTTTACCCGGGAATCATCCTCTATCTCACTTATTGGTTTCCTTCCGCGCGCTTTGCGAAGGTCACCGCGATCTTCATGACGGCGATCCCGTTGTCGGCGATTTTCGGAAATCCACTTTCCGGCTGGATCATGGATCACGCGCATGGGAGGGCCGGCCTCCATGGCTGGCAATGGATGTTCCTGCTGGAGGCGGTGCCCTCGGTGGTGGCTGGGGTCGTGGTCTGGTTTTTCCTGGACGACGGCATCCGTGATGCGCACTGGCTGACGCCAGAGGAAAAGCTGCGGCTCGAGCGCAACATGGCCCGCAACGAGTCGACCAAACACGGGCCGAACTCGACGGCGTCCGCCTTCCGGGATCTCCGGCTGTGGCTGTTGTGTCTGGTCTACTTCGCCCTCATGGCTGGGCTTTATGGGCTGGCCTTCTGGATGCCCACGCTGATTGCCGCGACGGGGATCAAGGGAAACTTCCACGTGGGCTGGTTGAGTGCGATCCCGTATCTGGTGGCCGTCCTGGCCATGGTGGCGTTGGGGCGCAGCGCCGATGCCCGCCGGGAGCGGCGCTGGCATGTCGCCCTGCCCGCTTTTGTCGGGGCGGTCGGCCTCGCCGGCGCGGCGCTCATGGCGCAGAACACGGCCATTGCGATCGGTTTTCTGGCCGTGGCGGCCGCGGGCGTTCTCGGAGCCGCGCCGAATCTCTGGTCGCTGCCCACGGCTTTTTTGCAAAGCACCGGTGCCGCCGCCGGCATCGCAGGCATCAATGCGATCGGCAATCTCGCCGGCTTCGCCAGCCCGGTGATCGTCGGCTATCTGAAGGATGCGACCCACGACAACCGCAGCGGCATGTTCGTGCTTGCCGCGATCCTGGCCGTCGGCGGGCTGGCCGTCCTGAGGCTGCCCGCGAAACTGGTCAACCGCTGAGACGGACTCACGCAGTCGGCCCGATTTCCCTGTGAACCTGTTTTTCCGAAAGGTGGAGCCCGACCTCCCGACGGACTGATGCCGGCACGCAAGGCAAACCGGCCCAAACAGGGAGGTCCGGTTTCACTTCAGTTCAACTGCGTGGTCCCGTGTCCTCCTGTAAATTGTATCCCTCTCTCCATTCCCTTCGCTTCCTCCTGTAAAATCAAACCGATCTGGAAATCCATTTGCACAGGAGATAACGGAGGAAACAGAGGTTTGAATCACCGGGGTCCTTTTCCCTGCGCTCTTCGCGGCCTTCGCGTTTCAACTCTACTTTCCAGGATGGGAAGTTTCACCGCAATCGGAACCGCGCGGTCAGTCCCGCCTGATCCTGCGCGTGGCGGGCAATGGCGACAACATACTCGATCGGTTCGATGACCCAGCCTCGCGCCCTATCGTAGTAACCCAGGTCAGCCACGGGCACGCTCAAGGCAATCGTGCGCGTTTCGCCCGGGTCAAGTGAGACGCGGAGAAACGCCTTCAACTCGCGCTCGGCCCGCTCAACTCGCGAACCCAGAGCGGAAACATAGAGCTGCACCACTTCGTCGCCGGGCACCGTGCCGGTGTTCGTGACCTCGACCGTGGCCTGGAGCGTTTCCGTAGCCGCAAGTTCTGGCTTGGCGATCTGCAGATTGGCGTGCTTCCACGTCGTGTAGCTGAGGCCGTAGCCAAAAGGGAAAGCGGCCACGGTGCGGTCGCGCGCCAGTTTCCGGTAACCGTGCCACAGATCGTAGGTGATCTGGGTGGCATCGCGGTCGAAATACGGCAGATCCTCGGCGCGCCGCGGAAACGTGCAGGGCAGACGGCCGGCCGGATTGACCCGGCCGAGCAGCGCATCGGCCAGGGCGTGGCCTCCCTCCATGCCCGGATACCACAGCACCAAAATGGCATTCACTTGGTCGCGCCAGGCCTCGGTGATCACCGCACTGCCGACCATCAGCACCACGATGGTACGCGGGTTTGCCGCGGCCACCGCCTGGATCAATTGTTCGTCGCGGGGATGCAGCGTCAGTCGTTCGCGGTCGCCGCCGGGGGAAAAGCCGCCGGCCTGCTGACCGTGTCCGGGAAGAATCTTGCGGGCAATCGCCTCCTCGTCCGGAGCCGGCGGCGGGAACGTCGGCGCGAACATCGGAATCATGTCCGGCGGAATGTACTCCCCTTCGTCTTCATGCGTGAACCCGACCACGACCACCGCATATTCCGCCTGGGCCGCCGCCCCCGCGGCAAGCGCCGGGTCGCCGCCGTCGTCGTACGCGATCGCCTCGGAACCCAGCGCACTGCGCAGGCCTTCGAGGGGCGTGACCACATGCTCGGGCTGGGTGTTGCTGGACCCACCGTCGCCCGTGTTGGGCACCGCTGCCAGCTTGCCGATGAGTGCGACACGTGCGGTTGGCGAGAGGGGCAGAACGGCGCCGTCGTTTTTGAGCAGCACGATGCTCTTGGCCGCGGCCTCGCGCGCGAGCTGACGATGCGCCGCGCAACCCACGATCTCGCGCGGATAGGCGGCCGGATCCCGTCCCTGACCGAAGCGAACCTGCTGGCGCAAAATGCGCAGAGCGGCATCGTCGATCCGGCTGAGCGGCACCTCGCCGCCCTGCACCAGCGACTTCAACTCGCGATGGAAACGCATGCTGAATGGCATCTCAATGTCCTGACCGGAGAGCGCCGTCTTGAGCGAGTCCCTCATGCCGAAGATGAAGTCCGTCATGACAAAACCTTGGAAACCCCATTGCTCCTTCAGGATGCCGGTGAGCAGAGGGCGGTTTTGTCCGCACCATTCCCCGTTCATGCTGTTGTAGGAACTCATCACTGCGGCGACTCCGGCGTCCACGACGGCCTTGAAATGCGGCAGATAAACCTCGTGCAGGGCGCGGTCATCAATGGTGACGTCGAGTTTGAACCGGGCGTTTTCCATTGAGTTGAGGGCGTAATGTTTCACGCAGGCCATGACATGTCCCTGCACGCCGCGGGCCAGCGCGGCCCCCAGCGCGCCGAGGTGCCTCGGATCTTCGCCGTACGTCTCCTGCGCGCGTCCCCAGGCGGGATGACGCAGCAGGTTGATGCAGACTCCGCCAAAGAAATTGCCGCCGAGCGCGCGCAATTCCTTGCCAATCACGTCGCCGATCCGTTCTTCCAGCGCCGGATCCCACGAGGCGCCGCGCGCCATGGAAACCGGAAAGGTGGTCGCTCCTTTCATGATGATGCCACGCGGGCCGTCGACGAAGCGCACCCCGGGAATCCCGAGCCGCGGCACGGCGCCCGCGACCCAAGGCCGGCTGGCGTACCCGCCCGGCGCCATCATTTCCGCGAGGCCCGGCCAGAAGGGCGTGTCGCCATCCATCAAGCCCAGTTTTTCCTCGAGCGAAAGCCATGCGAGCAGGGCGTGGGCGCGGGAGTCGATTTCGACCGGGCCGAGCGGTGCGGTTGTTTCGAGGGCGCCAAAAGCGGCGCCGGAGGGGGACGATGAGGGGGCGGTCATGGTATTAGCGGAAGGCCCCCAAAACAACCGAGAAAGGACCATTGTGCCAGCGGCAAATTGTCTCTCACCAAATCGGGGCAGGAATTCAACGCGGCGGAACGCATTACTTTCGCGGCCGCTGGCAAAGCTGACGCATCTGCACACTGTCAGGGAATGGTTCCCTTTTCTGTCCTCGATCTCTCCAACATCCCGCAAGGTGGCACGGCCGCCGACGCGCTGAATCGCTCGCGTGAGCTGGCGCGGCACGCGGAGCGATTGAACTATCGCCGGTTCTGGCTGGCCGAGCATCACAACATGCCCGGGATCGCGAGCGCGGCGACCTCGCTCGCCATCGCCCACGTTGCGGCCGGCACGACCAGCATTCGCGTCGGCGCGGGCGGCATCATGCTGCCGAACCACGCCCCGCTGGTGATTGCCGAGCAGTTTGGGACGCTCGAATCGCTCTTTCCCGGGCGCATCGACCTTGGTTTGGGGCGCGCGCCCGGCACCGACCAGCTCACGGCCCGGGCCCTCCGCCGCGGGGGCGTCAACGCGGCGGACACCTTTCCGCAGGATGTGCAGGAACTGCAGGCCTATTTCCGGCCGGTGGTTCCGGGGCAGGCGGTGCAGGCCGTGCCCGGCGCCGGTCTGGCGGTGCCGATCTGGGTGCTCGGCTCAAGCCTGTTCGGTGCACAGCTGGCCGCGGCACTCGGCTTGCCCTTTGCCTTTGCGTCCCACTTTGCTCCCGACCACCTGGAAGAGGCTCTGGCGATTTATCGCCACGATTTTCGTCCCTCCCCCGCCCTGGCGCAACCCTGGGCGATGGCCGCAATCGGAGTCGTGGCCGCCGACACTGACGAAGCGGCGGCACGCCTGGCGACGTCGCTCCAGCAAAGCTTCGTCCTGCTCCGCCGCGGTCAGCCCGGACCGCTGCCGCCGCCGGTCGACAGCATGGACGGTCTCTGGTCGCCGCTGGAGCGGGCGGGAGTCGAGCACGCCTTCCGGGAAGCAGTGATCGGCTCCCCCGCCACCGTGAAACGCGGTCTGACAGCCTTTCTCCAGCGCACCGAGGTGGACGAACTCATGGTGACCGCGGCAATCTACGATTCGAGCGCCCGCCTGCACTCCTTCGCGCTGGTCGCCCAAATCCGCGACGAGCTGGAAGTGCTCGCGCCGGGAAATCGGGTAAAGCGCAGCCCGAATTGAAACCAATGCATTTCACAGGAGGTAGCAGAGAGTAATTCACCCAGATTGGCCTTCTTCCGCGTCTTTCTGGAAATTGTATCCATCTCCTTCGTCCGCTTCTTTCCTTCCTGGAAAGGCAATTCGGCTTAAACCCACTACATTGGCGCGCTAGGTATTCCCCGTAGCATTTGGACTGCCGGAACGCGATTGACTGATCGGCGCACCGACCCGATGCAGCGGGACTGTGCTGACGTCCCGGCGGTCCAGACTTCGGGCCAGATATGCCCGGTGGGCGGCGGGCAACCGCCGCGCCGTCATTCATGTCGCGGGTGAAAAACGCGGCCGCGGTTCACTGATTGCGCAAGGCGACCATCGGATCCACGCGCAACGCTCGCCAAGCCGGAATCACGATGGCAACCACGGCCACTGCGATCGTGAACAACGCGGTGGTCGCGTAGACCATCGGATCGGCCGGGCGAAGGGCCGGGAACATGGCTGAGGTCAACCCCGCCAGCAGTGCGGCCACGATCGATCCGGTGAACAATCCGGCGGCCACCAGGCGCAGACCTTGCCGCATCACCATCGTCATCACATCGCGCGGCTGCGCCCCGAGGGCGACGCGAATCCCGATTTCGCAGGTCCGCTCCGCCACGGCGTAGGCCATTACGCTGTAGAGCCCCATCACGGCCAGCGCCAGCCCCAGGGAACCAAGCACGCTCAGCATGATGGCGGCAACCTTCTGCCCATACAACGACCCCGCAATGTACTCGGTCATCGGTTGCGCATCGAACAACGTCAAAGCTGGATCGATGGACGCGGCCTCCCGGCGGACCGCGCCAATCGCCTCCGCCACCGAGCCGCTGGTGCGGATGTGAAACGTGAGTCCGTATTCCGGGCGATATTCCTGGCGGATGGGGATATAGAAGAACGGCGGCGCGGCTTCGCTGACGGAGTGGATTTTGATGTCCTTGACGACGCCGACGATGGTAAACCACCGGCCCCAGCCATGCACTTTGCGTCCGATCGCGGCGCCGTGGGGAACGAACTGCCGGACGAATTCCTCGCTGACGATCATCACGGGCTGCGCCGTGGGCCCGTCCCGCAGATCAAAATCGCGCCCGTCGATCCGCGGAATCTTCATGACCTCGAAGTACCCCGGACCAATCATATTACGATAGATCTTCATGTTTTCGCCGGGAGCCGGGTGATAGCCCTCGACTTCGATCGTCTCCCAGTTCCCGCCGTAGAACCCGAGCGGGACCGTGTCGGCGTAGCTGACCGCGGTCACGCCAGGGTGACGGTTGAGCGCTTCGGTCATTCGCTGGCAAAAGGAATCGGCTTGTTGCTGAGTGTAGCCGGCGGTGGAAAGATTGAACTGCGTCAGGGCCTGGCCTTCGGGCGAGAACCCGGGCGTCATCAGAATGGAGGCGTGAAAACTCCTGAGAAACATGCCCGCCCCGACGAGCGCGACCACGGCCAGAGACACTTCCGCGGTGACCAACAACCCGCGCAGGCGATGCGATCGCACCCCGGCCGCCCCACTGCGACCGCCGTCTTTCAGGGTCTCATTGACGTTCGAGCGCGCGGCCTGCAAGGCCGGGGCGATTCCGGCGAGCGTCGCGACGGTCACCGCCAACAGCACGGTGAAAACAAGAACGTGACCGTCAAACGGCGGTTCATGCATCGATGGAATGGCGATGGCCGGCAGCAGCCAGCCTAGCGCCCCACCGAGCCAACGGGCGATCGACAAGCCCACGACCGATCCCCCCAGCGCGAGCACCAGCGATTCGGTCAACAGCAGGCGCACGAGGCGCCCTGAACCGGCCCCCAGCGCGAGACGGATGCCAAACTCCTTTTGCCGTGCCGTGGCGCGCGCCAGCTGTAGATTCGCCACGTTGGCACAGACGATGAGCAAGAACACCCCGCAAGCCGCCATCAGAATGGTCACCGGCTTCAGCAGGAGGTTTTGAAGTCCAAAATGCCCCTGCCACAGCGGCAGGACCGTAGCGCCGACGCCCTTGTCCTCGTCACCATTGGCTCCGGCCATGAAGTTCGCGAGCGCCGCGGCCTCATGGCGAGCCTGTTCAACGGATACGCCCGGCTTGAGCCGCGCCAGCATCGTGAAATTCCGGGTGTTGCGATCCTTCAACATCCATTCGCCGGTGTGGGTCACCTGGCCGTACATCGTCAGCGGCATCCAGATCTGATAGTCGAGTCCGGTTTGGGTACCATGGAAACGTTCGGGCGCCACGCCGATGATCGTGAACGGCACGCGGTTGATCCGCAGCGTCGAGCCCAGGGCCGACGGGCTTGAGCGGTAGTGCGTCTGCCAGAAGGTGTGGCTGATCACGGCGACGGGGTGGGTATTTTGCGCGTCATTGCGTTCATCGGCGGAAAAGAAGCGGCCCACTTCCGGCGACAATCCGAGGACATCGAAGAAATTTCCGGAAACCAATTCGCACCAGATGCGCTCGCTGCTGCGTTCGTCGCCGACGGCCAGTGCCCCGCGCGACATCGCGGTCACGTCCAGCAGTTTCAAGAGATCACGGTAGTCGCGAAAATCGAGGAACGAGGAGGCGAGCGGCTCGACTCTCGCCTCGCCGGAAACGGCGAAATTCTCCACGGCGACCAGCCGCGTGGAATCCGCCGCCCCGGGCAGCGGATCCAACAACAGCGGGCGCATCCAACTGAAGATGGTGGTATTGGCCCCGATCCCGACCGCCAAGGTGAGGAGCGCAACCACAGCGAATCCGGGAGCGTTCCACAGCGACCGGACGGCAAAGCGGAGATCTTTTGCCAGCTGCTCCGTCCACACCCAGCGATGCTGCTCGCGCGCCCGCTCCTGAATGCTCGCCACGTTGCCGAATTGCCGCAGCGCGTCGAAACGCGCTTCATCCCGCGTCATGCCATCGGCGATGTTGCGCTCGATGCGCAACTCCAGGTGATGCTCCATTTCCGCCGCCATCTCCGCTTCGAGCTTTCGTTTCCGAAACGAAGCCAGCAAGCGGGACTGGAGATGTCGAAACCGGCTCATCCCAGAACTAGGCGTTTTTCAGGATGTGGCCAATCGTTACAGTCATTTCCTTCCAACAATGCTGTTCATGGTCCAGCTGCCTCTGGCCATCTTTCGTCAGCGAATAAAGTTTCGCCTTGCGGCCTCTCTCCGACTGGCCCCATTCGGCCTGAATCCACCCCTTCGCCTCCATACGGTAGAGCGCCGGGTAAAGCGAGCCTTCCTCGACGATGAGCGCCTCTTTGGAAAGCATTCTGATTCTCTCGCCGATGCCAAACCCATGAAGCGCTCCGGAATTTAAAACCCGGAGCACAAGCAAATCGAGGGTGCCTGAGAGCAATTCAGCCATAGCCTAGATCATCTAAGCATGAAGCCTAGATAGTCAAGGCAATTGCCTGATCGGAGGACTGAAAAGAAGTTCCGGGGCGGGGCCGCTTTTCCGCCTCAATTCCCGCAGAACTCGCTCGCAACCGAGCGATGGAACGCGTTACGAATGACCGCTTCATGTCCACCAACACCCTAGTGAGCGCTCCATGGCAGTCCGGCCTGCACGGGGCGAGGGCCAACCTGGTGCCCGGGCTTGTCCTGCAGGCGGCGGCGCTGGCGCTGGTCCTCGGGTACTTCGCTGTTCCAGCGGTGCATGACGGCCTGGCGCGACTGGCGGCCTTTCGGCAAAGTGCGGGTTTCGGGTTCGCGATTGTTTCGACGGGGCTCTGCGGCGGGGTTCTGCCGTTCCTGTATCTGCGTTACGGATCGAACAACCCGCGGGCGGAACGCGATCATCCATTGAACCAGGGCGTGGTGTTGACGCTTTTTTGGGCTTACAAGGGATTTGAGATTGATTGCTTCTACCGCCTCGAGGCGCTCCTGTTCGGATCCGGACACGGTTTCGCGACCATTGCGGCCAAGCTGGTATTCGACCAGTTCGTCTATTGTCCGCTCTTCGCGGTCCCGGTGACGGCGGCCATCTACCAGGCAGCGGATCCGCGGGGTGGATGGGCGGTGGCGTTCACGGATCTGCGCGCGCCGCGCTGGTATGGGCGGCGCGTGCTGCCCGTGCTGATCGCGAACATCGGCGTCTGGGGGCCGGCCGTCATTCTCATCTACACCTTGCCCACACCGCTGCAATTGCCTCTCCAGAATCTTATTCTCTGCTTCTTCACCCTGATCGTCGCGCACCAGACCCGGACCAGTCCCGCCCATTGAAGGGCTGAAGACGCCGGCTGAAGCTCCCCAAGGCCAAAGGATCGGGATGTCCGGCCGCGACGGGGTCAGGGATGTTTTCGGTCGACTCCCGCACGGCATTCGCTGCCATGGGACAGACGATGACACGCCTCAAACGTTACCTTCTGGCAGCCGGTGTGGCAGGATTGTTTCAGGTCAACACCGCGTTCGGCACCAATCCGCTCATCATGGATCAGTTTACCGCCGATCCGACGGCGCGGGTGTTTGACGGCAAAATTTATGTCTATCCCTCGCACGATATCCCCGTCGTGCCGGGGAAGGGCCGCCCGGGTTGGTTTTGCATGGAGGACTACCATGTTTTCTCCTCTGAGAATCTGACCGACTGGAAGGATCACGGCGTCATCGTCAGCCAGACGGCGGTCGACTGGGTCGATCCCACTTCCTACAGCATGTGGGCGCCGGACTGCGTTTTCAAAAACGGGAGGTACTATTTCTTTTTCCCGGCGATCGCCAAAGCCGGAAAATTCGCCATCGGGGTGGCCATTGCGGACCGGCCCACCGGGCCGTTCAAGCCGGAGCCCGGGCCGGTGGCCGGCGTGCAGGGGATCGATCCGTGTGTGTTCATCGACCATGATGGCAGCGCGTACCTGTTCTACTCCCGGCGCCAGATTTTTGTGGCGAAGCTAAAGGACAATCTGCTGGAGCTGGATGCTCCGCCCCGCGTGGTCGAGAATCTGCCCGCCCAGGGATTGCTGGAGGGGCCATTTGTCTTTGAGCGGAAGGGAATCTATTACCTGACCTATCCGCATGCTGAGCACAAAACCGAACGGCTGGAATACGCCACGAGCGAACATCCGCTGGGGCCTTTCAAACCGGCGGGCGTGATTCTGGATGAATCGCCCAGCGGTTGCTGGACGGTGCATCATTCCATCGTCGAGTACCAGGGCCAGTGGTACCTCTTCTACCACGACAAGGATTTGTCCCCCGATTTCGACAAGAACCGATCCATCCGCGCCGACGCGCTGTTCTTCAATGCCGACGGCACGATCAGGAAGGTCATTCCGACTCTGCGGGGAGTCGGCGTGGTGGCGGCGAAAAGCAAAATCCAAATCGACCGCTACAGCGCGACCAGCGGTGACGGCGAGGCGGTGTCGTTCCTCAATCCGGCCAACCCGCACGAGGGGTGGAAGATCTCGCTGGCCGGAGCCTCCTCGTGGGTCCGGTTCAATGGAGTCGGGTTTGGGCAGCGCGATCTGCGGACGGTGGAGGTGCGGGCGGTTTCCGCCAAGGGAGGCGCGATTGAAATCCGTTTGGACCAGCCCGATGGTCCCGTGCTCGGCCGGGTTGAGATCGGAGCGGGGTCCGCTTGGACGATCATTCATTCCCCGGTGCAAAATGTTCCGCCAGGGGTTCACGATCTTGTGGTCACGCAGACGGGAAATACCCAGGTCGAGCTGGACTGGATCAGTTTCAAGTAGGCGGCGTGATCGGCCGACATTGAAGCCGATTGTCCGCTTCCCGGGTTTTGCGAAATATAAACGCACGGCGGCCAATTCCCGACGGAGCGGGCCGGGTTGGGTCGGAACCGGGTTTCGGGGCCACGCGTTGACACGAAAAAAAGTTCGCGCGACCGGCGCACGGGACGGCGATGCGGGTTGACCCGGTCGGCGACCCTTCCTAAAACTCACCGGACGCTCGGCAACGCTGCGCTCTCCGCCTCAACCCCAAAAAAACATCCCCATGCCCGCAAAAAAATCATCCCTGAAACCCTTCGCGATCATCCATCATTTCCCCGGTGGCACGAAAAAACAATACGCGGCCTCTGTCGCGGCGGTCCATCCCGGAAAATCCAAGCTGCCGAAAGGCCAGATCTTCCACGCCGCGGGTCCCTCGTCCGATGGCTGGACGATCGTCGCGATTCACGAATCGAAAAAGAGCTGGGAGCAGTTCCGCGACGGCATTTTAATGCCTCGGATGCAAAAGGGCATCAAGGGAGGATTCAAGAACCCGCCTCAGGAATCGCAGATCGCCATTCAAAATTTGCAGGTTTGACGCCGCGGCCGATGCGACGAGATAGCGCTCTGGGCTGAGAGTTGACCGGCCTGACCGGCGTGGGCGGTTCGCACCGGTCCAGGTGAAACCGATGTTCCTCCTCCGCTGTCCGGAAAAT
Organism: uncultured Opitutaceae bacterium; assembly: GCA_964477955.1. Classification (GTDB taxonomy): domain Bacteria; phylum Verrucomicrobiota; class Verrucomicrobiia; order Opitutales; family Opitutaceae; genus Didemnitutus. Next base: position 70,234 of record CAYZGG010000001.1, read on the forward strand.
CCGGATTGCGGCACCCTCGCCGCTCGTTTCCTTCCCGGCGGCCGCCAGCTTCGGCCGGGATCATGCAGTTGGAATAAGGTAGAACCGGACCTCCGGGCCGGTTTTCGTTGCGTGACCGCATCAGCCCGCCCGGAGGTCGGGCTCCACCTTTCAAGAGCGCAAGTTCGCAGAGAAATCATGCGCAACTGCATGAGTCCGGCTCAGGGCGCCCGGCGGATCCGATAGAGCCCGGCGCCGTGCCAGTTGATGAGCGGAGCGAACGTCCCGCTGAATTGGCCGAGCTCACGGTGCGTCCAAAGGTCGCGGATGGCGACCTCGCCGTCGAAACCGAGCTCGGACAACTTCACGGTCACGGGCAGACCAGGCCGGTCGAGGTCCCCGCCCGGTCCGCCGACAAAAACGGACATCCGCACCGCGCCTTCGCGGCCCGGCATCGCGGCTTCGTCGTCGAGCGCGGCCCGGCAACGGAACCGGACGGCGCCGGCCGGCAGCGCGTAGTCGATTATGGACTTGGCGTGAACGCCGATGCCATGCAGCACCGGGCGGCCCAAGTGCGACAGCGGCTTGGCGCCCGGCGTTTCGGTCGTGGAAACCTGGTCCCAGAGCGCCTCGGCCCGCAGCCATGGCTGGTCGAGGAGGCTTCGTTCGGTCCCGTCGGCCAGCACCACCCGCGGATCGATCCACAGCGCGAGGTCGCGATTGTTGTCGTGTCCGGCATTCTCCGCCAAAAGCACCAGACGTGTGGCGCCGTTGAGGACGACGTCGATCTCAGTGCCGCGGCCGGGTGTGGCGGGGCTCAGCTTGTCACTGCGGAACGCGGCATGCGTGGGCGCCAGCGAAACGGGTCCGCGGGTGTTGAACACGGCGAGGTATTTCTCCCCCATACCCGGGACATCGGCCACCCACGCCACCAGGTCGTCGCGGGAAAAGAGCGGGCTGTTGTCCTCGCTGCGCTGGTTGACGGCCAGCACTTCGTCGTTGGTCAGGAGCGCGAGCGTGAAGGCGTCGGTCTTCGTCAGGTCGCCGCCATACATCAGCGGCGAGCGGGCAATCGACCACAGCGTCATGACGGTGTATTGCTCGTCGGGGGTGAAGCGCGTGGTGCGTTCTCCGAGCGCCAGTCGGCCGAGCGGCAGCATGTCGGCATCGGGCCAGGCGCCAGGCCGGCGGTGAGGATTCCAGTTGGCCAGGCGGGCGAACTGCTCCTGCAGGGACGACCATGTGTCCCAGAAATCGTCGCTGATCCGCCAGAGGTTGGCGTGGGCGCGGACGTGTACGGCGGCGGACAGCGCCGTCTCGCCCGGCGAGAGGCTCAGCACGATGGGGCGGCCGCAGTGGTCGATGGCGGCGCGGATCGCTTCGATCTCGCCTTCGTTCTGGTGGTACGGGCGCGCAATGTCGTCGACCTTCACGTAATCGACGCCCCACGCCGCAAACTGCGCGAACACCGAGTCGTAGTAGGACTGCGCTCCCGGTTTCGAAACGTCGACACCGTACATGTCGGGGTTCCAGTCGCAGATGCTCGCCGGGTTGGCGATGTCCCGGGCATGGTAGGATGTGCCCGCGACCGGGAGATTGCCGCTGACCGCGAGGCGCGGGATGCCGCGCAAGAGATGAATGCCGAACTTCAGACCCAGCCCATGCACATAATCGGCGAGCGGCTTGAAGCCGGCACCGCCGGCGGCCGAAGGAAACTTGTTCGGGGCGGGCAGGAGCCGCCCGAAGCCGTCCATCGTCAGCGGGGCGCCCTCGTGGTAACCGTAACCGTTCGTGCCGGGTTCGTACCATTCCGCGTCGACGATGATGTATTCCCAGCCATGGGGCTTGAGTTGCGCCGCGAAGAAATCGGCCTGCGCCTTGGTCTGCGCCTCCGTGATGGTCGTGCCGAAGCAATCCCAGCTGTTCCAGCCCATCGGGGGGCGCTGGGCCCATTGCCGGAACGCCGGCTCGGTACCGCTTCCCGCGGCGCCGAGGACGGTCGTGAGAAGGCAAGAAACAGCGACGATCACACGGCCGGAAGATACCAAGGTGGAGCTAGTCATGGCGGACGGAATGAGAGGCCTGAGCAGGCCTCGTAGTTTCGGGACGGGCCGGTTAATCGCAAGGCGGATCGGATGCGGTGACCGGCGCGGACCCAGAGTACCGCTGCGAAAAAATAAGGCCTTCCGCACTCAATAAATCGGCTCAGAGCCACCGCTGGCTGGACCGGTGCATGACCACTGCGGTCCGTCACGGCACGAGGTCGGTGATAAAGCCGGGCAAAATTTCGTCGGCCTCCAACGAGTATTTGAACGGCAGGAAAAACCACCGGTCGCGGAGCGTGTAACGGTCGATCCGGATCCAAACCGGCCGGCGCGCGAAATAGACCGCCACGTAGTAGCGCGTGATGCGTTTGGAAATTGATTGAATCGCGACCACCTCGGTATCGAGCACTTCCCCGAAATTTTTTGTTTCGGCCAAAATCTTTGCACTCACTTCCGCTTTAATTTCCGGGTGCCCGAGCCGGTTGGAATACCACACGTCAAAGCACGCCTCCAACCCGCCCACCGGGGCCACCTTGAGTCCGCTGAGCAAGACGGGGTCCACGGCCTGGCTTTCGGCCGCGCCAAGCCCAGGCGACAGAATCAGCGCAAGGAAAACGGGCAACCATGAGCGAGGGAACAAATGGATCACGGATTTGTTGGGGCGTTTGTTTCCGTAAGCTGCGCTCGGTTTCGTTGAAGAAGCGCTGCCGTCTTCCGCTGAAACTCACGTTGTTTTTGGCTTTTAGTCAAACCGCGAACGTGGTCGACCGTGCAGCAGTTTGCCTATGATCGGGGCTTTATGCCCGGACCCGTCGCGGGGCAAACCCGTGGCCACATTGGCCGGCAGAGGCAAATTGGCACCTTGCCAAGTGGCCCTGTCACGCGATCCGGACTGTGCGATCAGTGCGGAGCGGTTTGATTCCGGGAGCCGTTCACCCTTGCGATTCATCTCCCGGATTCAGGCAATCCCGTCGATCCGACCGGTTGTCTCCCGTCGACCCCGAACAGATTCTGGACAAGCCGGGTCAGTGGTCGTTCGAAGTAACGATGGACCAGGCAAGCCACGACGACGGTGGTTGTCAGGGAACCGAGCAGGTAACCGAGGAGTCCCGCTCCGGAAAACGGCGTGGTATGCAGCCAGACTTCCTTGACCAGACGGAGGGTGAAGGGATGGCAAAGGTAGAGCGTATACGATGCATCCCCGAGGTAGACGAGAGGCGTCAGGCCGGCAAAGTTGGCGGTGAAATCGCCCAAAGTGCTGCCTGCGACAAACAGAGCTCCGGGCAGTCCCCAGCAGAGGCTCCGCCCGAGCAAGCCCCCCGGGTCCGACCAAACCCCGGAAAGAACGAGCGCGACGGCCAGTGTCATCACCGTGGCCGCCCAGAATCGGGAAATCTTGATCTGCCGGACAAATGCCAGGCCGATCCACGCGCCCATGACGAACTCGAGGATGATGGATCCCGTCCAAAACCGAAGCATGCTGTTTTCCGGCCGGAACACCATGCCGGCCACGGTCAGGCCCCAGAACAGGATGGTCAGACCGACCACGGCCCGGACGCGGGGCAGGAACAGGACCGAAGCGAAACAGACATAAAAAAACATTTCGTAGTTGAGGGTCCAGCCCAGTTTATAAACGGGTGAAAGGTCCGGACCGTAGGGAATGAAACAATACGATCGGAGCACGTCCCATCGCGACCCCGCCTCGCTGTGCAGCACATCGGGTGAGAAAAACATGACGATCAGGAACAACGTCGTGGCGGTCCAATAAAGGGGGATGACGCGCGCCATGCGCCGCAGAAGGAATCTTCGCGCCCCGCCGGCCTGCTGAAAAAGATCGGTTGATGACAGGGCGATGACAAAACCTGAAATGACGAAAAACAAATCCACCCCCATGTTGAGAGTCGAGGATCGATCAAGTCGAATCTGGGGCAGGAAGTGAATCGACTTCGCCTCGAGCAGGGTATGCAGCAGAACGATCATCAGCGCGGCCAGCGCCCGCAGCACCTGAATGGAGAGGATGGGGGGCCGCCGCTGTTCGTTTTTCATGCGTGCCGGTGCGCCGAATCCGGTGCGCGCGGGCCTGACGGACGGAGCGGGAGTGCGCGCAGCGGGCCAGAGAGACAAATGATTTGGTCCGGAAATTTCATGCGCAAGTAAAGACCGTCCGCGATTCCCGCTGAAGTTGCTGGCTGAAAACATCAACTTCGCACGAGACCAACGTCCGGCGTTCGCCCGTCTCTAGCAGGACCCGTTCCAACCGAAAATCCCGATGCGTTAACGCCAACCGATTGTGGTCACCGCAAGATTCGGCAAACCCAGCGCGGCAAGCCAGACGCAAAACGGGACCGGCGCAGCCTTGAATTGCCGGTGGGCAAGAGGCGCGCTCCGCCTGTTTCAACCAGCGGAGCAACGCGTCTTCACTCGGAGAGCTATTTCGGTCGGACGGCCGGACCGCCCGGCACGGTGATCACTTCGTAGCGGAGGAGTCCGGACCTGACCGCGGGGTCGGCCTGCGCGAAGTTTTCCGCCTCGCCCGGATCGCTGGAAAACAGGGCCGCGGTGGAATAGCGTTCGGATACCTCGGGCGGCGTCGAAGCCGCATGATAGATTTTTTTGGTCGCGACTGCATTCGCGAGATAATCCTCGTGGGATTTCAGGGCCGCGGGCGACACCGCGCCAACGGTCCAGAAGTTGATCTGGTAGTGGGGCCGGTTCTGGGGATCGGTCATGTAGCCGCCGGCGACCCCGGTCTCAGGTGCGATCGGCTCGCACACGTAAAGCAGGCCCTGGGTGTAGCACTCGGGTTTGCCGCCGGCGTGACGCACGTTCTCCGTCAGATGGAATTTCAGACCGCCCTTGAAGTAGCTTCGTTTCGAAATCCGGTCGTAGAAGGCCAGAATGTTCTGGCGGTAGCCCTCCCATTCGTTTTCCGCGGTGCTCATGAAGACCCGCGCTTTGACGGTCCGCCCCGAGGCGGCGAATGCGCCCTCGAACTGCCACAAAACCGGGATCGAGGCGCTGTCTGCGACGTAACCTTGGAACAAGTCGGGTTTGGTGAACAGGGTGAAAAGCGCGAACTGCCCGCCGCGCGAACAACCCATCAGGTACCGGTGTTCCGGATCAGCCCGGTAATCCCGCTCCAGCAGGGGAATCGCCGTCTTCTCGATCATTTCCAGAAACTGGGCGGCGTGGCCATTCACCGGGTTGGTCGGTACCCCGATTTCCGTCATCGGAGTGAGATCGTCCTGCCGCAGTCGCTCGAAGTCCAGATTGTCGCCCGCATAGGCCAGCCCCACGACAATCATCTCCGGCACGTTCTTGCCATAAACCATGTTCCCGACCGTCGCCAAAACGGTGGTGAAGTCCCAGTAACCGTCGGTGACGAAGACCACGGGATACTTCTCTGCCGGTTTCGATTTGAATGACGCTGGCAGCCCGATGATGAGCTCGTACTGGCGGTCGGGCCGGGTTGGGGGCAGCACGCGGATGACGGAGTTTCCGATCACGAACGGCGCGCCGGGAGTGGCCGCGGCGGGTTCCGCAGAGCGCATCGCGCCGGGCAGCAAGGCAAGCAGGGCAAGGGCCGCGTGCGTCACGGCAGTGTGGCCACGGCGCTGGAAAGGAAGGTGGAGGGGCATTTTCGGGGATTGTTGGGGTGAGGGACCGACGCTTGACGATATTAGCCAAATGCTTGTTGGCAAATCCATGGACAATCAAAAACAGCGAGGCCGGTAGGCCAGGGCAACCGCCGGGAGCGCACGGATTTTCGTTGTGAGGCGAAACGGTTGCCCGCACCTAGGTTTCAGATGTGCCCTCTGCGTCCGGCAGACCGCCCGCCGGGTGCCCGAAGTCAATGCAGCACGCCGCGCCGCCGCTGGGCACGGGCGTAGATCAACAATCGCACTCCGATCACGAAAATGAGGCCGCTCAGAATCAGCGGCTTCGCTCCTCCGCCCATGATTTTCAGCCCATCCGTCAGGACGAAATCATACAGGTCCGTGAGAATCATGCCGAGCACCGAGGCGACAAAAAAGGGAACGGCGAGGCCTCGGCGGAACAACAGCAGGACGGAACCGAAGACGCCGCCCCCTACGCCGATGGCCCAGGCGCCCACCACCCAGACAGGGAAGCCATAAAAGAATTCCAGCTGCGCCGTGGTGAAGCTCTTCATGTAGGTCGCGTTTCTGGTTTGAGTCATGACGAAATCCAACCCGCCGGCGGAATTCCAGAGCAAGGAAACCACCCCGACGATCCAAAGGTGCCAGGGCGCCTTTGACGATTGAACTGTCGAATCCGCCATGGCCTCAGGGAAAAATGTACGGTGGATTCGGTCAATCTCAACCTGCATTGGAAGCCATCCGGAACCCATTTCAGGAGCATCGGCATCTCCGGATAAATTGCAGGGGCGCAGTCTTGCTGCGCCCGAGGATTTCCGACCCGACCGGGCGCGGTCGGTTAGTTGTCCGCGAAGCCCGGGTGCGGGGTCTTGGCTCGTCCGGATTCAGCCAGAAGCGTGCGGCTTCGTTTAACGGCCAGGCGGGCCGCTTCGCGTCCGAGCCGCTGCGTCCACTCATCGCGAAACTCCTCGGCTGGTTTGGAGCCCGCTTCGGCCGCGGTAATGAACCAAGCCAGCGACTCGATTTCGTTTTTGGGCATTGATTCGTCGCCGACCAGATAGATGAGCCCCAGGCGGAGTTGCGCCGGGGGAAAACCGGCGCGGGCCGATTTTCGGATCCATTCCGCTCCACTGCGCCAGTCGGCCGGCACGCCGTCGCCCTCCAGCAACATCTCCCCAAGAATCACCTGCGCATAGCTATCGCCCTGCCCGGCCGCCAGACTGAGCCACTTTACGGCTTGCGCCACGTCCCGGGCCACCCGGGCTCCATCCCGCCGGAGCAGCCCGAGCACGAGCGCCGGTCTCCGGTCATCGCGTTCGGCGGCCAGGTCGCTCCATTTGGCGACGGCCGATCCCGGCTCGACGGTTCCCTGCCAGCCATCCCGATACGCCAGGCCGAGTATAAACTGCGACTCCGCCTCGCCGTGGTCAGCGGCTTGGACCAGATACTGAAAAAACGGACCTTCCGCCGACACCCGCGACCCCGCAACCAGGAAAACCAGAGAAAGAAATGCGACTTTCACGACAGGGTGGTGGTGGATGAGTTAGCAGTATGACCAAGCAGGAAGCATGCGCTTTCCGCATGAAATCTTGTCGGCGGCGATTTTCCGCGGAGAATTCAACCCATCAATCGGCTCAATCGCCAGCCTGCGGAGAAAAATTGTCCGCACTTACACATGTTTTATATTTATGCAGCGGGCATACGAACAAGCCGGATCCGATATCCCGGCCTCGTTCATCCGCGGGGGGCCGGTAGGCGGGCGCAGAAAGCCCGCCGGATGGTCTGACGTCGCCCGGAACCGGTGGATGAGGTCGTCCTTCCGGGTGCTCGTCGATGCGCCCCGAGCACGCCGGGCCCGCGTTTACTCCCGGACCCGAACGGCGAATTCAGAACCTGATGCGTGGGAGAAAATTTTGGTTGTCTCGCTCTGCTCGGTGACGGGCCTGGGCTCGGCTTCGCCCAAGGCGTCCGAATCGGTCGCTCCGGCCGGCCGGTAACGACTCGGTTACCTAATTCTGGTTTCGCCACGGCGCAGATCGGGTACCAGTCCGCTTTGACTACGCGACGGCGGCGGGCGGCGGGCCCGCTTCACGGTCAGACTCCGGCTGATCGCGCCGGCTGCAGCATGGCAATTTTTCACCACGGGATGAAATCATGAACCAAGAGTCCATCAGGTCTCCCTCGCCGACCGGCTGGGATGGGACCCCGCCGCGTCGGCATCGAAGCGGGAACTCCCCCACCGCCCGGTGGTTTCTGGCCCTCGCGGGGCTGGTGGCCATGCCCGCAATCGGCCGCGCCGTGCCGAGTTTCGCCCGGCAGACGGGCCTGCAATGCATCGCTTGTCACACCGAATTCCCGATCCTCACGTCGTTCGGGCACCAATTCAAATTGAACGGCTATACCTTGAGCACCGGGCAGACGGATCTGCCCCCGCTGGCGGTCATGCTGCAGCCGTCGTTTACGCGCACGGAAAAGGCACAGCCAGGCGGGGCGGCCCCGCAGTTTGCCGACAACAACAACTGGGCTCTGACCCAGGCGAGCCTCTTCTATTCCGGGCGTCTGTTCGGTCCCTACGCCACCAGCCTGCTCGGCTCCGACGCAGCGGCCGTCGTCAACAAGATCGGGATTTTCTTCCAGACGACTTACGACGGGGTCGCGAAAAGCTGGAGCTGGGACAACGCCGAGGTGCGCTTTGCCGACACCGCGCACGTCTCCGGCCAGGACGTTTCCTACGGGGTTTACCTGAACAACAATCCGACGATGCAGGATCTCTGGAACAGCACGCCGGCGTGGGGCTTTCCGTTCAGCGGCTCCGGTCTCGCGCCCGCGCCGGCAGCCGCGACGCTGATCGACGGCGGGCTGTCCCAACAGGTCGCCGGCCTGGGGACCTACGTCATGATCGCGAATTCGTTGTACCTCGATTTTGGCGGTTACCGCTCGCTCGGCCCGGGTTTTCAGAAATCCGTCGGCGTCGATCCCGGGGGCGAAACGCAAATCGCCGGGCTGGCGCCGTATTGGCGCCTAGCCTGGGAACGACCGGTCGGCGCGAATGGCCGCTGGGAGATCGGCACGCTCGGACTGGCGGCCGGCACCTATCCCGGACGGGACTCGAGCCAGGGCCGGGATCGAATCGTGGACGTCGGCTTCGACTCGGAATTCCAGAACTCCTTCGGCCGGCATGACCTGACCGCGCTTTTCTCGTGGATTCACGAGCAGCAAAACTGGAGCGCCAGCCAGGCGCTGGGCCTGACCGGCAACGCTTCCGCCACACTCTGGAATTTCAAAGCCTCGGCCGACTACCTGTACGATAAGACCTACGGCGTCGCAGTGCAGTACTTCAGCATCGGAGGAGACCATGATGCGTTGGTTTACTCCGACAGCCAGACGGGCTCGCCGCAGAGCGACGGGGTCATCCTGCAGCTGAACTACATGCCGTTGAACAAGGGCGGCGGACCCTCCTTCTGGCCGAAAAGCAACGTCAAGTTCTCCCTCCAATACACGTTCTACAACCGGTTCGACGGAGCGCGGACCAACTACGACGGCCTGGGCCGCAATGCCCGCGACAACAACACCGCGTACCTCGAAGCCTGGATTGTTTTTTGAATTTCCTCCGCAGACGGATCATTCCGTTCGCCCGCGGAGACCACGATCAGAATCAACGAAAACAAAAGTCCTTCATGAACACGAAAAATTCCCGTCTCCTCCCGCTCACGCTCGTCCTCGGTTCAATCCTCTGCGGTCCGGCCCTCGCGGACGAAGGGGTCAGAACCGTAGTCATCACTGCGAACGACAACATGCGTTTCAGCGTCACCCGGATTGAAGCGCATCCTGGGGAAAAACTGTGTGTCCAACTCCGGAACGAAGGCACGCTGCCGAAAGAAGTCATGGCGCACAACTGGGTGCTCTTGAAGCACGGCCAGGATGCGACGGCCTATGCCACGGCCGCGCTCCAGGCCAAGGCCGAGGAGTACCGGCCGAAGGCGCTCGCCGAAGATGTCATCGCCTCCATCCCGCTCGTCGGAGCCCATCGGGAGGGTGAGACGACGTTCACCGTCCCGGAGGCGCCGGGCAGCTATCCGTTTCTCTGCTCCTTTCCCGCCCACTGCATGGTCGGCATGCGCGGAGAACTGGTGGTGAAGTGAACGGATGAAACGGCCTGGGGGCCGACCAGGACGCATCGAAGGCGCGAGGAGGGAACCGGCCGACGCCGTTTGACCCACCCGGGCGGACAATTTGGATTTCGCCAGGCCATTCCCGCACAAAAAAACAGGGCGAGCCTGCCTGTTCGGGCGGAACTCCAGACTGAACCACCTCACCCTGGGTGGCGCTCTTCTGTCGTTGGAAGGACGGCTCCGGTTCGGACTAAAGCTGTGCCGGGTTGTATTTCGCGATGCAGGTGGGACACATGCCGTGGCTGAAAACGACTTCGGCGCGGCGGGAAACGTATTCTTCCAGCGTGTGCCACTCATCTCTGGTGTCCCGAATGCTCTTGCACCAGGCGCAGATTGGCAAAAGGCCCCGTAGCGTTTGCGCCTCGGCCTGGGCTTCCTCCTTTTCTTTCAACGCCACCTCCAAGGCACGTTCACGATCGCGCAACAAAGTAACATCCGCGACATGCACCGAGAAGCCCTGTACGACTCCGTCGACGATTTCTGGAGTGTACGTTGCGATGGTTTCTCTGACGCCGCCCTTCGGCAATGGAATCTGCCGTTCGAAAACCTGTTTCTCTCCCCGGAGCGCCCCGAGAATATAGGGCAAATTCTTCTCATAGATCGGTCCCAAGAGCTCCTTCAGGGTGATTCCTCTCATTTCCTCCGAAGTTCGCCCAAACCACTCCAGGTAGGCGCTGTTGGCAAAGGCGCACGTTTGATCGGGCTGCCAAAACGCAACCATTGCCGATATGTGATTAACCACGCTGAGTGCAATTTGCTCGGATTTCATTTTTGTATTCCGACCTTGAACATGCCGGCCCTGAACCGGCTGGTTAACAATTGGGGTTGGTTATTGGGGAACGAATTGAGAAGAAAACACCCTCCTGTCCGGGTGTTTGGGAGTGGCGGAAACGTTGTCACCCAGCCATGGGGAAAGCCAACCCCTTTGCAAGAAATCCGATCGGCACTTCAGGTGACTTGGATTTTGCCGGGCCTCGCGACATTTCGGGTTCGCCCGATGCGGACAACCTTGCCGTCACCCCCCAGCCCTCTTTTGAACCCCCGCTCGCCGCGTCTTCGATGTTTTGCCGCGGGTCCGGGTCGCGGCGCCTTTGCTTCCGACCCGACGGTCGATCTCCCGCATGAGTTCCTTCCTGATCCCCGCCTCTTCGAGATCGGCGAAGAACGGGGGGCCGGTGACCTGGTTCACGATCGAAAATGCCGTCACGTTCGGCGCGGCAGACTTGGTTGGGCGCTTCGGCATAAAGATACGGTAGACCCGGTTTGCCCCCGGACAAGGGCGAAGTGGGTGGGAAACGGCAAGCTCAAGCGACCGGCATTCAGCGACCAGCGCCTGGCTCGCGACGGCAAGCTTGTTCCTTGAGCTCCCGGCCCGCCGTGAAGCGACGATTAGGAGCCTATGCGGACGGGGCCGGCTGACTTAATAACGCATTTCCGCGGACGTTCCTCTCTTCCCCTTTCTGGTGGAAGCACCATCATCGGGCCCGATGCAAAGTGATTTGGCGGACCCGCTTCTGGCGCCGGAATTCTACAACTTCGCCACCGATACGATCGACCGGTGGGCAAAGATCCAGCCGCAGGCGCCCGCCCTTTGGTGGATCGATCCCGGCACCCGCTCGGAACGAAAATTCTCGTTCGCCGAAATCTCCACCCTGAGCTCCCAGGCGGCCAATTTCCTGCGACAGAGCGGCGTGCGCCGGGGCGACCATGTGCTCGTGATGCTGCCGCGCCTCCCGCAGTGGTGGATCGCCATGCTCGGCCTGATCCGGTTGGGCGCGGTGCCCGTGCCCGCCACTCTCCTCCTCTCGCGCCGGGAGGTGCAGTACCGTCTCGACACCGCCGGAGTAACCGCGGTCATCACGACGGGCGATGGCATCGCCAAAGTCGACGGGTTTCGCGGCCAGCGCTTCCTCGTCGAAGGAGCGGCCGTCGACTGGACGAACTTCGATGCCGGTCTGCGCGCCGCCCAACCGGTCTTTCGCGGCGCCCGGACGCGCAGCAGCGATCCAGGCATTCTGTACTTCACCAGTGCCACGACGGGGCAGCCGAAGATGGTATTGCACACCCAGGCCAGCTACGCCCTCGGCCACCGGCTCACCGGCCGGCTGTGGCTCGACCTGCGGCCGGGCGACGTGCACTGGAACATCTCCGATCTCGGCTGGGGCAAGGCCGCCTGGTCGAGTTTCTACGGTCCGTGGCAGATGGGCGCCTGCGTTTTCGCGGTCAATCTGTTCGGCAATTTCGACGCCGCCTTCACGCTCACCACACTCGAAAACTATCCGATCACCACGTGGTGCGCCCCCCCCACGGCCTTGCGGATCATCGTGCGCGAGGATCTCTCGCGCCGGCGCTTCCCGCATCTGCGGCATTGCGTGACCGCGGGCGAACCTTTGAACCCCGAGGTGGTGAAAATCTGGCAGGACGCCACCGGTCTGACCTTGCACGAAGCCTACGGCCAGACGGAAACCGTCGTGTTGATCGGAAACTATCCGTCGCTCGGCTTTCCGGTGCGGCCCGGCTCGATGGGCCGGCCGACCCCGGGGATGAACGTCTCGCTCCTCGACGACGATCTCCAGGAGGTGGCGGCGGGCGCGGAGGGTGAGATTGCCGTGCGGGTGAAACCGCACCGTCCGCTCGGCCTGTTCCAGGAATACTGGCGCAACGCGGAGGAGACGTCCGGGAAATTTCGCGGCGACTGGTACCTCACGGGTGACCGGGCCATCCGCGACGTTGACGGGTATTTTTGGTTTATTGGCCGTCGCGACGACATGATCAAGAGTTCTGGCTACCGCATCGGTCCGTTCGAGGTGGAGAGCGCCCTGATCGAGCACCCAGCCGTCCTGGAAGTGGCGGTGATCGGCAAGCCCGACGCCGCCCGCGGGCAGATTGTGAAGGCTTTCGTCGTGCTGCGGCCCGGCTACGCCTCGAGCGACGATTGCAAGCGGGAGCTGCAGCACCACTGCAAGCGTACGATCGCGCCTTTCAAATATCCCCGCGAGGTGGAGTTCGTCACGAGCCTGCCGAAAACCACGAGCGGCAAGACGCGGCGCGTGGAGTTGCGTCTGCGACATGCGTGACGGCCGGCCCGGTTGCGGTTCAAGCTGCCTTTTGACCCAACCTTCGACGGCCACTTCGAGCTCGCGATTGGTCTACGGCAGGCGGACACTGGACGACTCTATGGCAACCGCTCCCAACCACCGCACGCAGGCCGAATTCTACATCCATGGGCTCACCGAAGGCTTCGTGAGCGCCGCCGAGGTGATCCAATGGTCCGATGAGGTGGTGGTCGCCGCCCCCAAAGCCGAGGACTGGATGCTGGAGATTTCCTCCGCCAGCGCCGACGACCGGATGGGAGTGCTGCACCACCTTCACGCCGTGCGCGGCGAGGTGGACGAAGCCGCCCTCGCGGCGCTGCTCGCCGCCAGGAAATAGCGCGATAGCTGGCTCAGCATCGAATGTCGGACGCGTCGCTCCTGAAAGTGTCCGCACCTGCGTGCCAAAGAACGCAATTCGGCTCAACGCCGACTCGAGTCGGCGTTGTCTGGTTGTGGGCGGGGTGCCCTCACCCCGCACGGCATGGCGAAGGAACCGTTGGATTTGGTTCTTGGATAGGTCGCGACCGCCCGCCGGGCGGGCCTAAATTGTTCGCGGCGGTCCCGACGGTCCCGCCCTACCTCGGCAACCCGCGGGGTGAGGGCACCCCGCCCACACAGACTGAAATCCGAAGCCGGATGGAAATTGTTGTCAGCCGCGCTAAATCTCCGGATCGGGCGGCGGGACCGGCGGCGGGAGCTCAGCGGAGGCTGATGGTCCCGACTCCGCACCGCTGGCCGCGCGTTCGGCGGCGTTCATTTCCTCCAGCTGCAGCGGATGTTCCTCCAGCATTTCCCCGGCGGACATGCGGCCGGTGAGCCAGGCGAGATTCATCGGGTAGATGTCGGGATTGAAGATGACGAAATAGAAATGCCAGACGATGATCGCGAGCGTGGCCAGGACGGCCTCGTAGAAGTGCACGGTGCGGGCGGCGTCGAAGCCGAGCTTGGTCAAGTGGCCCATCGAGGCGTTCTCGAACCAGAGAATGGCGCCCGTGAGCCCCATCAACAGGGTGCCCCAGACCAGCGCCCAATATTCGGTCTTCTCGATGTAGCTGAAACGACCGAAAGCGGGTTTTTCGTCTGCCAGCCCAAGGTTGTATCGCAGCACGCGCCAGGGATCGGTGACGTCGCGCCAACGCGGCAGCAGGTCGGCCAGCAGCTTTCGGCCCGATGCGGTGAACGCCAGGTAACCCACATGCCAGAGGCCGCCGACGAGCATGACCACGCCCGCGATGCGGTGCGCCAGGCTGCGCCATTCGAAGGCACGGCTGCTGAGCCGCCGGATCGAAACCGCCCACCACGCCTCGGGATAGCGGAGCATGAAACCAGTCACGACCAGGGCGACGAAACTGAGCACGAGCACGCCGTGCTGGCACCGCTCGGAGACAGTCATGCGCAGATAGAGACGGTGCGCCACCGGTGATTCGCGGATTTCGCCCTTCTGGACCGCCAGCTTGCGACGGGTTTTCTTGAGGAAATCGAGCAGGTTGTGCCCCGCCATGCCGCCGACCACCACCACGATCAGCGTCACGTAGAAGTTGGCGATCCAGTAGAGGACGGGCTCGGTCTCGCGCCGGGTCTCGCTGGCGTGCACGGCCCCGATGGTGAAGCGCGTGTTGGCGCCGGGGTGGCATTCCCCGCAGGTCTGCACGAGATTGGCCTTGTTGACGGTCGAGGTCGGATCGTTCTGCGATTTGATGGCGTGCACGCCGTGGCAGCTGGCGCAGTTCACCACCTCGACCGCCCCGCCGCGGACGGCGAGCCCGTGGTAGCTGTCGGCGAAGGTCTTGAACGTATCGCCGGCCAGCCCGTATTTTTTCGTGAGCCGGACGGAGGCGTGACACTCGGCGCAGACCTGCTGGGCAAGATTGGCCTTGTTGACGGGGGCGGCCGGATCGGTGTGGAGCTTGATGTCGTGTTCGCCGTGGCAGTTGGTGCAGCCGGGGGCGTCGAGGTTGCCCTTACCGAGGGCAACGGCGTGCACGCTGGTGAGGTATTGCGCCGCCTGTTTGCGGTGGCATTTTGCGCAGGTTTCCGTGAGATGCAGACGGTTGACGCGGGCCCCCGCCGCGGCGGCTTTGTTCATGGCGTGGGCGCCGTGGCAGTCGATGCAGGTGGCCGACTCCGCGTTGCCCGCCTGCAGCGCCGCGCCGTGCACGGAACGGTCGAACAGCGAGACGAATTTGGCCCCGAAATTGGTCTTGTCGGCGACCTCGGTCTTTTCGACATGACAGGATTCGCACAGGCGGGCCTGGCGAAATTTGAGCGCCGCCAGTGTTTGTCCCGGAGCCTGGCTGGCGATGCGTTCCTGGTGACAGGTGAGGCAGTCGGGGGCGATGCGGCTGGGCGCCGCGGGGCTGGCGCCGTGCGCCGAGGCGAGGTAGTCCTTGGCCGCCTCGTGGCAACGGCCGCACGCCTGGGTCTGGGCCGGACCGGCGAACTCGAATTCCTTCTGCCTCACGCGCACCGTGTCATGCGCACCATGGCATTCCCGGCAATTGGTGTCTTTGTTCACGGGCATTGGCGTGAGCGCGACCCGCGGATGAAAAGCGTGTTTCGCAAGCGCCTTTTCGTGGCAGGAAGCGCAGGCCACCGGTGGCGGCACCTTGCTGTCGTGCGGCGTGTCGGTGATGCCGGAGTGGCACTCGATGCAGTTGAGCTTGGCGTGGGCGGAATGGGAATAGGCCTCGGGCTTCACTCCCACCCACTCCTTCGGCTGGCCCTTTTTGCGCGCCTTGAACTCCGCTTCGTGGCAATCCATGCAATCGCTGTTCGCCACGGCGGGCGCCGCGGGCTTGGCCGGCGTCGTTTCGTCCGCCCGGGCAACGCACCTCGTCGCCAGGATCAGCACGACGGTCGCCACCAGCCTGCCCGAGGGAAATAACAGCTTCATGCGCTCGGGCGTCAGTGTCGCCGATCCAGGGCCGGCCAGCTCCGCAACGCTTGCACGACGGTAGGCGTTTCTTGCGCCACCGCACAGCGCCGCGCAAACCCTGCCGGGTTTCGGGGTCGCCCGGCCACTAATTTATTGTGACTCTTTCAGATTGGAATAGCATCGAGGACGGTGACTCCTCAAAAAATCAACCGGGTCTCGTTCCTCCTGCTTTTGCTCGGTTTCGGGAGTGCGCTCGTCATATATCTGACCGTGGCGTCCGCATCGGTCGATCCCTTGGTCGGCGACCCCTTGGACACAAAAAAATACCGACGGGAATTGGAATACTACGGCGGCAAGGCGAACGTGTTGTCCGCGGAGTTCATGGACTGGTTTGCCGGCCTGTGGCACGGCCGACCGCTGGCCTTCACGATCGCCACGCTGACCGTCGCCGGGACCCTGGCTTTCCGGTTTGTCGCCACTCCCCCGCCCGACGACTCCGGTGATTCCGGAGAAACCGACAAAAAGCCCAAGGCCCCGACCATGCCCATTGATGCCGGACCGGGTTAATCCAGACCCGTGCAGATGGCACTGATTTCCCCGCAAAATTGCGTTCTCGAAAGGAGGAGCCCGACCGGGCGGGTTGATGAGGCCACGCCAGGCAAACCGGCCCGGAGGTCCGGTTCCACCTCATTTCAAACGCATGATCCCTGCCTAGGGTTGGGACTGTTTCCCCTGTTTTTGACGGACGGGATGGGGTCGCCCGGTCACCGCGGTGGACAGGGAAAACCAGCCCCTTTTTTCGATGGCGACGTTCAGCGCATCCGCGTTGCATGCAGCGGATTTGTGAATAGTCGTCCCTGATGCCCAGCCCTCTGCCTGCAGATTCTCGCGAAGCCCCAGGCGGGCTCGAGGAAATCCGCCGTTACATGCCGTGGCTGGTCGCGATGGCGCTGTTCATGGAGAATCTCGACGCGACGATCGTGAACACCGCCGTGCCGACGATGGCCGCGAGCCTGCAGGTGCCCCCGTTGAGCCTCAAGGCCGTGCTCACCAGCTACACGCTGAGCCTTGCCGTTTTCATTCCGACCAGCGGCTGGATGGCCGACCGTTTCGGCACCCGGCGGGTGTTCACCCTCGCCATCTGGCTTTTTCTGCTCGGTTCGCTCGGTTGCGGTTTCGCCCCGAACGTCCCGCTCCTCGTCGCCGCCCGCATTTTGCAGGGCTTGGGTGGCGCAATGATGACCCCCGTCGGACGCCTTGCCCTCGTGCGGACGTTCCCGCGCTCGGAGATGCTGCGGGCGATGAACTACGTGATCATCCCCGCCTTGCTCGGCCCCCTGCTCGGCCCGTTCACCGGGGGCATGATCGTGCACCTGACCTCCTGGCGGGTGATCTTTTTCGTCAACGTCCCGCTCGCGCTCTTCGGTCTCTGGCTGACGCGCCGCTACATGCCGGACTATCGCGATCCGGAAGTGTCGCCCCTCGACCGCGTCGGCTTCGTGCTGTTTTGCAGCGGCATCGCGCTGCTCTCGTATGTCCTGGAGATTTTCGGGGAACACCACCAGACGTCGGGTCCGGTCGTGGCCATGGCGGCCGGTTCGCTGGTGCTGCTCGGGGCGTACGGCTGGCACGCCCGGCGCCTCGCCAGTCCGTTGCTCGACCTGGGGCTGCTGAAGGTGCGCACCTTCCGCATCTCGGTGCTCGGCGGGTTCGTGACGCGGCTGGGTTTCGGCGGCATGCCTTTTCTGCTGCCCTTGCTGTATCAGCTCGGGCTGGGCTACCCGGCCTGGCAGGCGGGCCTGCTGACGGTGCCGCAGGCCCTCGCCGCGATGGGCATGAAGGTCATCAGCCGTCCCCTGCTGAAGCGCTTCGGCCACCGGACCATCCTGCTGACCAACACCGGACTCCTCGGGTTGACGATGATGACCTTCACGCAGATCGCTCCCGGCGTGCCGCTCCCGGCGATCCTCGCGCTGAGCTTCACGCAGGGATTTTTCGCCTCGCTGCAGTTCACGGCGATGAATTCGCTGGTCTACGCCGACATCGACGACACCGATGCGAGCAAAGCGAGCAGCATCTCAAGCACGGCGCAGCAGCTTTCCCTGAGCTTTGGCGTTGCCATTGGCTCGCTGGTCACGGCGTGGTTCCTCGGTCACGTCGACCAGACAATCGCGACGCAGACGGTGCCCGCGCTGCACAAGGCCTTCTTCACACTTGGGCTGATCACGATCGTCTCGTCGGCGACGTTCCTCGAGCTGGATCCGCACGACGGGAACAACATCAGCAATCGCCTGCCGTTGCCTCCGCCGCGCTACCAGGTGCGGGCGGAAAGCCGCGCCTCGATCGGCACGCCCGTGCGGACGCCGGCGCCGGAGCGTTCCGCCGAACCTACTCCAAACTGAATCCATTCGGTTGCCCGCCCTGTCGATGAAAAAGCCCACGTTCACCCTGTCCTCGCCCGAGACAGGAACGGAATATTGGATCTACGTGGATCGGCCGGTCGGCCCGGGTCCCTGGCCGATGGTGGTGTTCATGGACGGCGACGACCAGTTTGCCGCGGCGGCCGCCGCCGGTCGCGCGCTACCCGCCGGGACAACCCCACCGTTGCTGCTGGTCGGTGTTGGCTATGGCGCCAGCTACGCCAAGCCGGCCAACCGCCGCGGGCGGGACTACACGCCGGTCCGGCATGCCGACGAACCTGCCAGCGGCGGCGCCGATGCCTTCCTGAGATTCCTGACCGGGACCTTCACCGCCGAACTCGCGCGCCGCTATCCAGTCGATCCGGTCGTGCGAGGCCTCGCCGGCCACTCGCTCGGTTCACTGCTTGTGCTGCACGCGCTTTTTCAACCCAAGCCGTTTTTCACCCATTACCTGGCCAGCGCGCCGTCGATCTGGTGGGCCGGCCGCGCCATTTTGAAACAGGCGGCCGCCCTCCGGACCAAGCAGGCCAATCTGCCGGGGACGCTTTTCCTCAGCGCCGGCGACGGAGATTCCGAATCGATGACGGGAGACCTTGCGCGATTGGAAAAGCAACTTGCGACCAAACCGTTCGGGAAGCTGGAGATCATCTCGCGGCGCTTTCCCGGGCAGGACCACTACAACGTGCTCCCGATCGCAGTCGCAACCGGTTTGACTTCTCTGTTTGGGCGTCGGTGACGCCACGTTTTCACCGGGGCCATAAATCGTCATCAAGTTGCGACAGGTTATGGTGAGAATAGAAAATTTTGCTCCGAGGGGTCACAAAAAGGAACCGACGAAAACCCGCGCGGTCCTTCCCAAAGCGTCTTCTCACTTGTGCCTGGAGCAATTTGACGTCATACTAAAGTAATAACACTATGCGTACCCGGACACGCCCGATCATACGTGACTACGTTTATCCCCGTTCCCGCCGCTATCTGCGGGTTCAGTGCGAGCCTTACGGCATGAAATTCATCGCCCGTTATTATCCCGATGACTTCCCCACGGTGGCGGCGGCCCGGACGGCCGCTCGCAAACTGTGCGACAAGCTCGAGCCGGTCCTGACCGCCGCTTACGCGACGAACAAGCGGGATCCGCGAAAATATTTCGGGAAGAGCGGGCCGGCCAAATCCTCCTCGCTTCCCGCCGGCCTCTCCTACGAGCCCGCCGGGTTCCCCCACCGTTATGTCGTCGTGCGCTGGCAGGCCAGCGGCCGCTCGCAGCTGAAACGCTTCCGTCTGCGCCACGGTCGGTTTCCGGCCATCCTGAAAGCCGCCCGGAATTTCCGTCGCGACAGAATCCGGGAGGAAAAACTGCGGGTGACCGAACACCAGGCGGTCATCGGTCAGCGTCTGCGTCAGGTTTTCGCCACCGCCAAGACGGCCGGCGCCCACGTTGTCATCATGGGTTGAGGTCCGCGACGGCCGGCCCCCCGGCCGCGTGGCTTTGATCTGGCTTTTCGACCGTTCATCACGGCGCGCTCGACTCCCGACGCCACCGTGACCAGATTGGGCGGATGAGCTCTCCTCTTCCGCACGCACTCTCGGATATCGGGCAAATTGCCATCACGGTCGGGGATGTGGCCAAGGCGACGGGGTTTTATCGCGACGTTCTCGGGCTCCCGTTTCTCTTTTCCGCGGGGCCGAACCTCGCTTTTTTCGCCGCGGGCGACGTGCGGCTGATGCTCACGCTGCCGCAGGGAGCGGGGTCGGTCGGCAAAAATTCGATCCTCTATTTCAAAGTGGCTGACATCGCGGCGGCGCACGCCGCGATCGTGGCCCGCGGCGCCAGGCAGGAAAGCGAACCGCGGATGATTGCGAAAATGCCAGACCACGATCTGTGGCTTTCCGGCGTGAGCGATCCCGAGGGCAATATCATCGAATTGATGAGCGAAGTCCGGGCTTGAAATCCCCCGGAAACGCGGGGGCGCTGACCTTTTTCCGGCGTGAACCGTTTTTGGTTCCGGAGAAAGTATCCATCAGTTGCGCATCGGGGCGGGGATTTTTCTAGGACGAGACCCTACGTGAAAAACTGACCCCGCCCAATGGCACGCGCCACCCCGCGCGGTTATTGTGGCAGATGCGTTGGATTTTGCCCGCCTGTGTCCTGTCCGCCCGGCTGTTCGCCGGAGATGGCGCGGTCGCGACCAGCCTGACCCTGGCGGAGGCGCAGCAGACCGCCCTGCGCAACAACGCCGACTTCCGGATCGCCCAGGCCCAGACCGCCGCCGCCCTGGCGCAGTTGCGCGCAGTGCGCGAATTTCCCAATCCGGTGGCTGGCTACTCCGTGGGCAAGATCAACACCGACGGCCGCAGCAACGTCCTGCCGTCCGACGGCGGTCTCTGGAGCCGGAGCTACGATTCGATTTTTTCGCTCAGCCAGCTCGTCGAACTCGGCAAACGTGGTGCACGGCGGAACTCCGCCGAGGCCGGAGCCCGGTCCGCCGAGGCGCTGCGCGATGATGCCCGCCGGCTGCTCTGGCAGTCCGCCGGCCAGTTGTATCTCGCCGCGTTGGAAGCGCAGGAAGAAGTGCGGGTGCTCGCCCAATCGGCCGGTTCCCTGCGCAAGGAAGCGACGATCAGCTCGGCCCGGTGGCACGCCGGCGATATCGCGGCGGCGGACCAGGCCCAGATAGAAATTGCCGCTGCGCAACTCGAGCTTGCCGCCGCCTCGGCCCGGACTTCCGCGCACCTGGCCGTCATAACCCTCGAAACCCTCTTGGGCTGCCCGGCCCCCCGGGGCGACACCCGGCTGGCTGACACTCTTGAAAGCGCCCGCGGCCTGCAGGAGTTTTCCGGCACCGAACCGACGGGAACGCGACCGGACTTGGTGGCGGCGGAAGCGGCGCTGATCAAGAACGAGGCAGACCTGACCTTGCAACGCCGGGCCAGTCTTCCGGACCTGACTGTGTCGCTGCAATACGAGCACCAGCCGCCGGACCAGCCCAATACCGTCGGGGTCGGACTCACCTTCCCACTGCCGTTGTGGAACCGGAACCGCGGCAACATCCTCGCGGCCCGGGCGGCGCGGGACCAGGCCCAGGCGCAGCTCGACAAGGTGCGTACGCAAGTGGCCGCCGAGGTCGCAACGGCCCGGGCCACGTATGAGGAGGCGCGCGCCCGGGCCGCGGCCTATGAATACGATCTGCAGCCCAAGTCGGCTTCCATCATCCAGACGATCGAATACGCCTACGAAAAAGGCGGCTCCTCGCTCGTCGAGCTTCTAGCCGCCGAGCGCAACGACAACGACATCCGGCTCACCGCGGCGCGAGCCCGGGCAGATGCCACTTCGGCCGCGTTTGTTCTGGCCGCCGCTCTCAACCGTGTCGGTCCGGCCGCCGAGACAACCCAACCCTGAACCTGCCACCGCATGACCCCTCGATCCATTGTCCTCCTCCCGGTCGCCGCCGGTCTGCTGTTACTGGTCGCCGCCTGTTCCAAGGCGCCGGTTCCGATGGACGCGGCGCCTCTCTCGGTGGTGGGCGACCGGGTGACCTTTCCCGCCAACTCCCCGCAACGAGCATCCTTGACCGTCGCCGCAGTCGAGCCCCGGCCCACCGAGGTGCATCGCGTCACGGGCCGGTTGGGTTGGGATGAGGATGCCACCGTGCGCATCTACAGCCCGCTGGCCGGTCGCGTCCACTTCGTCGCGGTGAATCTGGGGGACCAGGTCGAAAGAAATGCGGCGCTCGCCGGTCTCGACTCGCCGGATTTCGCCCAGGCGCAGGCCGACGCCCGCAAGGCCGAGGCCGATTTCCTGCTGGCCGGACGGACGCTGGCCCGCACCCAGGATCTGTTTGCGCATGGCGCCGCGCCGCGGAAGGACGTGGACACGGCCGAAGACGCCGAGGCCGGAGCCCGAGCAGAGCAGCAACGCGCGGTGTCGCGCCTCCTGCTGTACGGCGCGCCGGTGGACGGCGACGTCGACGGATTGTTCACCTTGCGCACCCCGCTCGCCGGTGTCCTGGTGGAGAAGAATATCAATCCCGGCCAGGAGGTGCGCTCCGACCAGCTGCTGGCGAATGCGCCGCAACTCTTCGCCCCGCAGTTCGTGATTTCGGATCCGCACCGGCTCTGGGTGCAATTGGACATCACAGAAATGGAAATGGGGCTGCTGCAGCCCGGTCAGTCGCTGCGCATCTTCAGCCGCGCCTTTGGCGGGCGCACGTTTGAGGGCCGGCTGGAGTCGATCGGCCAGTCGTTGGACCCCACGACCCGCACCGTGCGGGCCCGCGGCTTGGTGAACAACGCCGACCTGCTCCTGAAGGCCGAGATGTACGTCGACGTGGAACTTGACAGTCCGAATGGCAACCCGGCCGCCGTCGAGGTGGCGAGCAGCGCCGTCTTCTCCAAGGACGGTCGTCACTATGTTTTCGTGGAAACCGCCCCCGGGGCCTTTCAGCGCCGGGAGATCGAGCCCGGGGTGGAATCCGACCGCCGCATTCTGGTCCGCCGGGGTCTCCAGGCCCGCGACCGGGTCCTCGTGGAGGGCAGCCTGCTGCTTGAGGCGGCGCTGGAGGACGGAGGCAAATCGTGATTGCTGCGCTGATCACGTATGCCCTGCGGCACCGGCCGATCGTGCTCGCCTTGTTGGCGATCTTCGCGCTCGCGGGAGTCAACGCCTACCGGAACCTGCCGATCGAGGCCTACCCGGACGTGACCAACGTTTCAGTGCAGGTCATCACCTTGTTTCCCGGTCACGCCGCCGAGGAGGTGGAGCGTTTGGTCACCATCCCGCTGGAAAACGAACTGAACGGCATCCCCAAACGCGCGTCGCTCCGGTCAATCTCACTGTTCGGCCTATCCGTCGTGACGCTCACCTTCGAGGATGACGCGAACGGCGATTTTGTCCGCAACCAGGCTTTTCAACACATGGCGGCGGTCAACCTGCCAACCGGAGCGCAGGCCAGCCTTTCGCCCGACGCCACGCCCGTCGGCGAAATCCTGCGGTATGCGCTCAAGGCTCCGCCCGATTATCCGCCCGTCGAGCTGAAAGCGGTGGAGGACTGGGTGGTGGAGCGGCAGTTGCGCACGGTGCCGGGGGTCGTGGACATCGTCGGCTTCGGTGGTCCGACCAAGCAGTATCAGGTCCAGATCGATCCGGCGAAATTGAAGTCGTTCGGCATTTCGCTCGCCCAGGTTTTCACGGCGCTCAGCAACGGCAACCGCAACGCCGGCGGCTCCTACATCGAGCACGGGGCGGAAATGTACGTGGTGCGCGGCCTCGGCTTCGTCCGCAATGTCGCCGACATCGCCAGCATCGCCGTCGACACGCGCAACGGCACACCCACCCGCATCGGCGACCTCGGGTCGGTCGTGGTCGGCAACCAGCTCCGGCTTGGCCGCGTGGGCCTGTCCGGACCGGGCCGGCCCGACGAAGACGACATCGTGCAGGGCATCGTGCTGTTGCGCAAAGGGGAGAACGCGCTGCAGGTGCTCGAGCGGGTGCGGGCCAAGGTGAACGAAATCAACGCCCGGTTTCTGCCGCCCGGCGTGCGCATCGAGGCGCACTACGACCGCACCGACCTGATCAACCGCACGCTGCACAATGTCCGCAAAAACATGGTCGAGGGCATCACGCTCGTCCTCGCCGTGCTCGTCCTTTTCCTCGGACTCGGGCATGTGCGGTCCGCCCTGGTCGTGGCCGTGGTCGTCCCGCTTGCGCTGCTCGGCGCCTTCCTGCTCCTGGATCTGCGGGGCATTCCGGCCAATCTGATCTCCATGGGGGCGATCGATTTCGGCATCATTATCGACTCGGCCGTCGTCATCATCGAGAACATCCTGCGCCTGCGCGCCGAGCGACAAAGGCGCGCCCCGGCGTTGAAGGATCTCATCGTCGAGGGCGGGGCGCAGATGGGACGTCCGATTCTGTTCTCCAAGGCGATTTTGCTCACCGCCTTCGTTCCCCTCTACACCCTGCAGCGCGTGGAGGGAAAGATCTTCCGGCCGATGGCGCTGACCCTGACCTTTGCGCTCGTCGCGGCCACGCTGCTGGCCATCACCGTCGTGCCGGTCCTGGCCAGCTTCGTCCTCCGGGGGTCCGGCGGCGCGGAGCACGACTCCTGGCTGGTGCAGCGGCTGCATGCCTGGTACGAACCGCTGCTCGCCCGGGCGCTCGCCGCGCGAAAATTCCTGCTGGTGTCCACCGTGGCCGCCGTCGTGGCGGCGGGCGTGCTGCTAAGCTTCATCGGCTCGGAATTCCTGCCCAAACTCGACGAGGGGGCGTTGTGGGTACGCATCCACATGCCGCAATCGATCTCGCCGACCGAGGCCGCGCGCATCACGCGCCAGGCCCGGGCGATCCTCGTCTCCTTTCCCGAAACCAAGACGGTGGTCAGCCAGCTCGGCCGGCCGGACGACGGCACCGACGTGAACGGCTTTGACACGGTGGAAATCTATGTGGATCTGCGGGCCCGGGAACAGTGGACGACGGCGGACAACCGCGACGGCCTGATCGCCGCGATGAACGCCAAGCTGGGCGAGATCCCCGGCCTCGAGGTGGAGTTCAGCCAGGTGATCGAGGACAACGTCAACGAGGCAATCTCCGGCATCAAGGGCGAGCTCGGCATCAAAATCTTCGGCGAAGAGCCGGAAAAGCTGCAGGTGCTGGCCGATCAAATTGCGGAGCTGGTCCGGACGGTGCCCGGGGCCGTGGACGTCGGTACGGAGGAACTGCTCGGTCAGCCGCAGGTGCAGATCGCCATCGACCGGGCGGCCATCGCCCGCGCTGGCCTCACGGTCTCCGATGTGCAATCGGTCATCGAGACCGCACTCGGCGGGAGCACCGCCACGCAGGTTCTGGAGGGCGAGCGGACTTTCGATCTGGTGGTAAAGCTCGCCCCGCGCGCCGTGCTCGATCTCGACGCCATCCGCCAGATTCCGGTTTTCGGGACGAACGGCGAGCGTCTCTCCCTCGCGGCGTTGACGACCGTCGAAGTGCGCCCGGGCTTCGCCCGCATCTACCGCGAGGAAAATGCCCGGAGGATTGCCGTGAAATTCTCGGTGCGCCACCGCGATCTCGGATCCGTGGTCGCCGAAGCGCAGCGGAAAGTCGACGCCGCCGTGCATTTTCCGGTGGGCTATCGGAGCGAGTGGACCGGCTCGTTTGAGAACCAGCAGCGGGCGCAAAAACGGCTGCTCGTCATCGTTCCCATCACGCTGGCCGCCATTTTTTTCCTGCTGTTCACCGCCTTCGATTCGGGCTGGCTGGCCGCGCTGATCCTCTGCGTGGTGCCGTTTGCCGCCATCGGCGGAATCCTGGCGCTGCCGGCGGCCGGATTGTCGCTTTCCGTGTCGGCCCTCGTCGGTTTCATCGCGCTCTTCGGGGTGTCCGTGCAGAACGCGGTGCTGATGGTGGAGCGCATCCGGGAGCTGCGCCGCGGCGGCCGCCCGATGGACGCCGCGCTGCGCGAGGGCGCCGCCTCCCGTCTGCGACCGGTCGTGATGACCGCCGCGATGGCCGCCCTTGGACTGCTCCCGGCGGCCTTGTCGCACGCCGTCGGAGCCGAGACGTCCCGGCCGTTTGCCGTGGTGATCGTGGGCGGGTTGATCAGCGCGACCGCCATGACCCTGTTCCTTTTGCCGGTGCTCTATCCGTTTTTCGAAGGGGAAATCGCCACCGGATGAAACGCGACCGGCTGCCATCCTTCCAACCACGCCCTGCCATGAATGCCGCTTATCTGCGCTCACTCCATCGCGTCGCCCGATCAGTCTATCCCAAAAAAACGTGGGACAGTCGGGGCCAGCGCCTGTTGTTCCTGCTGCGCCACCTGGTGCAATACGCCAATTCGCGCCGCTGGATCGAATACCTCTCCCGCCCCGGAATGGCGGCAGTGGCGGACCAGAATCCGAGTCTCTACCGCAAGTCGATCCGGCCGTATGTTTCCAAAAACTGGCCTGGGTTTGTGAAAGTGGACGCGATGATTCATCACTACGAATTCCTGCGCAACCGGACCACCCCTGATGTCTTCGCCCGGCTCTGCAGCGCGGCCGGCGCCGATGTCGCCATCCTTCCGGTCAAAGGGGGTGATCGCTTGACGGTGCGACTGCGCTACGATTCCAAATTCCGCAAGGAAGGTGAAACGACGCTCGAGTTGTTGTCGGAGAAACATCGCTGCCGGGTCTTTTGCCTGACCTTCGTGCTCGCCGCGGACGCGAGGGGCCAACCCTGTCTGATCATCGGCGCAGTTTCCGGTCTGACTCCCGGCGCCGACAAGAACGTGATCAAGGACACGACGAAGGCGATGTTCGGGCTCCGGCCCAAGGCGCTGTTGCTGGTGGTGCTCCAAAGGCTCGCCCGCTTCTGGAACGTACAGGCAATTTTCGGCGTCGGCAGCCTGACTCATACCTCCCGGCATCCCGCCTACGCACTCAACCGCAGCCGCCATTTCGAGATCACGTACGATGAATTTTGGCGGGAGGTCGGCGGGGCCCTTCGGAGCGACGGTCTCTTCAGTTTGCCGCTGGTTTTCGTCGAACGCCATCCGCTGACCATCGAGTCACACAAGCGCTCGCTCTACCGTCACCGCTATGCCTGGATCCGCGAGCTGCACGCGATGTTGCGCACGCGATTGGTCGAGTGGCAGCCGACGACCCGACCCATCCCGGTCGTCTCGCCGGTGTCATCATTCCATTCAACCGTGTCATCCTCGCCGGCGTTGGCCTCCACGCTTTTGTTCTTCGCCGCGGTGCTGGCCGGTCACCGCGGCTACTGCGCCGAGACGGAAGCGTGGAGTATCCACGGCCAAACCACCGTGGTGGAGCAATGGCACGGGGCGTTTTCCTCGGCGTATTCGGGCCTGAACAGCCTGCAGGCAAGCCCCGAGGACAAGCACACGGCGACGGCGACCCTCTTCCTGGGTCGGCGCTTGTGGGCCGGGGCCGAGCTTTACTTCGACCCTGAGCTCACCCAGGGCAACGGACTGAGCGGGGCGGTCGGGGTGGCGGGCTTTCCCAACGGTGAGGCCACCCGGGCGGGAAACAAAACCCCGGAATACAACACGGCCAGATTGTTTCTCCGTCAGACGTTCGGCCTGGGCGGAGCGCGGGAGGCGATCGGGGCGGACGACCATCAACTGGCCGGCTTCCAGGATGTCGAGCGTCTCACTTTCACCATCGGCAAGCTCAGTGCGACCGACCTTTTTGATGACAACACCTACAGCCACGATCCCCGCGGCCAGCTTCTCAACTGGGCGCTGATGGACAACGGGGCCTGGGACTACCCGGCGGACACCAAGGGTTATACCGGCGGCTGCACGGTCGATTGGAAGCTGCAGACGAGATCGCTGCGCTGGGGCGTTTTTCTCGAGCCTGCCGAGGCGAACGGGCGCGCGCTCGATCCGCATTGGTCCCGGGCCCACGGGCAGGCCTTCGAATGGGAGGAACGCTACACCGCCGGCCCCGGTCCGGGCGTTCTGCGGGCGCTGGCATTCTGGAATCGCGCCGACATGGGCAGCTATGCTCAAGCGCTCCAGTCCACCACTCCGCCCGACGTCACTCTT
Source organism: uncultured Opitutaceae bacterium (assembly GCA_964477955.1). GTDB lineage: Bacteria > Verrucomicrobiota > Verrucomicrobiia > Opitutales > Opitutaceae > Didemnitutus. The sequence continues at coordinate 97,973 of CAYZGG010000001.1, forward strand.
ACCCGCCGGTACCGCTCGAAAACCGGTGCCGGTCTCGACTGGGAGCAGCAGATCGCGGGGGATTTGGGCGCGTTTGCCCGGATCGGTTTCAACGACGGTCGCGCCGAAACCTGGGCGTTCACGGAAATCGACCGCACCGCCAGCCTCGGCCTGAGCCTCAAGGGTCGCGCGTGGCGGCGACCGGACGATACGCTCGCCCTTGCCGCCGTGGGGAATGGCCTCTCGTCCGTTCATCGAAGTTACCTGGCGGCCGGCGGCTACGGTTTCATCGTCGGCGACGGGGCGCTCAACTATGGCCCCGAGAAAATTCTCGAGGCTGTCTACGACTGGAAGCCCGTGCACTGGCTGGCGCTGGCCGGCGACGTGCAGCTGGTCTCGAATCCCGGTTACAATCGGGATCGGGGACCGGTCGCGGTTTTCGCCACGCGCCTGCATGCGGCATTTTGATTCTTTCCCTGTCAACCCATTCTCCAGCCATGCGCTTGTCCCTGGGCACGAAATTCCGCCGGATCGCCGCACTGACCGGTCTGGTTTTGGTTGGCGGCTGTGTTTCCCCGCCGTCCCCTGCGGAAACCGCCCATCCGGCACTGGTCAAAATCAATTCGCCGGTCGTCACGCTGTGGAGTGTAAGGTGGACCGAAACAGACCAGGGCTTGATCCTGTCGGGACATGTCTTTCGCCACTACCCCGAAGCGGATGAGGACACCACCCGGTCGCATCTGGCCGTCGCGCTGCTCGACGCCCAGGGCCGTCGTCTGCGGGAGCTTCATGCGGACTACGAGCCGCGTCGGATTCCGCACCGCCCCCGGGAACGGGGCTATTCGACTTTCTCCGTCCTGGTGGACACCCTGCCACCCGGAATCGACCGCGTTGAGATCCGCGCTTACGAGGATGCGCCGCGATGAAAGCAAGAGTACTTGCGCTGCGGGACGCGGTTCACCGATAATCTTCCGAATGTCCCGGCTCTCCGCCAATAATCCCGGAATCGCGTGAACTGGACCACCACCAAGGCTGATCCCAGGTCAAAAAGTCAACTTACCTGGCTGACCTGCCTTCTCGTGGCATTGATCGGGCTGGCCGACTACTGGCTTGGCACGAACCTTTCCCTCGAAGTGTTTTATTTCATTCCCGTGGCGCTCGCGGTGGTGGCCCGCGGCCGGGTTTTCGCGGTGGTGATCTCTCTGTTGTGCGTGGTGATTTGGATCGGAGGCGATCTGGCCGCCGGCGCCCGTTTCACCTCCTGGATCGTGCCGGTCTGGAACGCAGCCATCACCCTCACTACCTACGCCGTGCTGGTCCGGCTCCTGTCGAGCCTGCTCGAACTGCAGCACGAGCTCGAGCGGCGGGTGGAACACCGGACCGCCGCGCTCGCCAGCGAAATTGGCGAACGCCAACGACTGGAAAAAAACATCCTGGAAATCAGCGAGCGCGAACGGCGCAGCATCGGCCACGATCTGCACGATGGGCTCGGCCAGCACCTCACCGGCACCGCCATCACCGCCCAGCTCCTGGCGGAAACACTGCAGGAACGCGCCGCCAGCGAGGCCGTCGATGCCCACAAGATCGTGGGTCTGATCAAAACCGGCATCGCCCAGACCCGCGCCATGGCCAAAGGGCTGCTCCTCGCCGACATCGATGCCGAGGGACTGACCTCGGCGCTGTCCGAATTCTGCAACACCACCGCGGAGCAGTTCCGGATTCGCTGCACTTTTCGCAACGATGCGCCGGCCATCTCGCCTCCGGTGGGCACCGCCAACCATCTCTTTCGCATCGCCCAGGAGGCGGTTCGCAACGCCGTCCGTCATGGCGGAGCAAAACAGATCGACGTCGAGCTGCGGGCCTCCCAGGAGAGCCTGAGCCTCCTCGTCCGCGACAACGGCTCCGGCCTGCCTCCACCGGCCGCGCGTGGGACCGGCCTCGGGCTGCGCATCATGGCCCACCGCGCCGGCATGATCGGGGCCACCTTCGCCATCGAACCGGCGCCCGAAGGCGGCACCGTTGCCCGCTGCTCCCTGCCCCTCCCCGCCCATGACTAAGGAACCCTTCAATCGCGAGGCGCGGGCCCGGGTGTTCGTCGTCGACGACCACCCGCTGGTGCGGGAATCCTTGGTGGCCCTGATCGACCGCCAGCCGGACCTATGCGTGCGCGGACAGGCCGACAACAGCGCCACCGCCTTTGCCGCGATGCTCGACGAGCCGGTCGATATCGCCGTGGTCGACCTGGCGCTGCCGGGCGAATCCGGATTGGAACTCATCAAGCGACTCCAAGCGCTCACCCCACCGCCGCGCGTTCTCGTGCTGTCGATGCATGACGAGGATTTTTACGCGGAGCGCGCCTTGCGGGCGGGCGCCATGGGTTATGTGATGAAGCAGGAAACCACGGACAAGGTGATCGTTGCCATCCGGGAAATTCTGCAGGGCCGGCCTTACGTGAGCAATGAGCTCGCCCAGCAATTCGCCCGCCGCTTTGTCGGCGTCCGCGCCAGCGAGCCAATCTCGGACGTGGGCCGGCTCACCGACCGCGAACTCGACGTCTTCCGCCTCATGGGACAGGGCTATGAAACGAAACGCATTGCCCAGGACCTGTGCATCAGCCTGAAAACCGTCCAGGCGCATTGCGCCAACATCAAGGAAAAGCTGGGACTCACCAACGCCAACGAACTCATCCGCGAGGCGGTGCGTTGGGTCGAAAGCACCGGACGACCGAAGGAAACCTAGCGAGATGATGGGGACGGTCAGACGTCGCCCGCCGTTCCGAACCACCGGCAGTAATTTCAAGTGAATGGTGATTGCCGGGGGAGATTCCCTACCGCGGCCTTGGGCTAAACCACCGGACTGCGGAGATGTCACCCGATCGTGAGGCAACGGGCTTGAGCTTTTTTTGAATCGGGCATCATTTTCCGGGCCCGCGACGACCCGGGCGTATCCGATGCCACACTCCCATCCATTGCCGGGGCCGATTTTCGACGAGCCCGTGTTTCAAGAAGGCAAAGTCCTGCCCGATCCGAAAGGGTTTCACATTCCGCATCCGTCCGACAACGCGACTTACGCCAAGCTCGGCAACCTGCTCTACACGCAGACGACCGCCATCCCGCCGTCGCGCCTGCCGGCCGACGGCCTGTACGGCCTCGACGAGGTGTTCGGAGCGAAGGGGCCCGCCGTGGTGAGCCAGATCAAACAGGCCGGCCATGTTGTCTTTCACATGGTGGGCGATACCGGCGCCGCGGCGGCGGGAAAATATGCGGCGGAAATCAAGGCCGCCGACCGGATGGTGGCGGATTTTCATGTCAAGGACGCCACCCTGCGCCCGTCGTTTTTCTACCACTTGGGCGACATCGTCTACAACTTCAGCGAATCGAAATATTACTACGACGAATTCTACGAACCTTACCGCAACTATCCGCGGCCGATCCTCGCGATTCCCGGCAACCACGATTCGTTCGTGCTCCCGGGCACGCCCGCCGGGCAGACGCCGCTGGACATCTACCAGCGCAATTTCTGCGCGACCCAGCCGGCCATCACGCCCGAAGCGTATTCGCTGCATCGCACGGCGGTGACGCAGCCGGGCGCGTATTTCGCCTTCGACGCTCCGTTCGTCCGCATCATCGGGCTATTCAGCAATGCGCTCGAGGATCCCGGCGTCATCTCCAGCCAGAACGGCAAATGGGCCAACGTCACCGACGTGCAGCTCGATTTTCTCCGGGCTCAGTTGCAGCGGGTGGCCGCGGACCACTACACCGGAGCCGTGCTGCTCGCGATGCACCATCCGCCGTTCGTGTACCAGACCGCCGGGGCGAGCGCCTCCTCCGACCACGGCAGCAGTCTCGACATGCTGCACGATATCGACACGGTCTGCGCCAGCGTTGGAATTTATCCGCATGCCGTTTTCTCCGGTCACGCCCACAACTACCAGCGCTTCACCCGGAGGATTCAGCTCGGCAGCCGCACCATCGAAGTTCCGTTTGTCGTCTGCGGGAACGGTGGCCACGGCGTCAACCCGATCGTGAAGTCGCCCCAGGCGCACCCGGTGAAAGGGGCCGACGTGAGTTACATCGACACCAACCCCGCCGTCGCCAGTCAGGGTCTCACCATCGATAATTTCGACGACCAAAATTACGGCTACCTCTTGGTGACGGTTGACGGCGCGTACCTGAACATCGCCTATAACAACACGGCCGCGGCCGGCCCGATCCCCGCCGACCAGGTCACGATCGATCTGGTCAGCCAGGTTCGCGTGGCCGGCAAAAAACAGTGACGGGCATTTGCGCCGGTCTCAAGCAGGTCCGGGCCGCGATCGCAGACGCCGACCGACCAGGTTTGGCTTGGCGCGCGTCCGGGGAATCAGCCAGGATCATGTGATGCCTGCCTCCCTGACCGTATACACCTATGCCAACTGCAGCACCTGCCGCGACGCCGTCAAATGGTTGCGCGCCCAGGGCGTGAAGTTCGCCGAAAAACCCATTTATCAGACTCCGCCGTCCGTCGCGGAACTGCGGCGCATGCTCGGTTTTCAGGACGGCAACCTGCGCCGTCTTTTCAACACGTCGGGCGTGGAATACCGTGCGCAGGGCCTGGCCGCAAAATTCCCGACGCTGTCCGAGACCGAGGCGCTCGCCTTGCTCGCCGCCAACGGCCGGCTGGTGAAGCGGCCGTTCCTCCTCGGCGACGCGTTCGGCCTGGTTGGCTTCGACAAGACCGCTTGGTCTGCGGCGTTTGCCAAGCAAGACCGCCACGCGGGGCGGTAAATAGCGCAGCGCCGGTCTCTGACGCCCTTGGGTCCTGAGCCGGGTGGATAAAACCATCAGGTTTCACCGGATCAATTGTTGGGGCGCAGTCTCGCTACGCCCAAAGTCCGGCGCCAACAACACAACGGCGCAGCGAAAATGCGCCCCCGCGCTTCCTACGTGCATTTCCCGGGTTTCAAGAATCTCTATCCACTCCGGACATGTGCCTGGAAAAACTTGACGATCAACGCCGGCGCGGCCGCAGGATACCGGTGCCCGCCATCGTGCAGGTACGTCGCCACGTCGGTACCCTGGGTCGACGGGTAGTATCGATAGCCGTCGGTGTCAGGTTCGCGCGGCCCGCATCCGTCAATCTTCAGGACGTAGTCGATCATCCGTTCCTGCCAGGCAAACTTCACCAGGGGATCCTGCGGGCTGCCGATGTGGAGCACCGGCTTCGGCTGGAATTTCACCACCCCCTGGGCCAGCACCGCCGACGAGGGGGCAAAAGCTGCGAAAATGCTGCCGCGCTCCGCCCACAGCAGGTAGGTAAAAGCCCCGCCGTTGGAGTGGCCAGTCGCGTAAATCCGGCGGTCGTCGACGTGGTAATCAAGGCGCAGGCGGGCCAGCACCGCATCGAAAAACTTGAGATCGCGGTCGTTTTGGGCGCCGGCCGACGCTTGCCAGCCACAGCGTTTGCCCTCGGAATCAAGCAGCGACCCGGGCGTGGGCAGGCCTTGCGGGTAAACGACAATCGCTCCGGGCCAGAGTTCGTGGATCGGAAAACTGTGCGAGGCCTGGCGCATCGTGCCGCCGTGTCCGTGAAAGGCAAAAACGACCGGTGCACCCTCCGGGCCGATCGCCGTCGGCACGCTGACGAGCGCCTCCCGCTCCATGCCGTCGACGGTCCAGGTCCGGCGCTGCAGCTCCGCCGCCCGACCGGTCAGGATCGTTCCGAAAATCAGACAGGTTGTGAGGAGGCGCAGGAAATTGGTCTTCACGTCAACAAGACGACGGCCGCGGGCCGGACGTTTCAACCCGCCTGACGGAACCGGACAACGCCCGCATCTTGCCGGCGATTTTACCAATGCCGACTGCATAGCGACGCTGCGCCCTTTCAGGCTTACCGCTTCAATCCCGCACAGAACCGGACCAGGCGCTCCACGCCTTTTTTTATGGTCTCGTCGGAGGTGGCATAGCTGACGCGCAGGTAGCCCTCGGCGCCGAAGGCTGAGCCGGGGACCGTCGCGACCCGTTCGCGGTCGAGCAGCTGCGAGCAAAAATCCACGTCCTTGAGCCCGAAGCTGGAGATGTTCGGGAAAAGATAGAAGGCCCCTTGGGAGAGCAGGCAGGAGACACCGGGAATCCGGTTGAGTTCGGTGTGCAAAAGTTTGCGACGCCGGTCAAACGCCACCAGCATGGTCTTGAGGGCGGCGGCGGTCTTCTCCTTTTCCTTGAGCGCCGCCAGCGCGCCGAACTGGGCAAAAGTGGTGACGTTGGACGACATCTGACTTTGAAACTCTGCCATGGCCTTCGCAATGGGCAGCGGCGCGACGGTGGTGCCGATGCGCCAGCCGGTCATCGAATAGGTCTTGGAAAAACCGGCTACGGTGATGGTCCGCGCCTCGATCTCCGGGCTGAAGGTGGCGACGCAGGTGGGCGTGACGCCGTCGTAAACGAGGTGCTCGTACATCTCGTCGGAGAGAATGTAGAGATTGTGCTTGAGGGCGACCGCGGCGATCTCCTCGAGTTCGGCGTGCGTGTAGACCGCACCCGTCGGATTGGACGGGGAATTGATGATGAGCAACCGGGTCTTCGGCGTGATCGCGGCCTCCAGCTGCGCCGGGGTGAGCTTGAAACCGGTCCGGTCGTCGCACAACACGACCTTCGGGGTCGCTCCGGCGAGTTTGACCATCTCCGGATAGCTGACCCAGTACGGCGCGGGCACGATCACCTCGTCGCCCGGCGAGCAGGTGGCCAGCACGCCGAGGTAACAGGAGAACTTGCCGCCCGGTGAAACAATGACCTGCGCGGGCGCCACCTTGAGCGAATATTCGGCCAGGTAGCGGTCGGCGACGGCCTGCCGGAGCGGTTCGATCCCGGGCGTGGGCGCGTACTTGGTCTTGCCCGCCCTGAGCGCGGCGATGCATGCCTCCTTGATGTGCTCGGGCGTGTCGAAATCCGGTTCGCCCGCCGCAAAGCTGCATACGTCCTCACCGGCGGCGGCGAGCGCCTTGGCCTTGGCGTCGATGGCAAGAGTCGGCGAAGGAGCGACGTTGCGAGCCCAGGTGGAGAGCGGAAGCGGTGAGTTCATGGGAACGGGGAGAAAAGTGACGCCGCGCAGCGAAGGCAAGTCAGCCCTTGCGCTTTTTCGTCATAGGCCGGCGCTTCGCCCGCACAGCGGCGCGCTTTTTTGTCCGAGCGCGGGCGGGCCGGCGCCTTTTCCTCCGCCGGGCGGGCCGGAGCTCCGGCGCGGCGGGAACCTCGATCGGCATCTCCAGCTGTCCGGCGGTCTGCGCTTCCAACAAAGGAAGGTAGGCCTCGCTCGCGATCCGAACGAGATGTCCGACGCTGGTGTGCTTCGCGCGCGCCGTTTTGCGCAGCGCCTGGCGGATGCGGGCCGGCAGCCGCACGGAGATCACCAACTGGGCCGGGTGCACCACCAACACCTTGGAGAAATCAAAACGCGCCAGCGCGGTGCGGATGATTTCGCTGACGGATCGGGCCTTCCCCTCGCGCACGGGTTCGCTCAGGCGGTCGAGAAATTCGACTTCAATCTGGATCGCAAGGGGACCGTAGTTGGAATGGCCGTCAGACATGGCAGGCCTGAATCTGGCGCCGGAGGCCGGAGGCTTCAAGCTCGGCCGTCACCCGCCGTAGATCAGTTTGCGCGCGGGATGGGTTTTATGCTCCGATTCGCAGCGGGTAAATCTGCTCTCACTTTGGCCGACAGATGCAAACGGACCGACCACTCTCCGGCGGATCGGTTGCCGCCGGTCAGAGTTTTTCGGGCGTCACTCCGGCGGGCGGGGGCAGCGCGCCGGCGAGCGACTCCGGGGAGAAAATCTCCGGAGCCAAGGTCAGGTTCAGCGCGGCGGCGGTGACTTCGAAGCGCGTCTTGTCCCGTGTGGCGGCGTCGCGGAGATCGATCGATTTCACCAGCCACTGCTCGCCGCTTTTCTTGAGGTCGAGCACGGTGATGGTTTTGGCGGATTGGCCCGTGGCACCGAGAAATTCGGCCAGGACCATCGCGTGAAACTGTGTGTCGAGGGCCACCCGGACCGCCGTGAGTTCGGGGTGGGCCGCCGCCAGGTCGGCCGGAGGATAGAGCAAAAAGCTGGAGGCGGGCCGGCCCCGCACCTTGGCGATGCCTTCGTAGGCCCAGTCCGGCCAGTACAGGAACGGCATCTGAAGATCGAACGGGGTGAGCCCGGTGCCGGCGATCGGCTGGAACAACTCCACCGCACCCAGCTGGCGCGCCGGGGCGCCGGCGGCTGACACCCAAACCGCCGGTTGCGGGCCGCCTCGAATCAGCCAGGACGAAACGACGGCCCCGGTCGGACCAAACACGCTGAGGCGGGTCAACGGGCCCTGCTCGCCGCGCATTCCGAAAATCCGGCCTTGGACGAGGCTCTCGTCGCCTTTGCGCGGAAGCACCCGCAGCTGAAATTCCAGCCAATAGCCACCTGCCAGTCCGGTCGCGCGCAATTCCTCGAGGGCCCGGCTGCCCTCGTCCGCGTCGGGTTTGGTCCCGGAAACGTAGTGCGGCGGCGGCCGGAACGGCACCGACGCCGGTTGGGCGATCGACGCCACGGGCAGCACCGCCCAGCCCAGCAATGCAGACAAGAAAGCCCGGCGGAAGGCCGGGCTTGGGTACTCAGGGCTTGGCAGGGGCACTCGGCGGAAGCGTAACGGGTTGCGCAGCCGGCAGGCCGGCGGGGGAAGCAGCCGGCACGACGGCAGGAGCGACCACGGTGGGCAATTTGCTCTCAACCGCGGTCTGGTGCTTGAACCGGTAGATGTGCGCCGAATAGAGAACGAAGGTCAGGACAAAAAAGATGATCGCCAGATTCTTGGTGGCGGTCACGAGCACGTTGCCCGTTTCGGCGCCAAAGGCCGACTCCGCCATGCCCCCGCCCATGGCGGCGACGCCGCCGTCCGACTTGGCCTTTTGCATCAGGACGACGACAATAAGCAGAAAAGACACTACGGCGAGGGCGAGGGTAAGCAGAGTGATAATCAGACTCATAAAGGGTGCGAAGCAACGTCTTCGGACCAGATTTGTCAACCAAAGTTCTATTCCGGTGGCTCAGCGGCAACTTATTGACCGGCACGGCGTCTTGGGTACAGTCTGAATCACCGTATGTCATTCTCTCGTGCTTGTTTCGCCCTCCTGTTCTGCGCCATTCTGGCCCCTTTGTCCGCTCGCGAGTCGCCCAGCCTCGTCGGCGACTGGTTGTTGGACGATGCGCCGAACAACGTGCACTACGCCTTCCTGTCCAATGGAGTTTTCAAGGCCTTCAATATCGTGGACGCCAAGGAAACGCTGGCCATCATGTCGAAATGGCGGATCGAGGACGATGTCTTGATCCTCTTCGACATGTCGTGGCCGGTCTACAACCGCGAACCGGACGAGTACCGGATTTCGTTCCAGTCGGACGGTCAGCTGACCGTTGCGGATGAAAGAGCCAAAACGGTCACGCACTGGAAGAGAATGGAAAGCCCGCACAAGTAGAGTGCCGGGGGGTTGAAGAAGCCCGGCGCACGTCCGGATCGCCGGCAGCAAACTGTAGGGCGGGATTTCCAAATCCCGCCTATCGCGCGGCAAAGCGGGGTTCGGCGACCCCGCCCTACAACCGAACAGGCGCTTCGTAAGGGCACAGTCTCAGTCTTGCTGCGCCCAAGGATTCTCAAGCCCGAGCGGGCGCAGCAAGACTGCGCCCCTGCAATAGGATCCGGTGTCGCCCCCGGGAGGTCTTTCGGATAGTCTCTGTCCGGCGGGCGGCACGGCGCGCCAGACGATAAAGGGCGTGACTCCTCTCTAGCGCACCGACAAAATCCACCGATGAACTACCGCAAACTCGGCCGCACCGGATTGAAGGTTTCGGAACTCTGTCTCGGCACCATGCAGTTCGGTTGGACCACGGATGAAAAAAATTCGCTGGAAGTGATGGACGCCTACATGGCGGCCGGCGGCAACTTCATCGACACCGCCGACATCTATACCATGTGGGGACCTCGCGGCCTCGCCGCGGCTGGGGAAGCGGAGGAAATCATCGGACGCTGGATGAAGGCCCGCGGCAACCGCGACCAGATCGTCCTCGCGACGAAAGCCCGCGGCCAGATGTGGGAGGGACCCGACGGCGAAGGCCTTTCGCGCGCCCGTGTGATCCGCTGTTGCGAGGATTCGCTGCGCCGCCTGCAAACGGATCGACTCGACCTTTACCAGTGCCATTGGGTGGATCTCGACACGCCCATTGAGGAAACGTTGTCGGCGCTCGACGATCTCGTGCGCGCCGGCAAGGTCCACTACATCGGCGCTTCGAACTATCCCGCGTGGCGCCTGATGGAGGCGCTCGGGCAGAGCGACCGGCACAACTACGCGCGCTTCGTCAGCTATCAGCCGCAGTATTCGTTGATGGAACGCGCGGGCTTCGAAATCGAGGCTCAGCCGCTTTGCCGCCACCACGGGCTGGGCGTGATGCCGTATTCTCCCCTTGCCTGCGGTTTTCTCACCGGCAAGTACCGTCGCGGCGTAAAGGTCGAAAGCATCCGCGCGGCGGAGGTCCGCGAACTCTACGCCAACGACCGCGGTTTCGCCCTGATCGACCAACTGGAAACGATCAGCCATGCCCACGGCAAAACGGTGTCGCAGACTGCCCTTGCCTGGTTGTTGACCAATCCGGTGGTGACCGCCCCCATCATCGGCGCCAACACCGCCGCCCAACTCCAGGAGTCGCTCGGCGCCGCGGGATACCGGCTCGACCCCGCCGAGATGGAGTCGCTGCACGCGCTGACCAAGTACCCGAAGAACTGGCGTCCCATCTGGGACTGAAGCAAGCGGCGTTTCGTTTTCCAATTGTAGGCGGGGTGCCCTCACCCCGCGAGGCGGATGCTGCGAAAGCTGAAACCCGCGGGGTGAGGGCACCCCGCCCCCAGGCTGAGGTCTGTCGAGTTGGATTTCACAGGTAGCGCGCTCTGCTGGCCAGCAGAGCCGGGCACGCCGAGACAACGCTCGCGGTCGGCCCGGCGGCGCGAAGTGCCATCGCCTTCGCGGTCCGTCCCGGCTGACGCCGCGGCGCCAACGTCAAAAACCGAGGGGACGTTGGTATAAATCTCACCGTTGCGGGAAAGCATCGAGTGCCGCCGCCGCGATATCCTCAGTGTGCCGCCGCCAGTTTTTCGAGAAACTCATAGCGCGCGCGATTTTCATCGGGCCGGGCTTCTGCCGCGGCCTGCAGATGCATCACCCGATAGCCGTCAGCGGCCCGATATGCCGGCCACACGGGCAGGCCCGGGCCGTTCGGGTTGCCGGTCTTCGCAAAATTCGTCCAGTACGCCGCCATCAATTCCGAGACCGCGTGATCCTGCGGCCGCCACGGCAGGTTCCGCGAGGAAAGCACGCGGAAGACGAACTCGATGTCCGCCGCGTGCGGAGCGGCGGCCTCGGTGCCCGGCGGGGCGTCGGCGGGCAGAGGGAGCGTCTGATCGAATTCGTAGCGATAGACCGGCGAGCCTCCCGTGATCAGGTGGGCTTCGAGCCATTGCCACATGCCGAAGTCCCGCTCCTCATCGCTCGCCCAATCCTGCGCCGCCCGCCGGGCCGTCGCGTCGTTTTCCGCGGGATAGAGTTTCAGGAACTCCGGGGCGTCGGCGCCAAACCTCGCCCGCACCCGGGCGAGGTAGTTCCCGAGTGTCGGCTCGCTGTCTTTGAAAAACGAATGATAGCTGTCCTCGTCGCGGTTCCAGCCGGCCAGCAGCGGCACGCGGCTTTGCCGGCCCGCCGCGAACGCAGGGCGGCAGTCCTCCGGCAGCACGGAACCGTCGATGATCGGCCGGAACGTCTCGTGGGGTTTTTTGAGTGCCGCCGCGAGGATCTCTTCGGCGGGTTTGGTCCGGAGCGCTTCGAGCGAAGCCGTGCCAAAGGCCTCCTCCGCAAACTTCACATCCGCTTTTTCCGCCTCGACACGCGATTTCAGCGGCTCCCTGCCGGCGAAGAATGCGCCGCTCTCGCCGATCGCGCGCTGGAACAGCCCGCGGGCCCGCGGCGAAGCCATCAGCGCGCACGCCGATTCGGAACCGGCCGATTCGCCGAAAAGAGTGACGTTGTCGGGGTCGCCGCCAAACGCGGCAATGTTCCGGCGCACCCACTCCAGCGCGGCGACCTGGTCCATCAACCCGTAATTGCCGGAACTGCCCGAACCGGATTCCGCGGTCAGCTCCGGATGGGCGAAAAATCCGAAGATCCCCATGCGGTAATTGAGACTGACCACCAGCACGCCCAGCTTGGACAAGTTGCCCCCATCCTGCCGCGGCTCGGAAGAGGAGCCAGCCGCGAATCCGCCGCCGTGGATCCACACCATGACCGGCAGCCTGGCTTGCACCGGTTTCGCGGGCATCCAAAGGTTCAAGTACAGGCAGTCTTCGGATGGACCGTCGTCGTGAAAAATCATGTCGTCGTAAATGCGGCCCTGCATGGCGCGCGGGCCGTAGTCGCTCGCGGGGCGGACGCCCGCCCACGGCACTTCAGGTTGCGGCGGCTTCCACCGGAGCGGGCCGACCGGCGGCGCAGCGTAGGGGATGCCCTTGAACGTCCGCACCTGCCCGTCCGCGTTGACCATGCCCTCCAACATGCCGTCAGCCGTTTTCACCTGCACCCGGGTCACCTCCTGGCCGAGAAGTCCGGGGCAAATGGAGGCGAAAAAAGTCAGAAGGAACGAAAAATATCGTTTCATCGCTGGTCAGAGGTTCGGGCTAACATACGTGGACCGCGCAAATTGTCAGGCCAGACTTTCATCCCTTGGCGACCTCGAGGCCGGGTCCCGGCCGTTGAAATCCGACACATTCGTGGTTTGTTTTCCCGGGTTTCCATCTACCGTCGCGTCATGACCCCGTCCGATCCCTCGCCGGCCAGTCCTGCTCCCCACCGGCGACGCCCGCGCTATGCCGGCAAAAACCCGCGCCGTTTTGAGGAAAAATACAAGGAGCGCGACCCGGAACGCTACGCCGCGGACGTGGCGAAGGTCCTGGCCGCGGGCAAGACGCCGGCCGGCAGTCATCGGCCGATCATGGTGGCGGAGATTCTCGCCGCCCTTGCCCCGCAACCCGGCGAGATCGTCGTGGATTGCACGCTGGGTTACGGCGGCCACGCCCGGGAGCTGCTGGCCCGGATCGCTCCGCCGGCGTCGTCGCGCGGACGCCTGATCGGACTCGACGTCGATCCGGTGGAACACCCTCGGACGAGCGCGCGCCTTCGCGCCGCCGGCTGGGGCGACGACGTTTTCGTGCCGGTGCGGAGCAACTTTGCCGGTCTGCCCAAGGTGCTGGCCGGACTCGGGCTCGACGGGGCCGACGCCATTCTCGCCGATCTCGGCGTGTCCTCGATGCAACTCGACGACCCGGCGCGCGGCTTCACGTTCAAGTCCGACGGTCCGCTCGACCTGCGGTTGAATCCCTCGCGCCCGCCCTCCGCCGCCGAGTGGCTCGCGCGGGTGACGGAGCCCGCTCTGGCGACGGCGCTGCTCGAAAACGCCGACGAACCCCGCGCCGCCCTGCTCGCCCGCGAATTGGTGCTCCGGCGGGCCACGACCCCTTTCGTGCGGACCGGCCAGCTCGCCGAGGCGATCCGCGACATTCTCCATTTGCCGCCACCGGGCGGCGGTCGGGAAACCGACGACACGCCGGTGCGCCGGGTTTTTCAGGCGCTGCGGATCGCAGTGAACGACGAATTTGGGGTGCTCGATCTTTTTCTGCGCCACCTTCCCTCCTGTCTGAAGCCCGGCGGCCGCGTGGCGATCCTGACATTTCATTCCGGCGAGGATCGCCGCGTGAAGCACGCGTTCAAATCCGGTCTGCGCGACGGCATTTATTCCCGCGCGAGCGATGAAGTGATTCGCGCGGGCCCGGAGGAGGTCCGCGCCAACCCGCGCAGCGCGTCGGCCAAACTGCGCTGGGCGGTGCGGGCGTGAAACAGACCCGTCTGTCCTTCGACAGATCACGGCCCTTGGACCAGGCTCTCCTCAGGATGATCGAATCCACTTCAACGCCAATTCCATCGCTCGAAACACCTGCACCTCCAGCAGGGCGTTCTGGTTGAGCGATTGATACATTCGGGCGAAGCCATACTGAACTTGGGACGGTGCGACGATGGCGGATTTTGCCGCATTTTTGAGTTTCGATTCCGAGCGGATCTTCGCGAATTCGTACATCACAACGAAATCAATGTGAAGGGACTCGAGCCGCGACAAATCGACGATACGTGGACACGTGATCGCCTCGCGGTCCTCAATCGCGCCAACTCTCCGGGCTCCATCGAGCAGGTCCGCGCTGGACAATGCTCCGTGAAAATCAGCGATGAGTATTCCCTCTTCCATCCGGATCATAATCGGCATGGCCCGCAGGATGGAGATCTGGGCTTGTTCCCGCCAGCGCAAAGAGGCAATCACCTGCGCCGCCAACCTCGATAGACCAGTAATCTTCGCACCTCGTTGAGTCCAGGTGCCCTGTGGCGCGATCTCGAGATCCGGCCGGGCGCAACCCGCCTTGACGTTATCCAGTCGACACTCGCAAAACGCGCGCCTAAAGACCCCCCAATGACCGACGACGACTCCGCCCCTTCGTTGTCCGGCCATCCGGCCGGGCGCCGCGCGCCTTGGCTGGCCCGGGTCGTCACGGGGGCGCGGGCCGACATTCGCCAGGCCATGCGCCAGTTTCGCAAGAGCCCGGGCCTCGCCGCCGCGACCCTCGCCACCCTCGCGTTGTGCATCGGCAGCACCACCGCAATCTTTTCCCTGGTGTATTCGCTGCTGCTGAAACCCCTGCCCTTTCCCGAACCGGAGCGGATGGTCGAAGTCTACAACACCGCCGTCAAAGGCGGCCTCGACAAGTTGCCGAGCAACGTCGTGCAGTATCTCGAGTACTCGAAAAATGGGAAATCCTACGAAGGCCTCGGTCTGTGGACGGTCAGTGAAAGCATGTTCGGCGAGGACGGAGCTGCGGACCGGTTATCGGGGGCGCACGCGACCGCGGAGATTTTCTCCTTGCTGCGGCTCCAGCCGGTGCTGGGCCAGTTTTTCACGAAGGACAACAACCGGCCGGCCGAGGACAAGGTCGCGGTACTGACCCAGTCGTTTTGGGAGAAACAGTTTGCGGAGGATCCGGCGGTGATCGGCAAGACCATCCGGGTCGACGGCGAAAATTTGAAGATCATCGGCGTCGCGCCCCGCGTCCTCGAAGCCTTCGATGCCCGCGTCCGCTTCATTCAACCGCTCTCTTGGCAACCCGACGCCGAGAGGTGGTTCATGCGCTATTCGTTGGGGATCCAGATGTTTGGCCGGTTGAAGCCCGGCGTGACGATTGGCCAGGCCTGCGCTGAAGCGGAGATCTTCGAAAAACGATTCTACGATGCCACTCCGGATTTTCGCCAGTTCATGGACCGTTCCGGGATCAAGGTGGTGGTCGGTGGCGTCCAGGCGGAGCGCGTGCAACCGGTCCAGGCCACCTTGTTTCTGCTGCAGGGCGGCGTGGCCTTCGTGCTTTTGATCGGCTGCGTGAATGTCGCCAATCTCCTGCTCGTTCGCGCCAACGCCCGCCAGTCGGAGATGGCGATCCGGTTCGCGCTGGGTGCGGGCCGGGTTGTGATCGCACGGCAGCTGCTCGTCGAAAGCCTCGTTCTCACCGGGCTTGGAGCAATGCTCGGCGTGATCCTCGCGGCCGGGGCGTTGCGGGCCGTCAATTACTACCTGGCGGAGTTGCTGCCCCAAGCGCCGCCGATGGTACTCGACGGTCGGGTGCTGGGGTTCGCCTTGGTTTTGACGCTGGGGGTGGGAATTTTCATCGGACTTGTTCCCGTTTTTCACCTCCTGCGCACGAACCTTGCGGAAATCATCCAGCGAAATTCCCGCAGCATGTCGTCGGGGCGCGGAGTGCGCACGCTGAGCAGCGTTCTCGTGGTGACCCAGGTGGCCGTGGCGCTCATGCTGCTGACGGGGGCGGGACTCCTCGTCGATGCCTTTGTCCACGCGCTCAACGTCGATCCCGGGCTCGATCCGAAAAACGTGGTGATGGCCCGGGTCGCCCTCCCCGCCGCCCATCGCGGCAGCGACCAGACCGCGACGCAAATCCAGGACCGGCTGCTTCAAGCGTTGGAAGAAATTCCGGGTGTCAGCGCGGCCGCCCTGTCGTATTCGACTCCGTTCCGGGGCGGTGTCGGTATAGGTGCCCTGACGCTGGCCGAGGATCCGCTCCCGCCGGGTTCGCCCCAACCGGGAGCATTCAGCGTCCAGGTCACGCCCGGTTACCGCGAAACGATGCGACTGCGGCTAGTGGAGGGCCGGTTTTTCGAGTCAGCCGACCGGGCCGCCGGGCCCCGGCGTTTTGTGGTGGACGAATCCTTTGCCCGGAAATTCTTTCCGGGTCGCTCGGCGATCGGCGGCCGGTTTTCCTTCGGTGGTCCGCCGGACAAAGGGGCCGCCTGGCCCACGATCATCGGGGTGGTCCGGGACGTGCCGCACAACGGCGTGGAAGACCGCACGGGCAATCCCTTCGTGTACGAGTTGCCTCGCGGACGGCCCGGCGGACTCACTCTTTTCGTCCGGACCGAGCGACCGGTCGCGGATACCATCGCCCTGATACGGGAAAAGGTTCGCGGGATCGATCCGGCCATTCCGCTGTTCGACGCCGGCTCGCTGGGAGAGGCGATCGGCTCGTCATTCGACAAACGCCGGGCCGTGATGCTTCTGCTGGCCGCCTTCGCCGGGCTGGCGTTGTTCCTTTCGGCTTTGGGCATCTACGGAGTGCTGGCGTACGACGTCTCGCAGCGAACACGCGAAATCGGAATTCGCGGCGCGATCGGCGCCACTCGCGGCCGGGTTGTCGGGATGATTCTCCGCCAAGGACTCGAGAAAGCGGCCCTTGGCCTGGTCGTCGGTCTGGCCGGGGCCGGACTGCTCAGCCGCTACCTGACCAGCCTCCTGTTCGAGGTGAAGCCGACCGACCCTCTCGTCTATGCCGGAGTGTCCGTGCTGCTCCTGCTCGTCGTCGCCCTGGCGAGTTACCTCCCCGCCCGTCGTGCGGCCCGGATCGATCCGCTGGAGGCGCTGCGGGCGGAGTAGACGAAAGGCTCAACCGGAGGGAGCGGAGGCGAAGCTGATTTTCCAGAACCTCCATGCATACCAAAGGTTGCTGGCGGCCAAGGGAAAATAATCGAATCGGCTCGCCTCAGGGTAACGCAGCTCCAGTACCGCGGTCGGTGAGGAATTCCAAAGATCCTTCGGAATCGTGACAGGAATCCCGCTACGTCCGTTTACCGCCACCTTGCCGAGAGATTGACCGTTGAACAACACTTCGGCCGGCATGGCCGACCCGCAGTTGGCCGCGGCGTCAAAGACCACTCGGATGTTTTCGGTGGCCGGTACCGGCCGGAATTCAAAGGCGGTGCGTTTTTGATCGGACCAAGCGTCGGTGAGGTTGCCGGGCGAAAGTCCGGTGATTAAATATCGGAAACTGTTGGCCGGGTCGGTAACCTTAAGTTCGGTGTTTCGCGGATCCAGCGGCGCGGCCTGGGTGAAGATTTGAAGGTCGTTTGAGATTGCCTGTCCACCGGGACCGTTGTGGGTGATCCACCAGACATCCGCCGATTTCTCCGGGTTCGGCCCAAGTTGGCTGGAATCATGCCGACGGCCAAACATGAAGTTCCACGCCGGAGAGACATAGACGGAAATCCCCTGGCGCTCCAGTGCGAGCGCGACCATGGCGACCTTTGGCCAGGCATAATGCTCGAAGACCAGCAGCTTGGGCCGGTGGCCGGGGTTCTTTTGCAACACGGCCTTCACGCCGGCCAACACGATCGCACCGGTGTCTTCGGGGCTTTGCCCAGAGGCACGAAAAAGCCAGCCGGCCCCGATGACCGCCACTCCGCAGAGGCCCGCCGCAACCGGCAGAGGGAAGGACACGCGCGGTAACGAACAGATTGCACCAAGACCGAGCACCCCGGCGAAATACCACACGCCGAAGTAAAAGAAGCCGTTGAATTGGTGCATCGCGCCGGCCTGCATCGTGCCCCAGGCGACGCAAAGCAGCGCGGTGACAATCCACAGCGGATAAGCGGCTCCGAAAAAGCGGCGGACCTTCTCAGGCAGTTTTTCGCGACTCCGCCACGCGAGCACGATTGAACCGGAGAGCAAGCTCAGCCAACAGGATAATACCACCAGATGTTCGCGAAAAAAACGGAAGGACTCCGGACTGAGCTTGGTGAACAAATCCTCCTGGTTGCCGGCGTAGGCGAGGAACGAAAAGAAATAAAGCAACGATTGCTGAATGCTTTTGCGGTCCTGGGTGTTGGCCAGGAATTGGTGCGCAATCACCGAAACGTTGCTCAGCCCGCGATAGCGAGCGACGTCGACGGCCAGCGGCAGCAGCAACAAGCCGGTCCAAAGCACGCAAAACCAGACCAGCCCGCGGTTCGTGCTCAGCCAGTGCCGCCATCCCGTCCACTTCCCCGCCACGCGCAATCCGCGGAAATGCAGGAATGCCGCCACCACACCAAGCCCACCGACGAACATGGACTGCGCGACGTGGCCGTGAAACAGAAATCCGCCGGCGACGGCCGCGACCCCCAAGTCGCGCGTACGACCCGCCGCGAATGAGCTGACGGCCGCCAAAAACGCGAGGAACGGCATCAGCAGCACATGTGGCGGCCAGATGCTGGTGAAGGCCCCGTGCGCGAGTGAAAAATGCCAGACACCGCCCAACAGAGCCCCCGCGACAAAAGTCCAGGAGTCGATCCAGCAATGGATCACGGCAATCGCTACCGCAAAGAACGAAACTTGAAGGAAGAGCGAGGTTAGCAAATCAGCGGTGTGTGGCGATGGCACCAGGCCAAACCAGTGGTAGATGACCTGTTCACCGGCGGCATAAACATAGAAAAATACCGGTCCGGGGTGGTAGAAGACAAAACGGGAGTAGTTACCGTAGATCTCATGTCCGTGTCGTGCGTTGTCGATCTGCAGAGCGTTTACGGCGAGATCTCCCCCTTCCAGAAAGGCGGTTTTGAAATAGAACTCGTATCCTCCAATGGTGATGGTCACCAACAGCCCAAAACAGACCGCAAGAGCGAGGGGCCAAGGTGATCGGGTCGCGACAGGAGAGTCCATTTTCTGACCAGCCTGGGTGAACGCCGGTCTGGTCGGCAACGCCCTTTTTTGGCAATGGACTGCGAACGAAAGAACTCTGGTCGGGGTGGCCCCCTCTGGTTTGACCCCGGAATGCCGGAGAAAAACCAAAGGGATGGTCCGACTTTCGAATTTGCCTTCGTTCGCTGAGTAGAATCAGGGTTTGAGGCCGAGGCGTCGGAGTTTTTCTTCGGCTGTTTTCAATTCGGCCGGGCGACCGGTCTGGGTCGCGAGGCTGGCGGTGCGGCGGTACCAGAGAGCGGCGCGGTCGGACTGGCTTTGCGCAGCATAAAGATCGCCGAGTTTGAGCCCGACCGTGAGGCAGTTCCCAAGATTCGCCGGGTCGATCGCATCCTCAGCGTGCAGTTGCGCATAAAGCTCGTACTCCCCGATGGCGCCCGGGCGGTCGCCTGCTTTCTCCCTGGCCTCGGCGAGATAGAGATGCAGCTCCGTTTTGCCGGGCGCCAGACGAATCGCCGCGGTAAAACGTTCCTGCGCCTTGGCCAGGTCGCCCCGTTGCGACGCCAGCACGCCGCTGTTCACCAACACGACCAGGTCGGGCCGGAGCAGCTCCGCCATGCGATCGTAGTGCGCCAGCGCCGCGGCGGTGTCGCCGGAACGGAACAGCAGCTCGCCCAGGAGCTGTTGGGCGGGAGCGCTGCGGGGATTGATCGCAACAGCCCGGCGGAGCTCGTCGATCGCTGCGGAATTCCGACCGGCTTGCATGAGCTGCTGGGCGCGCTGGACGTAGATGCGGGTGTCCTGCGGGTTGAAAAATTGCGCGAGCACGAGGGCCGGCTGGCTCGAATGCTTGAGCGTGAGCCAGAATTGCGTCTGATCGAGCAGGCCCAGCCCGAGCACCGAGGCTCCCAGACCGTAGCGCAGCCAGCGCGCCGGGTTCGCCGGACCGAAAAGCCAGCGGAGGGAAAGACCGCCACCGGCGTCGGCGGTTGTCGCTTCGGCCGCTCCGTCCGGCGGGTTGCGGCCGAGCAGCAGGCGGGCGATGCGACCGTCCCGCAGTTTCCAGATCGCGCCATCGAGGATGAAATGGTGCAGATTCACCAGCGCCGCGAAAATGAAGAAGCTCTCGACGAAATCGTGTCCGAACACGCGGCTGGCCAGCCACGGACCGGGCACGAAAAGCGCCAGGCCGCCGACGACCAGGATCAGGTAATAGTGCCCGAACCGGAAGCCCGTCGCGCCGGGGGCCGGCCGCGACCCGGCCGGCGTTTCCGCCTCGGCTTCGCGCCGGGCATAATAGGTCGTGATCCAGAGATACTGGGCGCAGTGCATGAACGCGAGGATGCCTGCGCTCGAGTAGGTGGGTGGCAAGGCCAGGTCGGTGGTGTAGCGCAGAAGTTCGGGCAGGAGAAACCAGAGGAATTGCGTCGCCCAAAGCGTCAGCGGCCCGCTCAGCGCCCGCAGGCCGGTCTGCCGGACCAGCCGGGCGTGGCTGTATCCGCCCGCCACCAGAAAAAGCAGGAAGCAGAAAAGTTCGGCATAGCGGGCGAACTCGACCGGGATGGGCAAAATCACCAGCGTGGGCAGGCTGGCGGTGCCGGTGTTGTGCAGCGCGAGAAACCAGGCGGCATAGGAGGCAATGTAGGACAGTCGCAACAGATTGCGGACGTCGGCGTCCGGCTGCGCCCCGGCGCGGCGCGCGAGCATGAGCGCGATGCCGTAGTTCTGTCCGGTGTAGTGCCACGGGCTCCACGTCAGATAAAAGGTCAGCAGCCACGGGAAGAGTCCCGGCGCCAGATGCACGATCACGATGGCCAGACCGATGAAGAGCGTGACGTAGACCGTGAAAAACCGGTACTTGTTGAAATCCCCGGGCGTCCGGTAGGCGCGGTAAACCGTCGCCATGTAGTGCGGCTGGTTGCAGAACACGCCGAGGAAATAGAACGCGAACGAAAGGTACACCGTCTCGTGCTGCGTCAGATAAAACGTGAGCCCGAGCAAAGGCAGCGACCAACCGCCGCATCCGACCAGCAGGTCCAGAGCCGGATTGAAGATCCACGGGCGGGCGGGAGGACGGGCGGCGGCGGGTTTCATGCGGAAATGGACGAGGAAAATCGGAAGCCCAAACGGCTCAGGGAAAGAAGCGTCCGTGCCGTCCGACAGAAATCCCGGTTTGGTTGCGTAGGCAAGCGAGCAGTGGTTGTCCGACCGAAGCCAAGAGGTGCCGGCCCGTCTAGCCAAATACCAAGTGAATCGCCCCGGAGTTCGCTGTAGGGCGGGGTCGCTGACCCCGCCAAGAACGTCACCAGTAATGCGCAACAAGCGGGGTCGGCGACCCCGCCCGACAATAAATACCAACTGAACCGCGGCTCAGCGCGCGGGCAGGATTTTCAGCATCTGCGACGGCATGTTCGAAAATTCGACGAACAAATAACGTGCGAGCAGCGTGCCGGCGCCGCTGAGCAGCCCGAACCCGACCAGCACACGCAGGGAAAAGCTGAGCACAAACACGTTCATGCGCGGCACCGCCCGGCCCAGCGTGGAAAAGGCGAGATTGACGAGAAAGTTGAGGGCAATGAACGGCGCCGCCATCCGCAGACCAAGCTCGATCACGCGAGAGGTCCCCGCACTGACCTGTTCCCAAGCCAGGGCCTGCAGGGCGGGCTGGCCTGGCGGAACGAGCTGGAAGCTGCGGCTGAACGCGCTGAGCACCATGAGATGTCCGCCGAAGAGAAAAAACAAGATGACCGCCAGGGCCGCGAGGAAAGCTGCCAGCGGTTCCGAGCTGATGTCCGGCGCGCCCAGTCCGGGCGTGGCGGCGAGGCCGATTTCCGAGGACATCATCCGGCCGGCCATTTCGATGGCGCCGAACGTCAGGCGCACCATGAAACCCAGGGCGAGGCCAAGGATGATTTCGCCGCCTGCGGCCAAAGCCAGCGCCCACATGTCGCTGGGCAGCCGGGCCTCGGGGACGAGTCCGGCGAAGAGCGTCGCGACGCAGGCGCCGAGGGCGATGCGCACGATCACCGGGGGGGCGTGATTGGCGAGCATGGGCAGCTGCAAAATCACGCCCAGCCCACGCAGGAGAACCAGCATCCAGGTGTAGAGATAACCGAAACTCACCGCCCCACCCTCCCCGGCCGATGAGCTGAAGCGGGCAAAGGAACAAGGAACAAGTTCCAAGAAATCCGGGCGAGGCTTCCCAGCGTTGTGGGCGGGGTGACCTCACCCCGCGAGTTTGCGCCCTCGCAGCGCCTGCGCCGCGGGGTGACGGCACCCCGCCCACAGTCGAGCAGAAGGGCGTTCAGAGCCGGGTTGAAGCTCCACCACATAAAGCGGGGGTCAATGCGCCAGCGTCGCCATGCGCGCGATGATCGCGATGGTGAATTCGGTGAGCGTGCGCAGCAGCCAGGGAGCGAGCAGCAGAGAAAGGCCGGCGAAAGCCAGCAGCTTCGGCGCGAAACTCAGCGTCTGTTCCTGCAACGACGTCACGGATTGAAAAAGACTCGTGATCAGGCCGACCACCAGCAGGACCACCAGGAAAGGAGCCACGACCCAGAGCGCAAAAATCACGGTGGACTTGAAAAGATCGATGGCGACTTCGGGATTCATGGTGTCGGCGGTTGGGAAAGTATCCGGTGGTGCGGTCCGGCGGGCGGTTTAGTTGAGAAAACTCTGCACGAGGGACTTCACGATCAGGTGCCAGCCGTCGACGAGCACGAACAGCAGCAGCTTGAACGGGAGCGAAACGACGTTGGGCGGCATCATCATCATGCCCAGGGCCATCAGCACGGACGAAACGAGAAAATCGATGACGAGGAACGGGAGAAAGAGCAGGAAGCCCATCTGGAAGGCGGTCTGGAGTTCGCTGACCACGAACGCGGGGATGACGACGCGCACCGGGAGATCCTTGACCGCCGTGGGGCCGTAACCGCCGAGTTCGAGAAAATATTCCAGATCGCGCGTGCGGGTCTGCTTCAGCATGAATTCCTTCAGCGGCCCGGTGGCGCGTTCCAGCGCCTCGGGCGACTGGATCTGCCCGGCGAGGTAGGGCTGAAGCGCCTGTTTGTTCACCCGGTCGAAAGTCGGGCCCATGATGAAGAAGGTCAGGAAAAGCGAAAGCCCCACGATGATCTGGTTGGAAGGGGCGCTGGGCACGCCGAGGGCCGTGCGGACAAAGCCGAGCACGATCACGATGCGCGTGAAGCTGGTCATGAGCAGCACCAGCGACGGCGCCACGGAAAGCAGCGTCATCATCAGGACGATCTGCACCGCCACGCTCATCTGCGCGGGCCGCTCGGCGCCTTCGAGATTGATCGAAAGGCGGAGAGGTTCGACCGGTTTGGCGGGTGCGGTGGTGGCCGAGGGCACGGCCGCACCGGTATCGAGCAGTCCCGGGCCGGCGGTCACGGTGCCGGATTTCGTCGCCTCGGGCACGATCGTCTGGCCCAAAACCGCCGTCGCGCCGAAAGCCAGCGCGAACGTCAGGGCGAGAAGATAACGGGAAAACATTTTCACGGTGCCTTGGGCGGGCTGCCGCCGTCGAGCGGCGAAAGGAGATCGATGCGGCCAGGGCAGACGGCCAGGAGGAATTTCCTTCCTTCATAACCGGCCACGACCAGGTACTGACGATTGCCGAGGGAACGCGATTCGAGCACGGCGAGCTTGCGGGCGTCACGATCCGTGAGGCCGGCCGTGGTCCGACGCCGCTGCCACAACAGCCAGCCGCCCGCGGCCGCGGCCACCAGGGCCACCACCAGCAGAGACGTGCTGCTCACTCCGGCGGGCTGCGGCGGAAGCGGAGCTCCCGCCGGCGCCGTGCCGTGCGGATAGATGACGTCGTCGGCCGCCGGCGCGGAAACCGCCAGCCCGAGAGCCAGACCAACCATGAGGAGTCGCCACCTCATGACTTGTCACTGCCGACCAGTTCGGTGATCTTGATGCCGAAGTTGTCCTCGACCACGACGACTTCGCCATAGGCCACGAGCTTGTCGTTGACGTAGAGGCCCACCGGGTCGCTGGCGTGTTGCATGAGCTGGACGACCGAGCCGGGGCTGAGTTCCAGCACGTCGCGCATGGGCAGCAGGCAGGAGCCGAGCTGGACGGTGACCTTCACCTTCACGTCGAGCACGATATCAAGTGTCTTTTCTTCCATCATTTTTCGGAGGGGTTAGTTCCTCGGAAGGAACGGGAATCTTGCGGAGAATCTGGACGGCGACCCGGTCGGAATCCAGGCCGACGGTGCCGACGAACTTGGGCGTGCCGTTCAGCAGGATGCGCGTCTGCTGGAACATTTCGGAGGGCATCTCCACGACGTCGCCGACGCGCAGGCTGCTGACCTCGCGGAGGCTGAGTTCGAGGGCGTCCCATTCGGCCCGGACCGGCATCGTGATGTGGTCGTAGGTTTTCTGCCAGGTGGCGCGTTTCTCGACGGAAGTGACGGCGGAATCCTTCTGCCGGCGGGCCTGCATTTTCTTCACGAGCGGTTCGATCGTGTAATACGGCACGCCGATCTGCATCTGTTCGGAGCAGTCGCCGAAATTGACCTCGAGCGTGAGGGCGAGGACGATCGCGTTCTTGGGCGAGGTCTGCAGAAACCGGCCGTTGTTTTCGTGGCCGATGATGTGGGCGTGCAGTTCCTGCTCCGCCTTCCACTGCGCGCACCACTCCTCGAGGACGATGTTGATGATGTCCTCGAGCAGGGCCATTTCGATCTCGGTCAGGTAGCGCTCGGCCTTGACCGAGTGGCCGCGGCCGCCGAGGAGGCGGTCGGCGATCGTGAGCGCGAGGCGCGGATTGATGTCGAAAATTCCGACGCCCACGAGCGGCTCGGCCTTGAAGAGGCAGATGTGGGTCGGGCTGGGCAGCGCCTCGGTGAACTTCGAGAAGGCGAGCGTGGTGAGTTTGGCCATTTTCAGGCCGAATTCCATGCGCAGAAAAAGGGAGAGCCGCGCGCTGAGGTAGCGGATGTAATCCTCATGCAGCAGGCGCAGGCGGCGCAGTTCCACCTCGGAAAGGAAAACCGGGTTGCGGAAATCGTACGGTTCGACCTTGTCGGCCCGGGCATCGCCGCGCTGGCCGTCGGCCCGGATCAGCATCGACTTCGACGAAGCCGGCTGCGTGCTTTGGGCCAACAGCTTGTCGATCTCGGACTGGTCCAGATAATCGCTTGCCGGTTTCGCCGGCGGGGCGGGCGGGACTGGGGTTTCGTCGGCCATGCGCGCAGGAATTACTGGACGACGAAGTCCGAGAAATACACCTGGTCCACGACGCGCTTCCCGAGCGCCTGGTTATAGGCGGCCACGAGTTTTTCGCGCAGAACATTCTTGGCGCCCGGCTCCTCGAGGTCGGCGAGCGTGAGGGACGAAAGCACGTTGAGCGTGATGTCGGTCAGCTTGGCTTTCTGGGTTTCGAACACCTGCTTGATGTTGCCGTTTTTCTCGGCCGGGGTGATGACGAAACTGGTCTTGAGGTAGCGCGTGCCCATGGTGCCCGCGAGATTGACCACCAGATTGCTGAACTCGTAGTTGGCCGCGGTGCCACCGCCTTCCTTGCCGTCTTTTCCCTCTTTGCCCTCCTTGCCGCCTTTTGCGGAGTCATCGGTCGAGGCCGGGGCCTCTTCGTTGGCTGCAGCCGGGACCGTGGCCGCCAGCTTGTGTTGCAGGCGTGGGAGCAGGACGTATTCCGCCACGGCAAAACTTGCGGCCGGGGCGAGAATGACGGCGGCGATGACCGGGAGCCAGGCCTTGAGGGCCGAGCCTTTGCCGGCCGCAGCCGCCGCAGCACCGTCGGCGGGCGGCGGTGCTTTGTCGGCTCCGGGAGCGGCCTCTTTGGCCTCCTTGGAGTCCTTCGCTTCCTTGGCGTCGGGTTTGGCGGCCATGGCGTGTATGGGTCAGACGGGGCTTAGCTGCGCTTCAGGTCGGTGATGTCCTGGAGAACGGTATCGGACACGGTGATGAGACGCGCGCCGGCCTGGAAACTGCGTTGCATCGTGATCAGGTCGGAAAACTGCTGGGTCAGGTCGACGTTGGAGGATTCCAGCGTGCCGGCCTGGATGGTGCCGAGACCGTTGGTGCTCGGGCCGTTGTTGCCGGCGAGAATGCCGCCGCCGACCGGACCCGCGGCCGACAGCGAGCCGTAGAGATTGTCGCCCGACTTGGTCAGGTTGGCCGGGGCGCTGAAGTTTTGGAGCTCCACCTGATTGGTGACGGCGGAGGTGCCGTCCGAGTAGAATTCGTGCACGTTGCCGCTGGTGTCGATGCTGATGGACTGCAGGCTCGTGTTGGCGGGCAGGCTCTGGCCGATCCGGATGTCGCCGACCGTGGTGCCGAGCGGGACGGCGCTGGTGCCGCCGACGAGGCCCTGCACGCGCATGCCGGCCTGGGTGGTGAGGTAGCCGCTGGGGTCGACGGTGAACTGGCCGTCACGCGTGGCGGATTGCGTGCCGGAGTTGGGATCCTTGACGATGAAGTAGCCGTTGCCGGAAATGCCGAGGTCGGTGGTGTTGCCGGTGCTGTTGAGCGAACCCTGCGTGAAGCTGGTGGTGACAGAGGCCACCTGCACGCCCGTGCCGATCTGCTGGCCGCCGGCGATGGTGTTGCTGAAGCTGTCCTCGAAACTGGTCGAAGCGGACTTGAAGCCCACGGTATTGACGTTGGCGATGTTGTTGCCGATGACGTCGAGGCCGGAGCTGAACGACGACAGGGCGCTGACGCCGGAGGTAAGAGTGCCGATGAGGGCCATGGTTTTTTGGGAGTTTGAGTTGGCGGATTAGCCCGTCGTGGGCGTAGGAGAAGTGGTGGCGGCCGGAACGCTGGTGGCCGGGAGCTGGATGTTGGTCACGCTGGAAATGGGATAGTAGGTGCCGTTCACCTGGATTTGCGGAGATGTGCCGCTGGTATCGATCGCGGTCACCTGGCCGTTGACCGCCGTGCTGGTCTTCGGGTCGGTGAGAGTGACCTGCCGGCCGAGATAGGAATTGGCCAGGGACCAGGTCTGGCTCGCGCCCATCGAGGTCAGGCTGCTCGACATCGTCTGCATGTTCTGCATCGAGCTGATCTGCACGATCTGCTGCATCTGCTGATTCGCATCCATCGGCTGCGTCGGATCCTGGTTTTGCAGCTGAATGGTGAGGAGCTGCATGAAATCGGACGGCGTGAGCGTTTGTGACGGGTTCGTGGTCGACGACGTGGTGGTCGACTGGCCAGTGAGGTTGGCCTGGGTGGAGCTGGAGGGTGCGGTGACAGATGAGACGGACATGGTGATCAGGCGACGGCGGCGAGGTGGAGGGAGGTGGAGGGAGGCATCCGGACAGGCCGGGTGTTTTCGGTCTGGGCAGCCGCCTTGTTGGCGGTACCGCGGCGGAACGTCTGCAGTTCGGGAAAGGCGGCGGGAGCCCGGTTCTGCTGCTGGGGATTCTGCTGCGAAGAGGATTCTTGTCCCGCCGCGCCCGTGCCCGAGTTGGCGGTCGCGGCCGTCGGAGCGGAAGTGGCGACCGGTGAGGAAAAGACGGGATCGAGCAAACGCAGGCCCGCGGTGGCGGTGCCCGGCCCGGTCATGGCCTGCCACTGGGTGCTGAGTGCGGCGCGCAGTTCGGTGGACTCGGTCAGAAAGCGGGTCTGCACCTCGTTGCCGCGCATTTGCACGCGGACGGTGAGATTGTCGCCGCCAAAATTGAAATTCAGATTCACGGTGCCGCCGAGGCTGCTGCGCTCGGCCTGGCTCTCGACCACGTTGAGGATCGTGTCCACGGCGCGCTGCGCGAGGACGGGAGCGGGGGTCTGAGTGGTCTCGGTGGAACTCACAGGAGCGCTGGTCGTGGCAACCATCGGAACGGTCGGCATGATCTCGTGCGCCGGCGAATTCGGAGCAAGTACCAGTGGCTCAACCGTAAGACGACGGGAAGTTAAGGTCGTTGGCATGGTAGCACCTACTGTAGCAACCGAGATGCCAGAATCCTTTTTTGATTTCCCAACCACTTGGGGGCCAGCATTTAGAAAATTTATATCTTGCCCCTGATTTCGAACTGTCGCCTCGGACTGACTTTCGGCGGAATCCCCGGCAAAAATTTCCCGACCCGGTCCGGGCGAATTTTGGACGCTGTTTCCACTCACCTGCGCAGCCGCAGAGGTCGACGGTCCGGACCTTGCCGCCGCGGTGCTCGGATCGGGCCAGGTGATCGCAGCCTGGAGAATCACAGTCGGTGTGGACTTGGCGGTCGTCGACACCGTCAATCCGTCTTGCGTCGTCGGACCCTTTGGCGCGGCGGGTGATCCCAGTGCGCGGTCAATCGCGGCGGCAATCCCGTCGGTCAACGCAGGAACATCCACCGCTCCCGTTGACCCCGCTGGCAATTCGAGGCGCAGACACGTGCCGTCGCCAAAATCAACCGTCACATCGGCCACGGCGGGACCGGCGCTTCCGGCCGCAAGCTGTCCGCTCGTGCCGACGGAGGCAGAACCCGCAGCCTCGGGTGCGCCGGCCGCGGGCGGACTGGGCAACGCGGCGTACAGCGGTGCCAGCAGGGCGGCAATCGCCTCGGCCACATCGCGCTTGACCTCGGGGTTGAGCAACGGGCTTGCCTCGCTGTCGTCACCGACCCCGCTGCCGTCGGTCGAATTGTCGGCGGAGCTTTTTGCGGCAATTGTCTTGGTCAGGGTGGCCACGACTCCGAGCCCACCCCGCACCGGCAGACCGGCGGATTTGGAGGCCACGGCCGGCGACGCGGCCGCACCGGCGGTCGGGCCAGCGAGCGACGCCGTTGGGACGGGAATAGAAGCATTCGTTGCGACACTGCCGGCCAGTGCCGGTGGTTGCGTGAGCATCTGTTGCAAACTCTGCGGCCCGCCGGCGGACGTCGCCGCCACTGCTGGTGCCGGGGTCGAAGCAAAGACGTTTTTCGTTCCCGCCCCGCTTAGCACCGACGGCTGCGCGAGCATCTGCTGCAAGGTCTGCGGCCCACCGGTGGTGGTGGTATCGACCGCAGAGGGATTGGTTTCACCGGGCACGGCACTTTGCCCGGACGTCTGGGCCTGGGACGGGCAGGAGGAACCGAGCAGATCGGCAAAGGACGTGGCGGAACCCGTGGCCGACGTGCCGTCGGAAGCGTTTGATGCGGGCAGCGCGAAGCTGCCAAGCAAGTTATTGAGCGAGGCGCCGCCGGTGCTGGCGGTCGCGTCAGGTGGGTTGGACGGGATGGAAGTGGTCATTCATGGCGTCCATCCTTGGAACAGGTTGGCGCACGTGGGCGTGCGCAGGTGGTGAAGCGGGAAAATCAAGAGCTGCTCGCGGTTTTGGCGGCCTTCATCAGGCGCAGTTTTTCGGAAAGAACAGCCGCGCGACGTGCGAGCGAACTATCCTTGTCGGCCGTGTGGCTCATTTCTTCAAAGATGGGGGCGACCACGTCCGGCTTCATCAGGGCCAGGATTTTCACCACGGTCACGTCGTCCATTTCGCGGATGATGGCGACCGCGGCGCGGGGCGTCAGATTGGTGTAGGTCTGGGCCAGCGTGCGAAGGTTTCTGGCCTCGTCGGCGGTGATTTCGATGACTTTTTCGCCGATTTCCTTGCGGGTCGCCTCTACGCTGGTCCGAATCTTGTCGAGCTCTTGTTGTTCGGCCGCGAGACGGGCCGTGCGCTGATTGAGGAGTTCGGCCTGCTTGGCGAGACGGGCTTTTTCCTCCTTCAGTTCGGAAGCGAGGTTGTCGATTTCAATCGTCCAAAAATCCCAACCCTGGGCCTTGCTCAGCTTGGATTTCGTCACGCGCGTGGCCAGGACCTGGGTGACCAGTTGGTCGCCGGCGCGCCACAGCGGCAGGAGGCCGGCGGGAATGCCGAGCAGCAGGGCGAGAAGAGACACGGTAACAGGGTTCTGCATTACTTTGGTCATGACAGGGTGGTGCGACGGTGAGCGTTGATCCCGGCAAATTCATCAAGTTCGTTTTGTTCGGTCCGGGCGTTTTCCGCCCGGTGTTTGACGCGGGCCTTCTCCTCGAGCCGGTCCACCACCTTCAGCTGGCGGTTGGCTTCGATGTACTCGTCCCGGCGCCGGTGCATTAGATCGCGCGCCTGGATGACTTCACGCTCGGTCTCCATCGCCGCGCTGCACTCGGAGCGGTAGACCCGGTAAAGGCCGGCGGCGTCGGCGGCCAGAAAACGGCCGGAACGACCGGCAAAAAGCACCTGTTCCAGTCCGGCCACACGCGCGCGGGCCGCGGCGAGGCGCTCTTCGGCCTGCACGTAAGTGTGGACGGCCGCGGCGAAGATTTCGCGGGCGCGCAGTTCGCGGTGGGCACGGAGCACACCCACCGGCCGCAGGGGAAAGTGAAAACGTTTCATGGCGCGACGATTTTCTTGAGCTGGGCAAAACTCTCCGACCGGGGCGTCAGCTCATTCACACCCTGGCGGAGAAACTGGCGGAGTGGCTCCTGCAACGCGACGGACCGGTCGAGCGCGGGGCTGGCGCCCTTCTGGTAGGCGCCGATGGAAACAAGGTCCTCGTTTTTGCGGTACAACGCGAGGTGTTCGCGCGCCCTGGCCGCCGCCTCGATTTCCGCGGGAGTGCAGATGTCGCGCGTCAGCCGGCTGACACTCTCGAGCACATCGATGGCCGGATAGTGGTTGAAATGCGCCAGCTGGCGGGAAAGCACCAAATGCCCGTCGAGGATGCCTCGCACCGCATCGGCCACCGGCTCGTTCATGTCGTCGCCTTCCACCAGAACGGTGTAGAGCGCGGTGATCGCCCCCTGCTCGCCTACCCCGGCCCGTTCGAGCAGGCGTGGCAGCATGGCGAAAACCGAGGGCGTGTAGCCACGAGTGGCAGGAGGCTCGCCGACGGCGAGGCCGATTTCGCGCTGGGCCATGGCAAAGCGTGTAACGGAATCCATCAACAGCAGGACGCTTTTGCCCTGGTCGCGGTAGGCTTCGGCGATGGCCGTCGCCGTGAAGGCCGCACGCAGACGCAGCGGCGCCGGCGTGTCCGAGGTCGCCACCACGACGACACTGCGGCGCAGGCCCTCCGGGCCGAGGTCCTTCTCGATAAATTCCCTGACTTCACGGCCACGCTCACCCACGAGTCCCACGACGACAACGTCCGCGGTGCAGCCGCGGGCGATCATGCCCAGCAGCGTGGATTTGCCGACGCCGGAACCGGCGAAAAGGCCGAGCCGCTGCCCCCGGCCAAGCGGCACAAAAGTGTCGACCGCGCGCACGCCTGTCGTCAGGGCCTCGCGGATGCGTTGCCGGCGCAGCGGATGCGGCGGCTGGTTGCTGTGTTCGGTGCGGTCGACGGCGAGCGCGCCCAGTCCGTCGAACGGACGGCCCAGTGCATCGAGCACGCGCCCCATCAGTTCCGGGCCCGGACGCGGCAGCAGCGGCCGTTCGGCCGCGGCGACTTCGCATCCAACGTGCAGTCCGGCGGTATCGCCCAGCGGCATCAGGAGCAGGCGATGTTCGCGAAAGCCCACTACTTCGGCCCGCACCGTGAAATCCGTGCGCGTCGAGCGCACCAGGCACATTTCGCCCAGACCCACGTTCGGACCGTCGGATTCGATCACCAATCCGGCCACGCCCGTGACAGTGCCGACCCGCTGCACAGGCGGCATGTGCCGGACCTGCGTCCGGAGAATGTCAACAAAGGGAGCGATGGCGGAGGTCATGGCTCAGGGCAATTTGGCAAAATGAATGACCACGGATTTGCGGCGCCGGCGCGGAGCAGTGGCGCAGGAATCGGCGGGGAAGGTGCGGACCAGCGGCGCCAGCGGACGGAGCACGGACGCCGTGCGCAGCGTCGCCGCGGAGGCGCAGAGACCCTGGCAGCCGCGGGCGCGGCAAAAATCGGGCGAAGGGCAGCGTGTGCTCATGCTGCGACTCCTCCGGGAACCGGCCGGCGGCCGGCCGCACCCGGCGGGCGTGCGGAAGGTTTGTCACGTAATACGTTGCTTTGACGCTGGGTCTGGAAAAAGGTTTTCATGCGCCGGTCAGATGGTGGTCGAGTGCGGCCAGTTTCGTCTCCTGCCGGGCGTCGGTCAGGCCGAAGCGGCTGCGGACGAGGCAGTCGCCCGGACGCAGGGTCGCGTCTGTGCGCAGGTGAAGTTTGGGATAGCTTTTCAGCCAGTCGGGATTGAGCGAATGGAGCAGTTCGGCATCGCGGGTGCCCAGGGAAAGCTCCAGGCCGTCCCGCTCCGGATAGAGCTGTTCGAGGGCTTCGTGGCAGAGCCGGGCAATCACCTCGGGTGGAGGCTCATAACCGGCGAGCAGCCGGCGTCCGATCTCGACCGCCAGCCCCGGGAGGGTTTCGCGGATTTGCGCGAGCAACAAGGATTCGATCGCATCGAGTTTCTGCAGGACCCCGGCGCTGAGCTGCTCGATGTCGTGCCGCAGTTCGACCATCTGCTGGTCGGCCGCCGCCCGGGTGCTGTCCACACCCCGACGGTAAGCCGACTCGGCCTGCTCCAGCATTTCCGTTTCGTTGTAGAGCCGGCCCGATCCACCGGGCAGCGTCGCACTCGCCAGCGGGCGGTCAAAAGCGACGAGTTTGGAATAGAGCATGGCGGGGCGGTGTTTCAGGCGCCGGGCTTCGGGCGTCCGGAGGCGGAAAATTTCCGGGAGCCGGCCCGCCGGGGAAGGTGCCGGCGGACGGACCAAGGGCCCGGGGATCCGGTTTCACCGAAACTGCGCAGAATCGGTTCGAGCGGATCGGCTCCCGTGGACTTGCCGGACGGCGGAGACAGGCGGGCGGTGAGAAGAAAATCGTGCATGGGATCACGCGACGAGTGCCTGCGAATCGGAGTCGAGGGAGATTTGTCCCTCCTCCTCGAGCTTGCGGACGGCCTGGATGATGACGTCCTGCGCGGACTCGACGTCCTTGAGCCGGACCGGCCCGAGCAGGTCGATCTCCTCCTTGAGGCCTTCGGCCGCGCGCTTGGAGAGACCGGCGTAGATTTTGTCGCGCAGAGCCTCGCTCGCGGATTTCATCGAGACCGCCAGATTGCTGCTGTCCACCTCGCGCAGAACGCGCTGCAGATCGGCCGCGGCCAGGCGGTTGAGATCCTCGAAGCTGAAGAGCTTTTTGCGGATCGCGGCGCCCAGGGTGGCGTTGCGCTCCTCGATGCGGGTGAGCAGCGTCTTCGACATGTCCTTGTCGAGGGAATTGAGCAGCGTGGCCACGACGCGGACGCCGCCGCTGTGGTGAAAGGCGGGGCGGACCTTGCTGTCGAAATGTTTGCCCAGACTGCGCACGATCTTGGCGACGAGGTCGAGCGAGGTGGATTCGATCGTGCCGAGGCGTTCCACGACCTCTTCGCGCAGCTCCGGGCTGAGCAGGGCGAAAACTTCCGCCGACTTGGCGGGCTCGAGGTAGGACAGCACGAAGGAAATGGTCTGCGGCTGCTCGTGCTTGATAAGGTTGAAGATCTGGCGCCCTTCCATTTCGGCGATGTCCGCGATGACCTCGACCGACGTGCTGCCGACCGGTCCGACGCGGCCGATGATGGAGTTGGCCTTGTAGTCGCCCTTGGCGATCTCGAGGGTCCGCTGGGCGTAGGAAAGTCCGCCGAGCGAGGAGCCGACGCTGGAGGCCACGATGCTGGAGAACTCCTCGATGGCCTGCTTGGTCACCGACTCCGGCACCATGGGGAAGGTGGACATCTCCCGGCAAAGCAGCTCGATCTCGGCGTCGTCGAAATTTTTCAGGATTTCGGCGGCCCCCTCCGGGCCGATGCAAATGAGGAAGACCGCCAGTTTTTGCTGCCGGTTCAGCTTGTTGTAGTCGATGTCAGCCATGGCGAGGGAAAGGACAGGGATCAGTTCTTGGCCGCGGGGGTGGCGACCCAGTCACGCAAGGCGGTGCTGATGTTCGCGGGTTTTTGCCGGATCAGCTGGTTGAGCATCTCGGGCGTGACGGCGCTGCCGTTTTGGAGCGTGCGGGCGGCCACGTCGGTCGGCATGGTCAGCACCTCCACCGGCACCGGCTCGGGTTTCTGCTTGGAGAGCATGCGGAGGAAGACGAGAAGCACGATCGCGGCACCGGCGACGGCCGTCCAGCGGCTGGCGACCTCGATCCAGCCCTGCAGCCGGTTTTCGGACTGGATGGCCTGGACCTGTTGCGAAACCGGCTCGGAGGCAAAGGGCATTTCCTGCAGTGCGACAACCGTGTCGGGGGTCTGGCCCGGGGCGAGCTTGAGACCCAGGGCGTTGACGACCACCTGGCGCAGGGCGCTCAGTTCCTCGGGCGTGCGTTTCTGTTCCGTGGGCTGGGCATTGGGGGCGAGCTTGCCGTCGGGACCCGGGGTGGGCTGCACCAGGCGCGGCGCGATGAAGACCGCCGCGGTCACATTCTTGATCGTGCCCGGGTTGCGCACGATATTGGTGGTGGTGCGGTTGATCTCGTAGCTGGTGGTGCGATTCTTGCGGTTCTGCTCCGACGTGTTCAGCGGGCGGGCGGCCGCGGGGTCGTTCGCGTTCTTCTCGGGCACGTTCGCGCTGACGCCGGTGGCGCCGCCGTTGGTCTTCGTTTCGCTGGAATTGGAAGTGTCTTCGGTGACCGTCTGGCTGCGGACCACCTGCCCCTCGGGATCGAATTTCTCCGACATCTGCGTGGTCGCCTCGGTGTCGATCTCCGCGGAGACGCGCACGACGGCGTTGCCCGGGCCGATGACGCTGGCCAGCATGGATTCGACCTTCTTGCCCAGGTAATCCTCGACCTGTTGTTTGTAGCGCATCTGGGAGGAGGCGGAACCGAGGGTCGGATCCTGTTTCAGTTCCTCGGAAAGCACATGACCGCGATTGTCGACGACGGCGACCTGGTCGGGAGCCAGGCCCTGCACGGCGTTGGCGACGAGGTGGCGGATGGCGTTGACCTGTTCGATCTCGAGGCGTCCGCCGCCCATGTCGACGAAGACCGAGGCGGTGGATTTCACGCCCTGGTCGGTGAGGAGCAGACGGTTCTCCGGCTGGACGATCATCACGCGGGCGCCGCGGACACCGGAGAGCTGGGAAATGGTCCGGGCGAGTTCGCCCTGCACGGCGCGGAGGTAGTTGGTCCGCTGCACGAAATCGCTCAGGCCGAACTGGCCCTTGTCGAAAATTTCAAAGCCCACGCCTTCGCCGCTGGGCAGGCCCTTGCCGGCGAGATCCATGCGGATCTTGTAGACCTGGTCGGAGGGGACGGAAACCGAGGCCCCGCCGGCGCCGACCTGGTGCGGAATGTTCTGGGTCTCGAGATAACCGAGAATGGCGGCGGAATCCTTGTCCGCGAGGCGGGCATATAGCAGCTGATAGTCGGGGCGGCGGGACCAGAGGACCAGCGCGACCATGCCGGCGGCGACCACGACAGTGGCGATGATGAGCGAGACCCGCTGGTTCAGACCGAGCTGTTGCCAGAGCGAGACAAGGGATTGGAGAAAATTCTTCATGGACAAAAATCAAATGGCTCACACCTGCATGCGCATGAGCTCCTGGTAGGACTCAACGAGTTTGTTGCGCACCTCGACCATCAGGCCGAAAGCCGTGGAGGCCTCCTGCATCGCGATGACCGACTGATGGAGTTGGTCGGTATCGCCGAGCAGGACGCGGCGGGTGACATCGTTGGCCTGGGTCTGCTTGGTTTCGACCATGGAGACGAGGCCGTCGAGCATGTTGCCGAAGCCTTGGGTCGGCTGGGACAGCGCGGTGCTGTCGGTCGGCAGCGCCACCTTGAGATTGGGCAGGGTCTGGTCGATCTGGGCGGCCGAGAGGCCGGGGAGCGCGGAGGAAATGGAACCGATGGAGGACATGGGGCGTCAGGGGCGGTTATTTGCCGATGTCGAGGGTCTTCATCGCCAGGGTGCGGGCGTTTTTGACCACGGAGAGATTGGCTTCATAGGCCCGGGAAGCGGTGATGAGGTCGACCATTTCGTAGGCGAGATTGACGTTGGGCATGGAGACCAGCCCATCGGGGCCCGCGTCGGGATGCTGGGGGTTGTAGACCTGCTCGCCGGGGGTCCGGTCCGCGGTGACACCCGACACATGGACGCTCTGCAGGCTTTGGCCACCGGCGCGTTTCACCATTTCGGTCTCGAACGAAACGATCTGCCGCTGGTACGGACCGCCGCCGGGCGTGCGGGTCGTCTGGGCGTTGGCGATGTTCTGGGCGACGATGTCGAGGCGCATTCTCTGGGCGGCCAGGGCGCCGGAGGAAATATCGATGCCGGAGATGAGATTCATGCGCGGGGTCAGAAGCTATGGCCGCTGATGGCCATCTTGAGCTGCTTGATGTTGTTCGAGACGACTTCGGTGAGATATTCGTACTCGACCGAGTTTTTGTTCATGGCCAGCAGTTCGTGTTCGATCTCGACCGTGTTGCCATCCGGGCGGGTCGTGCGGGCCTGGGCGTCCTGGGCCAGGGTGGGCTGCAGGCTGTCGGGGGATTGGGCGAGGTTGCCCGAAGCCAGACTGGATTTCAGCTGCTCGGCAAAATTCGGGGCGACATCGAGCCGCCGGTATCCCGGTGTCTCGGCGTTGGCAATGTTCGAGGCAATGGCCTCCTGGCGGAGAGCCGCGGCGTCGAGGAGCTTCCGGGACAACAGGTAATTGTCAGATTGGAAGATCGGGTCGATCATGGTTGTCCCCTCCCTATCATGGTTCGTGCCAGCCGTGGCGAACGCTGTGCAGGGAGCTGTCGGACAGGGAGATAAACATATCGCCGCCGCGGTATCCTGGAAAACCTCCTGTATCGTCGCGAAAAAGCCACTCTGGCAGGAAAATTTTGCCGGGCTCGCGAAGTGTCGGCAAAAAATTAACGCGAGAGGCCTTTACCGGCCGCGAGATGGGTCGATTAACAGAAGCAAACGCACATGAGGGACAGCGAGTTCGAATTCATATGCTCCTTGGTTTACAAGCACAGCCGGATCCAACTGGGTCCGGACAAACGGGAGCTGGTCACCGCACGCTTGGGCAAACGCCTGCGTGCGACGAGCATCAATTCCATCGGAGAATACTGCACCCTGCTCAAGGGTCCGGAGCTCGAGGAGGAACTTTCCCACCTGATCGACGCCATCTCCACGAATCACACGTTCTTTTTCCGCGAGGCCCCGCACTTCGAATTCCTGCGGGACACGGTGGTCCCGGAAATGCTGCAGCGCAACCGCCTCGAGAAGTGGCCGCGTTTCTACGCCTGGAGTGCCGCCAGCTCCAGCGGCGAGGAGCCCTACTCGATGGCCATCACGCTGGCCGAGGCGTTGCAGCCGACCGGCTGGGACTGGCGGATCGAGGCGACCGACATTTCCACCCGGGTGCTGGAAAAGGCCCGGACCGCGGTCTACCGCTCGGAGGTCGTCACGAAACTCCCCCCGGGCTGCGTGCGGACCTATTTTCAAAAAGGCGTCGGTCCCCAGGAAGGCCACCACCGCGTGAAGCCGTCGCTCCGGGAGCACGTGGACTTCCACCATCTCAATCTCCTGGAAGGCGCGCCTCCGTTCGACAAACCATTTCACGCCATCTTCTGTCGCAACGTCATGATCTATTTCGACCGGGCGACCCAGGAGGAACTGGTGAACAAGCTCGGCCGCCTGCTGGTGCCCGGTGGCTACCTTTTTGTCGGACACTCCGAAAGCCTCACCGGCATCAAACACTCGCTCCAGCCCGTGCGGCCCGCCACGTACCGCCGGCCGCCCGCCTCTTGAGCCCGCCATGAACGCCAACCGCAAAATCCGTGTGCTGATCGTGGACGATTCCGCCGTCGTCCGCAAACTCGCGAGCGAAGCCCTCGCCGTCGACCCCGAGATCGAGGTCGTCGGCACGGCCGTCGATCCGTACATGGCCCGCGACCGGCTGAAGGAACTCAATCCGGATGTGCTCACGCTCGATCTGGAAATGCCCCGGATGGACGGCCTGACCTTTCTGCGCCTCCTGATGGAACGCCGGCCGATGCCCGTGATCGTCATGAGTTCCTTGACCAAGCGCGGCTCGGACTACGCGCTCGAGGCCCTGCGGCTCGGGGCGGTCGATTTTCTCGGAAAGCCGAGTGGATCCTACTCCTTTGGCGATCTTGGCCCCCAGCTGATCGCCAAGGTCAAGGCCGCTGCCGCCGCGCGGGTCCGGACCCAAAAGGCTGACACCGCCCTGCCCACCCCGGCCCAGGAGCCGGTCCCGCGTCGCCCCGCCACCGTCACCCGCCCGCCCGGTTCTTCCCGCCACCATCCGCGCGCCGTGATTTTGCTCGGTGCATCCACCGGCGGGACCGAAGCCCTGCGCGATGTGCTGACCCGGTTGCCGGCCGATCTGCCCGGCATCGCCATCGTCCAGCACATCCCCGCCACTTTTTCGCGGGCCTTTGCCGACCGGCTCAACAGTCTGTGCGCCCTCGAGGTGCGCGAAGCGGTCGACGGCGACTGCCTCGCGCCCGGAGTCGCCCTCGTCGCCCCCGGCGGTTTCCACCTGCTGCTGCACTGGGCCGTCGACCATTACCGGGTGAGCCTCTCCGGCGGCCCGGCCGTCTGGCATCAGCGCCCGGCTGTCGACCTGCTTTTCAAATCCGCCGCCGAATGCGGCGCCGCCCCCCACGCCGTTGCCGGCCTGTTGACCGGCATGGGCAAGGATGGCGCGGAGGGACTGCTGCGTCTTCGCGAAAAAGGCGCCACCACTTTCAGCCAGGATGAGGAATCTTGTGTCGTCTATGGCATGCCCAAGGCTGCCTGGGAATGCGGGGCCGCCCAGCTGCAACTCCCGCTCGACCGCATCGCCCCCTACCTCGTCGCCCGCTGCGAAAACGCCCGCTCCCCGCAGGAAACCTCCGTCGCCCCATGACCTCGACCCCCTCCGTTTCAATCTTGATCGTGGACGACGAGCCGGTCGTGCTCGGCGCCCTCAAAGAGACGCTGGAGCGCGAGAAATACCACGTCGTCGCCTGCGCAAGCCCGATCAAGGCCCTCGCCCTGCTCGAGGAACGCGACTTCGCCGTCATCATTTCCGATCAACGCATGCCCGAGATGCTCGGCCTCGACTTCCTGATCGAGAGCCGGCGGTTGCGTCCGCATGCCTCGCGCATCCTCATCACCGCCGTCCTGTCGCTGCCGACGATCGTCGACGCCATCAACAAGGGCGAGATTTTCCGTTTTGTCGCGAAGCCCTGGCTGAGGGAGGAACTGCTCGCCACCGTGCGCAACGCCCTCCAGCGCCACGACCTGATCACGCACAACGAGATTCTCCAGGGTCAGACCCAGGAGCTCAACGCGCGATTGTTGGTCGCCAACAGCGAGCTGGAAAGAAAAGTCAAGGACCTCGAGGAGCAGCGCCAGCAGCTCGATGCCGCCAACCGTGAACTGGGTGCCCGCTACGAGAGCTCCCTCGAGCTCTGCCGGCGCATCCTCACCGCCTACGACCCCGTGCTTGGCGGCCAGGCCAAGACCCTGGTCGAATTCGCCACCAAGATGGCGGAGACCGAACATTTCTCCGACCAGGAACGCCACGCGCTGCGGTCCGCCGCCTGGCTGTCCGACCTCGGCCTGATCGGCGTTTCCCGCGAGTTGCTCCGCACGTTCCGGACCAATCCCAGCCAGCTCACCGAGCGCGAGCGCTCCATGTTGCACGACCATCCCGTCTACAGCCAGACCCTGGCCGCGCTGGTGGATTCGCGCGCCGAGGTTGGCGAGGTCATCCGCGCCCACCACGAAAATTTCGACGGCACCGGCTATCCCGACGGACTCGCGGGCAAGAACATTCCCTGGGCCGCGCGCTGCCTCGCCGTGGCGGTGGGCTTCGTCGAATCGGGTCTGTCGAAACAGGCCGCGATCGACGGAATTCTCGCCCGGTCGGGCTCGGCTTACGATCCCGAAGCAGTGCGCCTCTTCCTCAAAGTCACGCATCTCGTCCACCTGCCGCGGCAGGTCCGCGAAATCATGCTGGAAGAGCTCGAACCCGGCATGGTGCTCGCCAGCGGAATCTACAGTCCGCATGGACTGCTCCTCATCGGCGAGGGCCAGTCGCTCGGATCGGCCACCATCGCCAAGATCCGCAGCCACAACCAGATTACCCCGATCAACCAGCGGTTGTTGGTTTACATGTAAACAGGGCCGCCGCGCCGTTTACCACCCGCCCGACCGGTTTCCGCGACCCAAGGCGTCGTTCGGGCCAGGGGCGCGGTCGTGGGCTCCCGCAAGAAGGGGTCCGGGCTGACATGCCCGACTACCGCCGGGGGTTTTCGCTAAAGCCGGACCGAAGCCGGTCGATCTATGATCAGTTGCTAACCAATTACGCCCCATGAGAAATATCACACGCCAGTCCCTTCGCACACATCGTTCCTCCGGCTTCAGCTTGGTGGAAATGATCGGCGTGCTCGCCATCATCGCCATCCTCGCGGTGGTCATCGTCCCCAAGGTCTTTTCGACCATCGAGTCGGCCCGCATCACCAATGCCGCCGGCTCCATCACCGCCCTCAAGTCCCCGGCCTCGGAATTCGTCGGAAAATACGGCACGGTCCCGACCACGGTGGCCGCGTCCCGGATTGACGATCTGCTCCTGACCGCGGGCATGCTGGAAAGCCGTTTCGTCGTCAAAATCGGCACCCAGCCCGCCAACCCGCCCATCGCCGGCGCCGTCTGGACTTACGCCAACGGCGCCTGGACCGCCGCCGGCGGCGCCAGCCAGGTCACGCAATCCCGCGTGATCTGCCTCACCTCCAATGCCGCGGCACCTTCCGCAGCCAACGGAGCCAACTACCAGCTCGACGGCGTCACCAATCTGCCCGCCGGCTCCCAGGTCATTTCCGCCGTGCTGGTCAACGTGACCGGTACCGAAG
The DNA here is from genome assembly GCA_964477955.1 of uncultured Opitutaceae bacterium. GTDB lineage: Bacteria > Verrucomicrobiota > Verrucomicrobiia > Opitutales > Opitutaceae > Didemnitutus. The sequence continues at coordinate 138,820 of CAYZGG010000001.1, forward strand.
CGCGCGAACTGAGCGAGAAAATCGACGGCGACGCCTACACGGCGACGACCGCCGCCCTCGCGGACAACGCCGGCAAGGTCGTCTATGCCGCGCCCAACGGAGCGGGGCTCACCACGGTCTACGTCTACATTGCTTCCCAGTAAGTCCTGATTCAGCCGGACTGGAGTCTCATTTCATTCAGCTGGCCGGGAGGTCCACCCGGCCGCCACCCCCATGGCCGTCCCAACGCCAGCTCCTCCCATCAAGCGACTTGGCGACCGGCTGCTCGGGGCGGGGCTGATCAGCCGCCATCAGCTGGATCTGGCCCTGCGCGAGCAGAAGCGCACCGGACGGCTCATCGGCACCGTTCTGCATGACCTCGGATTTGCGACCGAGCAGGACATCGCCTCGTTTCTCGCCCAGGATGCGCAAACGCCGACGGTCGACGTCTCCACGCTCGAAATCGCCCCGGACGTGGTCGGGCTTCTGCCCTACGATTTTTGCAAGGAGGCCGGACTTATTGCCTGCCGCCGCCAGGACGACACGCTCACGCTGGTCATGTCCGACCCGTTCAACGTCGTGGCCATCGACCGGGTTGAGCAGCTCACCCGCCTGCGCGTCGAGGTGCTGAGCGCCCCGCGGCCCGACATCCTGGAAAAACTTTCCGCCGTCAACGACCGCGAAGGCTCGATCGACCAGACCATCGACGAGCTGATGAAAATCAGCGGCCGCAAGGGCGGCGACGACACGACGGCGCCGATGATTCGCGCCATCGAGCAGATCATCGGTGCGGCCGTGCGCAAGTCGGCCAGCGACATCCATTTTGAACCCGACGAGAAATCCCTGCGCATCCGCATGCGCAGCGACGGCGTGCTCCAGGCCTTTCTCCTCGTGCCCAAGGATCTGCAGGAACCCTTCACGGCGCGCATCAAGGTCATGGCCAACCTCGACGTTTCCGAGACCCGGCTGCCCCAGGACGGGCGTTTCAGTTTCACTCTCGGACGCCGGGAGCTGAACCTGCGCGTTTCCTGCCTGCCCACGAACTACGGCGAGAGCGTGGTGCTCCGCATCCTCGACAGCGGCAGCCTGCAGCTCGACCTGCGCTCGCTCGGCCTCCGTCCGGAAGCCGAAACCAGCCTCGCCGGCGCGATCGCCCGCCCGCACGGGATCGTGCTCGTTACCGGTCCGACCGGCAGCGGCAAGACCACCACGCTCTACACCGCGCTCAACAGCGTCAACCGCCTCGAACGGGCCGTCTTCACGCTGGAGGATCCGATCGAGTACCGCCTGCCGCACATCCGGCAGACGCAGGTCGCCGAAAAAATCGGCCTCACGTTCAGCGCGGGGTTGCGCACCCTGTTGCGCCAGGATCCGGACGTTCTCCTCGTCGGCGAAACCCGCGACAAGGAGACGGCCCAACTCATGGTCCGCGCGGCCCTGACCGGACATCTGGTCTTCAGTTCGCTGCACACCAACGATTCCTTCAGCGCCATCCCCCGGCTGATCGACCTCGGCGTGGAACCCTTTCTCCTTCCGGCCACCCTGCACCTCGTGGTCGCCCAGCGTCTCGTGCGCCGCCTCTGCAAGGCGTGCCGGACTCCCCTGCCCGATCCGGTCGGGCACCTGCAGTCCTTCGGCCTGGCGGCACCCGCGGACCGGGAACCGACGCTCTGGAAGGCCTGCGGCTGTCCGGAATGCCGCAACCAGGGCTATCGCGGGCGGGTCGCAATTTTCGAAATGCTGGTGATCGACGACGACTACACGGCGGTGCTGCACAGCGGCAATATCGAGAAGCTGAAGGCCCTGGCCCGGGAAAAGAAGATGCCGCTGCTTTTCGACGACGGCCTCCGTCGCGCCTTCGCCGGGGACACGTCGCTCGAGGAGGTTTTTCGCGTGGCCTTTGCCAGCTGACCATGAGCACGTACCGCTACCGCGCCTACAATGCCGCCGGCCAGACCGTGTCCGGCACGGTCGACGCCGAAAGTCTGTTCGCCGTGGAAGCCCGGCTGCGCGAGGCCGGCATCTGGCTGTTGGACGCGAGGGAAGGCACGGCCGTGGCGAACGAGGGGACCAGCCGGCTCACGATCAAGCGGGGCGAGCTCATCAACTTCTTTGTGCAGATGTCCCTGCTGCTGCGCGCCGGCATCACGCTGCCCAACGCGCTGGACCGGCTGGCGGAGGATTTCAAGGACACGAAACCCGGCACCATGCTCGGCTCGCTGCGGGAACAGGTGGCCACCGGCGTGCCGCTTCACCAGGCGATGGCCGCGTATCCCCGGATTTTTTCCTCCGAGGTCACGGCGATCGTGCAGGCGGGCGAAATCAGCGGCAAATTGCCCGAGGTTTTTGAAAGCCTCAGCGCTTACTACGAATGGCTCGAGGGCCTGGTGGGCGATGTGCGCCAGGCTCTCATTTATCCGCTCATGGTGATGGGCGCCTCGCTCGCCCTCGTTCTGCTGCTGTTCACCTTCGTCGTGCCAAAGTTCGTCGGACTGCTGTCCGACCTCGCCCTCAAGGTGCCGCTGCTCACCCGGGTGGTGATGTCGATCAGCCAGGCTTTGATCCACGGCTGGCCGGTTTTGCTCGCACTCGTCGTCGGTGGCGCAGTGGGCCTGAAGCTCGCCCGGCGTTCGCCGAGGCTGGGCTGCGCTTTTGACGAGGCCCTCATGCGGCTGCCGATCTTCGGTCCGCTCATCGGGATGTTCGCCCTCTCGCGGTTCACCCACAACCTCGGCATGCTGTACCGTGCCGGCATCCCGCTCGTGCGCGGACTCGAAATCTGCCGCAATCTCGTCGGCAATCGCGCCATCGAAAACGCCCTCGACGAGGTCCGCCGCGGAGTGCTCGAGGGCACGCCGCTGAGCAAATGCCTCGGCGCCCACGCGCTGTTTCCCCAGACCCTCGTCACCATGATTGCGACGGGCGAGACCTCGGGCACGCTCGACTTCGCCCTGCAGAGCGTCTCCGACTACTATAACAAGATCATCCCGCGGCGGATCAAGATCGTCTTCGCCATCTTCGATCCCGCCATGATGCTCACCTTGATCGGGATCGTCGGCCTCGTGGCGCTGGCGGTGATCCTGCCGATCCTGCAACTCTGGGACGCGCGATGAAACCCACCCGCGCCCCTCTGCCCGCGTCCGTCGCCGCCGCCGGCTTCACCCTGATCGAGATGATCGGCGTGCTGGCGATCATGGCCATTCTCGCCGCGGTCCTCGCCCCCAACGCGCTCCGCTCCCTCGACCGCGCCGCCGTGACCGCCGAAGTCCAGACCCTCGGCAACCTCGGCGACCAGGTGAAACTCTATCTGCGCAACCAGGGAACGGCACCCACGCCGGCCAACTGGACGACCACGGTGGGCGGCTTCGCGGACATGAGCCCGGCCGACATCCTCACCAACAAACGCAACATGGCCCGGGTCTACCTGACCGATCCCGCCACCGTTCCGACCCAACGGGTGATCATCCTTTCCAGCATGCGCAACGGCCTGGCGCTGCCCACGTCCGCGAACATCAACACGGCCGTGCGTTTTCAGGACATCTGGCAGACCGTGGACGGTTCCCTGCCGACCGCCGTGAGCTGGGGCGGCTGGGCCGCCTGGAACGCCGTGGCCAACAGCGGACAATTCCTGGTGATCGAGCGCGTCAATCTTTCCTCGGTCTACAACACCGACCTGCAGAGTCTCACCATCACGCTGAACAACCGGGGTGCGACCACGGTCAGCTACAACATCGTGCTCGCCAACGGCACGATCCAGCCCCCGGTCAACATCCTCGCGGGCGCCAGCGCGATCCTCCCCGGCCAGATTCCGAAGGAACTCTTCAATCTGTACCGGGCCGCCGGCGGCGTCACGCTCGACTACAGTTACGTGCTGAGCACCACGGGCAAGACCTTCGACTTCAACGGTACGAACTGGATTCCGCAATGAGCACCGACTCCAGTTCCATCGATTCCCCGGCCGCAGCCGAGCCCCGGGTCCGGCCGGCGCCGCCGGCGCAGCGGAATTCCGACGTGCTCGGCCTGGGGTGGCTGCACGGCCGTCTCTGTGCCGCGGTGTTCCACCGCCAGAAGATGACCGGCAGCTGGACGGGCTCCGCCCCGGTGCAGACGATGGAGGAACTGGCCGCCGCGCTTGACGAAGCGCTGGCAACGCTCGCCTTCGCCGGGACCGAAGTTTTTCTTCTGCTTGAAAGCGACCAGTTCGCGCACCAGACGGAATCCGCCCCGGCCCTCTCCGATTCCGCGGCCCGGACCTACCTGCAGAGCCGGGTCAAACGGCAGACCAAGGAGCAGGAAACCACGCTTTGGGTCAGCCAGGAAACGCTCCCGATCAAACAGGAGCGCTCCTTCATCCTCCACCTTCTGCCCGGGCGTTTCTACGACGAGCTGAACAAGATCCTGCTCGAACGCCGGCTCGACCTGACGCGCATCCTGCCGATGAGCGTGCCGCTCCAGCGCGAGCTCGACCGGTTCCCGATTTCCAAGGGCAAACCGGTGCTCGTCGCCGTGGAAGCGGGAGGCGCGACGATCGTCATGGTGGCGCTCGTCGGCGGCCGGATGGTTTTTGCGCGGACCATTTTGGCGGCGTGGGGCGCCGACCCGGCGCGGATCGGCGTCGAGATCAACCGTTCCGTGCTCTATGCCAAGCAGCAGTTCGGCACCGCCGTCGAACGCATCTGGCTGCTCGGCGAACGCAACGACGCCACGGCCGAGGTGAACGCCAAATGCGGCACCGGCAAACAGATCATGGTGCTGCCCACGACGCCGGTCGAATGGCTTCAATCCGTCGCCAAACTGTCCCCGCGCCACCCGGTGAACCTCGTGGCGGGTTATCTGAAACAGAAGCGCCGCTCCCGCCTGGTCCGCCGGCTCCTGATCGCCGCCGCCTGGTTGGGGCTGGGCTTTGTCGGCTTCAATTCGTGGACGCAGGAGCAGGAATGGACCGGGGAACGCCGGCGGCTCGCCGCCCTGCGCATCCAGGAGCCGGCCATGACCGCCGAACGGGAACGACTCGTCCTCCGCAACCACGCCTTCGAGAAAGAACGGGCTTTTCTCCGACAGGTCGAAGAGGACCGCCTGCCGCCCGTGCCCGGGAGATTTCTCGCCTTTCTGGCCGGCGTTTTGCCGGGCGAAATGCGTCTGACCGATTTCACGGTGAAATGGGACGAGACCGCTGCCAACTGGTCGTTCCGGATCGAAGGAGCCATCGAGACCGATGAGGAGACCGCCCGCGAGGTTCTGGACACCCTGCAGAAGCGGCTGAACCAAAGCCCGCTGCGCGCGCGTTTCGGCGCCGCGGGACGGGCGTTGGTCGCAATGCCCGCCACAGCCGGAGCGTCCGCGCCCGACACGCAGCGGTTCAGCCTGGAAGGAGTGATGCTTGAAAATTAGCCCGCCCAAATTTGTCTCCGCCCTCTGGCTGCTGCTGAGCGAGGTGCCCGGCTGGCCGGACGCGCCGCCCGCGATGCGATTCCGGCGCGCTCTGCCGGTCATCGCCCCGCTCGCCGCGATGCTGCTGCTGGGCGGCTGGACGTGGGCGGTCCGCAATCCCCGGATCCACACGGAGCGGGCGGCCCACCAGCCACTCTTGGCGTTGGAGGACGAGATCGCCGGACTACGCGTGGACTGCTCCGATCAACAGGCCGCCGACTTGGCGACGCGTTCCGCTCAAACCGCCCGTCTGCTTCTCGACGCAAAAACGGAACTCAAGCCTTTGCTGCACTCCTTGAAGGAGGAAGCCGCCAAACGCCAATGGAACGGAAGTTTTCTGGTCGGGGAGGCGCCGGGTAACACCCCTGCTTCGGACGACGCGGTCATTTTCCTGCCGGCCCGGGGAAAACTGACCCCCGCCGCGGGCCTGAACGCCGGGGCTTTTCCGTCCCTTCTCGCTGTGATTGAGCAATTTTCCTCACTCGAAAAGCGAATAGACCTCACGCGGCTGGCCATTCGTGCCGATGAGCAGGGGCGGTATGCCGTCGAACTCAACCTTCGGCTGGCGTGCCAGCGTACCCATGAAAAAACTGCTCAATAAGCCCTGGTTTGCCGCCGTCCTGGCCGCCGCCGCCCTCCTTCTGGTGGGCCGGGCGGTGCTGTCCGGCCCGCGCGCGCCGGCTTACGCAGACGCCGCCGCCCCAGCCGTCGCACCCGCGGAGAGCGAAACCGTCCCGGCTCCGGCCGCTCCACTTCCGGTGAAGGACGCCCTGCAGGCGCTGTTGATCCCCGCCATCCTGCGCGACCCGTTCGCGCTGCGGGCGCGAGTGGACAACACGGCCACCGCTGCCGCGAAAGCCGAGCTCCCGGATCTGGTGGAGACCGTCCACCTTTCGGCCCTCTGGACTCAGGACGGCGCGACTTACGTTTTGCTCAACGGCCGGGTGTGCCAGGCCGGCGAAGAAGTCGGACGGATCAAAATCGAATCCGCGACCCAGGAAGGCGTGTGGGTCACGCATTGGAAAGGCCGTAATTTCATCACCCTCGGCGGCGACTTCACTCTTAACACTCCTGCCGGCCGCAACGCCGGCGCAGCCACGACCCTTTGAACGCGATGAGCATCCCTTTTCACCATCGCGTTCTGATCTTCGCCTGCACCGCGCTCGTCCTCCGCGCCGCGGCCTCTGCAGCGGAACCGGCTCAGCCCGCGGCCCCGGTCGTCGCTCCGGCGGTGGTGACATCGTCGACGGAAACAGCAGTCGCTCCCGCGAATGCAACCGGTGTCCCCAGCGCACCCGGTACGATCGAAGCTCCGGCGGCGACAACCTCGCCGGCCGCCACAGCCGCGGGAGCGCCCGTGCCGTCGACGTTGTTCAGTTTTCGCGCCGACAACGTTCCCCTCAAGCAGGCACTGGCACTCTTTGCCCGGGCGAACCATCTGAACATCGTGCCCGATCTCGACATCGACGGCGCGATCACCGTGGAGTTTCACGATCTCCCGCTCGACCTGGCCATGCAGGCGTTGCTCGAAGCCAACGGCTACTATTTTGTCGACGACGGGCGTCTGCTCCGGGTGCGAAACCGCGAGACGCGCATCTTCCAGATCGACTACATCAAAACCACCCGGACCGGGCAGGGCTCCAACGCCGTGCAGATCAGCTCCGGCGGTGGCAGCAGCGCTGGCAGCTCCGGTGGTTCACCCGGCGGTGGCAGTTCGGCCAGTAGCAGCGGCAGCGAGGGATCGACGATGACGGTCACGAATACTTCGACGAACAACTTCTGGGGCGACCTCAACGACCAGCTCAAGTCCATGGTCTCCCCCACCGGCAGCTACACCGTCAACAGCCTCGCCGGAACCGTGCTCGTGCGCGACAACCACCACAATATTGCCATGATCAGCGACTATCTCACATCGGTGACCGCCAGCATCGTCCGGCAGGTCGACATCGAGGTGGAAATCTACGAGGTGGCGCTGAACAATTCGTCCCAGCTCGGCATCAACTGGCAGGCGGTTTCGAACCGGTTGAACACGACCCTCACCTCCCTGCCCGGCACCGGCGCAACGGGCCTGATCGCTGCGCTCCCCAGCTCCGGCGGTCTGATCGTGCAGACCCCGGTCTTCGGCACGCCGCCCGGCGCACCGGGTGCCCAGGTCCAATGGCAGCATGGCAACAACGCCGCCGTCCTCGACGCCCTCAAGCAGCAGGGGGACCTGAAGGTGGTTTCCCGGCCGCGGTTGCGCACGCTCAACAACCAGCCCGCGGTGGTGCGGATCGGCCAGGATCTGCCGGTGTTCATGACGCAGGTCACGCAGTCGCCCGGCACTCCGCCGATCATCACGACCAACGAGACGATCCAGACCATCACCGTCGGCACCGTGCTTTCGATCACGCCGCAGATTTCCAGCAACGGCTTGATCACGCTGGACGTCACCCCGGCCGTCAGCCGCCTCGTGGGCATCGCCACCTCGGCGAGCGGCAACACCAACGCGCCGGTCATCGACATCCGCCAGGCTTCCTCCATTGTGCGGGTGCGCGACGGCGCCACCGTGATCATGGGCGGACTGGTCGAGGACACTCTCAGCGACACCAAACGCAAAATTCCCGGGCTCGGCGACATTCCGCTCGTGGGCAAAGCCTTCACCGGCGACTACAAGTCCGGCGACAAGACCGAGCTGGTATTCTTCCTCACTCCGCGGATCGTCGCCGATCCGGCCACGGAGAAATCGATCAAAACCAACGGGAATTGAACGACCCGCGGTCATCACCGTCCGCCGCGCCCCTGCCATGATCATCCAGACCTACAAAGTCCTGCTCGTCGAGGACGTGCTGATGATTGCGAAGGTCACGGCGCAGATGCTGAAAAAGTCGCTCTCGAACAAGTACTCCTCGGTGCACAAGGCGAACCTGGCCGATTCGCTGGCCGTGCTCGCCGTCGAGGAGTTCGACGTCATCCTGCTCGACCTCAACCTTCCCGACAGCCGGGAACTGGCCACGCTGGCCCGCATCGTCGAGGTGGCGACCGACGTGCCGATCATCGTCCTGACCGCCACCAACAGCGACGAAATCGGACTCCGGGCCCTGCAGCTCGGCGCGCAGGATTTTCTGGTCAAGGGCGATTTCAACTACATCACGCTCGACCGCGCGATCATCTACTCGATGGAACGCCACCGGCTGCAGCGGACCATCCGTCAGCTCGCCGTGCTGGACGAGCTGACCGGCCTCTACAACCGCCGCGGCTTCAACACGCTCAATCCCGACGTGCTGCAACGCGTCAAGCGCTCCGAGACCCGCGGCTACCTCTGTTTCTTCGACCTCGACCGGTTCAAGCAGATCAACGACGAACTCGGCCATGCCAAGGGTGACGAAGCCCTGGTCGAATTTGCCACGACGCTGCGCAATGTTTTCCGCAAGGACACGCTGCTCGTGCGCCTCGGCGGCGACGAGTTCGTGGCCATGGGCGTGGAGCAGCAGCCCGGACAGGTCGAGGAGGCCCTCCGCGCCCTGGAGATCGTCCTGTCGGTGCGCAACAACCAGGGCTCCTCCGGCTTCAACCTCGAGTCCAGCGCCGGCGTGGCGTATTTCGACAAAGACGGACCGTTTTCAATCGAGGAGCTGACCACGGCGGCCGACGCCGAACTTTATCGCAACAAGGAAGCCCGGAAACTGGCGCGCGCGCAGCTGCATCCGGGTTTGCCCCCGGAAAGGGCACGGTCATGAATACCGCCCCCTCATCCGACCCCGGCGTGGAGATGGCCCTGCGCCTTCGTCTCGCCTGCGAAGCGCACGACGTGACGATCGGCACCCATCTGGACCACGTGACCCGCTATGCCTGCGAGCTCGGCCAGCTCGCCGGCCTGTCCGAAGCCCGCCTGCTCGAACTGCACTACGCCACTCCCCTGCACGACGTGGGCAAGATCGGCGTGCCGATCGACCTGCTCAACAAACCGGGCCGCCTCACGTCAGAGGAAATGGAAATCGTCAAATCGCACACCGTGATCGGGCACCGCATCCTTGAGGGCAGCCCGTGGCCGGTGATCCGTTGCGCCGCCCTGATCGCCCTCTCGCATCACGAATGCTGGGACGGCAGCGGCTATCCGCATGGGCTGCGCGGCGAAGACATTCCCCTGGATGCGCGGATCGTGGCGGTGGCCGATGTCTACGACGCCCTGATTTCCCAGCGGGCTTACAAACCGGCCTGGGAGGAGGAACGCGTGATTATCGAGATGCGCCACTTGCGTGGAACCAAATTCGACCCCGAGATTTTCGACCTGTTCATCCAGCATCTGCCCAATCTGGCCGTCCCCGGAATCCTCGGCCCTCCCGGGCGGAGGGAATAGTCGGACCCGTTTGCCGGTAGCGCAGGCATCCTTGCCTGCATCTGAGTTCGCGAATCGAACTGACGCATTGGTCGGAAGGAGGGTCTGTCTCCCGACGGACCGCGGCCTGTCGGGGCACAGTCCCTCCAAACTTCGCTGCTACGACGAGTACCGGGGCGGACTACCGCGCGAATTTCCACAAGATCGGAGAATGCAGACAGGATGCCTGCGCTACGTCGGATCGACGCCTTCAGCTACCAACTGGGCGTCGACCGTTGCGGGGGCGGAGCGGCGCAGCCACGGGTGTTCGATCCACACATAGGTCAGCGTGCTCAACGCCACGAGGACGGGAACCACGGCCAGCACCAAGGAATAGTGTTCGACGAACGACAGGTGGCTGGCTCGCTCCGCGCCGATCACAAAATTGAACGTCGTGAACAGCAGCAGACCGTGGACGAGATACAGGCTGTAGGAAACCTCGCCGAGCGCGCGGCTGGCCGGCAGCCGCAACAGTCCGAAGAAATCCGCTCCACCAGCGACCAATGCGAAGACCGCGGCCAGCAGGGCCAGAGCTCCCGGTTGGAACGACGTTGGAAACCAGACGCCGACCGCAATCAGTCCCGCGAGGGCCGCCACTGACCCCCAAGGCGTCGCCGCCACCCGGCGAAATCCGTTGGAACGCGCGGCCATGGCGGCCGCCAATCCGCCCAGGAAAGGCACGAACCCGATGAGAGGCAACTCAGCGTAGCGCCAGACGATCAGCACACTGGCCGCGCCGGGCAGCAGGAAGCGCCACGGCGGGCGCAGGCCGAAGCCCAGCGCCAACAGTGGCAGCGCGAGGTAGAACCAAGCCTCGTACTGCAGACTCCAGAGCACCCCGGCATTGAGCGTGAAGGTGTTGGTGAGACCGTTCAGATCGGACACCCCAAAATGGGGAAAGCCGAACAGGACCCAGGTCGTGGCGGCACGGACCAGGGCAACGACCGGCACCCGCAGTTCGTCGCCGCTGCGCAGCGCCACCAGCTCGAACACCACGGCGACGACGACCAGGTGCATGGGCAGAATTCGCCGCGCCCGCGAACGGAACAGGGCGCCCCACCCCACCGGTTTCGTCCGGCCCTCGATCAATTTGGTGAAGAACAGAAAGCCGGTGGTCATGAAGAAGAGCATCACGCTTGCCTGACCCAGGTGCACAAAAAGGCGGGACGACGGTACCACCCACTTCCCCGTGCGCAGGTACTGCCACCAGACCATGCCGTGATGCAGAAACACTCCGATCGCGAGAAAACCGCGGATCCCATCCAGGGTCTCGCGACGACCGGCAGCCGCGGTGCCCGGCAGCCAGCGCCGCAGGAAATGCATTGTCAACAAGGCGAGCAGAGCCGCGGAAACCGGAATCCACAGGAGCTCGATCTCGCCGGCCATGAGTGCGCTTCGTAGGGTCGCCTCCGAAGGCTCAGTGCGCCGGACCCCAGCGGCTGGTCACCGGATAGTAGATGAACAAGGGCCGGCCGACGACGTCCTTTTCCGGCACGAAGCCCCAGAAGCGGCTGTCGGCGCTGTCGGGCGAGTTGTCGCCCATCGCGAAATAGGAATGCGGTTCGACGGTCAGGACCTTCCCCGGGCCGAGCAGACCGAAATTGGTGTAGCCTGGATATTTGCCTTCCTGGCGCGCGTTTTTCCCGAAGGCCGCGGCGCCTTCGATCGGCCGGCCGTTGCGCAACAAACCCGGAGGCCTGACCTCGAGGGTGTCGCCCGGCGTGCCGACGAGCCGCTTGATGTAATACTGCCGGGTCTGGTTGCCGCTCGCATCCTGCATGTATTCACTGTGGATGTTCTCCGTCTTGAAGACAAAACCCTGGCCGACCTTCGGTGGGAAAAAATTGCAGGTGAGGCGGTCGACAAACAGAAGATCGCCGGTCAAAATATCGAAGGTGAGGACCTTTTCCCCCTTGCGCAAAGTCTTGCCCAACGAAACCCAGTAAACACGTTTGTCGACGTTTGGTCCGCCAAAGGAGATGTTGGCGATCGAACTTTCCGGTTGGTGACCTTGCGCCACCCAATCGGCGATCTTGGCCGGCAAGCTCCCCGGTCGGCCGGCAAACCGTTCTTCGATCACCTTCTCGAAATTGAAATCTGCCGGCACTTCAATTCGCACGGGGTCCCCGCCGACGGAAAAGGTGTATTCCCGCACCGTGGTGGGAAAAAACAGGAACGTTCTCGCCGGCTTGACGGTGTAGGCCACGCGGTAGTTTGTGAAGATCGGCACCATGACCTCGCCGTCGGCCGGAGCGGTGACCTCGTAGCGCGTGGCCCCGAACGCCAGCAGCCGCCCGGCGCGGGCCAGCAGCCCGGGCTCCCGGCCGTCCTCGAAAAGCTCATGCGTCATGCCGTAGTAGCTCGGCCACATCGAATTCGTCGGAATCTTGAAGGGCTGGACGAAATACGCCCGCAGCCCGAAGATGACGATCGCGGCCACGAGAAAAAACTCCACATTTTCGACCAGCGTCTGACCCGGGAAGTGCCGTCCGCCCGTCTCGCGCAGCACGGTCTCGAGCGCCGCGATGGCGGTTTTCAACGGGGCGGCTTCCGCGCGCTCCTTCAGCTTGAGCTTCAGCTCGCCGGTGGCCGCGTGCAGGCGCTGGGTCTGGACCTCCGTCAACTCGTCGCGCCGGAAGTGCCACACCCGTTGGGCGACCTCCAGCCAGCCGGCGGCATCGCGCCGCAATTTGCCCGTTTCCGACAGAAAAAAGCCAAACACCGTGGTCCTTGGTTTAGTTGCTGGTTTTCAACACCTGGATGAAGGCGTCCGGTGGGATCGAGACTTTGCCGATTTGTTTCATCTTCTTTTTGCCCTCTTTCTGTTTGTCGAGCAGCTTGCGCTTGCGGCTGATATCACCGCCATAACACTTCGCCGTCACGTCTTTTCGCATCTCGCGCACGTTGTCGCGGGCGATGACCTTGCCGCCGATGGCGGCCTGCACGGCGATCTTGAACATCTGCGGGGGGATGATCTCGGCCAGCTTTTCGCACAGCTTGCGCCCCTGCCCTTCCGCCTTCGAACGGTGCACAATACTGGAAAAAGCGTCCACCGGGTCGCCGTTGACGAGGATGTCCATCTTGACGAGGTCGGAGGCCCGATATTCGCCGAGCTCGTAGTCCATCGAGCCGTAACCGCGGGTGATGCTCTTGAGGCGGTCGTTGAAATCGACGAGGATTTCATTGAGCGGCAGCACGCAGGTCAGCATGACGCGCGCGCCGTCGAGGGTGTCGGTGTGATCGCAGGTGCCGCGCTTCTCCATGACCAGGCCGAGGATGTCGCCCATGAACTCGTTGGGAATGTGGATGGACGCCTTGATCGTCGGCTCGGAAATCTCCAGGATGCTGGCCGGATCCGGCAGATTGACGGGATTGTCCACCTCGATGACGTCCCCGCTGTGCTTCTTCACCTTGTAGACCACGCTCGGGTAGGTGGAGATGATCTCGACGTCGTATTCGCGCCGGATGCGCTCCTGGACGACTTCCATGTGCAGCAGGCCGAGAAAACCGCAGCGGAAGCCGAAGCCCAACGCCACGGAGGTTTCGTTGGAGTAGATCAGCGCGGAATCGTTCAACCGGAGTTTCGCCAGCGCCACCTTGAGTTTTTCGTAGTCGCTGGATTCGAGCGGATACAGGCCGCAGTAGACCATCGGCCGCACCTCCTTGTAACCCGGCAGCATGTCGGTCGCCGGTTTGTTGGCGTGGGTGACGGTGTCGCCGATCTTGATCTCGTCCGTGCTCTTGATGTTGCTGACGATGTAGCCGACGTCACCCGGCCCGAGCTCGCCGATCTTCTCCATGCCGGGGCGGAAGACGCCGACTTCCTTGATCTCCGAGCGCTGCCCGGTGCTCATGAGCATCATCATCTCACCGGCCTTGATCGTGCCGGAAAACACGCGGGCGTAGGAGATCACGCCGCGGTAGGCGTCGTATTTCGAGTCGAACACCAGGGCGCGCAGTTGCGGGTAATCCGTCCAGCGCGGGGGCGGGATGCGCGTCACCACCGCCTCGAGAATGTCCTGGATGCCGATGCCGGACTTGCCGCTGGCGAGGATCGCCTCCTCGCCGGGGATGGTGAGGATGTCTTCCAGCTGCTTGACGCAGAGCTCGAGGTTCGCACTCGGGAGGTCGATCTTGTTGATGACCGGGATGACCTTGAGACCCTGGGCAAAGGCGAGGTGGGCGTTGGCCACGGTCTGGGCCTCGACGCCTTGCGCCGCGTCAATCAGCAGCAGGGCGCCCTCGCACGCCGCCAGCGAGCGCGAGACCTCGTAGGAAAAATCGACGTGCCCCGGTGTGTCCGTGAGGTGCAGCTTATAGATGTTTCCGTCCTTCGCCGGGTAGTTCATCACGACCGGATGCATCTTGATCGTGATGCCGCGCTCCTTCTCGAGGTCCATCGAGTCGAGGTGCTGGTCCGTCATCATCCGCTTCGTGATCGTGCTCGTGTACTCGAGCAGGCGGTCGGACAGGGTCGTCTTGCCGTGGTCGACGTGGGCGATGATGCAGAAATTCCTGGTGAGCAGCGGAGACGACATATCAGGCGGTGACCTCCCCGAACTCGGCAAAGCTTTTGACCACCCAGGATTTTTCGGTGCGGCGGGCCAGTCCGGCCAGGACCGCGCCGGGGCCGCACTCCCAGAATTCCGTCGCCCCGGCCGCGGCGGCGCGGCGCATGCAGTCCTCCCACAACACGGGCGAGACGACCTGCTTGACCAAGGCCGCGCGAATTTCCGCGGGCTCGCGGACCGCCTGTCCGGTGGTGTTGCTGAAGACGGTGAACGTCGGCTGTTGGAAGGTGATCGACTCGAGATAGCGGGCGAATTCGGCCCGGGCGCTTTCCATCAGGCGGCTGTGGTAGGCGCCGGCGACGTTGAGCGGCATGACGCGTTTGAAGCCGCGCTCTTTGGCCGCGGCCACCAACGCGTCCACGCGGATCTTTTCGCCCGAAATGATGATCTGACCCGGGGCGTTGAAATTGGCCGCCTCGAGATCGAACTCCGCGCAGAGCTCCTGCACTTTTGCCCGTTCCTCACCGATGATCGCCGCCATGCCGCCGAGGGTGTTCTCGCAGGCCTGCTGCATGAGCCGCCCGCGCTCGGCCACCACCCTGAGGCCGGTGGCGAAGTCGAAAACTCCGGCGGCGGTCAGAGCGGTAATTTCGCCCAGGCTCAGCCCCAGCGCAATCTTCACTTCCGGCAGCCGCCCCTTTTCCCGCAAGGCCGCCAGCACGGCCAAGCCATGCACAAACAGCGCCGGCTGACAGACCTTCGTCTGGGTGAGCTCGGCGTCCGGTCCCTCAAAGCTGATGCGGGACAGGCTCCAGCCCAGCACGCGGTCGGCTTCCTCATAAAGCGCATGCGCCGCCGGCGAGCCGTCGTAAAGCGACCGGCCCATTCCAACTTTTTGGGCTCCTTGCCCGGCAAAAAGAAGTGCGAGAGACATGGATGAAAGGTCGGTTAAACCGTCCCGCCCCCTAAAATCCAAGCCCTAAACGCAGGCCCGCAGGGGGAAAATCCGTCGGAGACCGCTTTCGGACGGGGTTGGCGCCTCTCAGACGGTCCTGCACAGGGCCGCCTGGGGTCGCACGTGCGGGAGGGTTTGGAGCGGACTATCGGACGGAAGTTGCGCGTTTGCCGCACAACCAGCGGTGGCGGGACCAGCCCGCCACCTGCCGGATTTACCTCCCGGCAACTGCCCGAGCCCGGTCTCAGGACTTGAAGAAAATGCCCTTCAGGTTCATCTCCAACGCCTGCGGATTGGGCGAAAAACGCAACCCGTCCGTTTTGCTGATCTTGCCATCCTTGATCAGCCGGTAGAGGTCGCGGTTGAACGATTTGGACATGCTGTCCGACGAGGCGTCGAGCAGCTGCTGGATCTTTTCGTTTTGGCCTTCCAGAATCAAGTTTCGCACGGTGGCGTCGGCGACGAGGATTTCGAGCGCGGCATAACGCCCGCCACCTTCCATCGCCGGAATGAGCTTCTGGCAGACGAAGCCCTTGAGCGAACCGGCGATCTGCCGCCGGGCCTGCACCAGCTGCTCGGGCGGGAAGAATTCGAACAACCGTGTCAGCGATTGGGCGACCGTCGCCGCGTGCATGGTGGAGAAAACCAGGTGGCCCGTCTCGGCGGCGGAGATGGCGGTCTCGAACGTTTCCTTGTCGCGCATTTCGCCGATGAGAATGATGTCGGGGTTCTGGCGCAGGACGGATTTGATCGCCGGGCCGAACCCGGGCACATCGATGCCGATCTCGCGCTGCTGGAAAACCGATTTGTCGTCCGAAAAGGTGTATTCGATCGGATCCTCGATGGTGATCACATGGCGATCGAGGTTCTGGTTGATCCAGTTGAGCATCGCCGCCATCGTCGAGCTCTTGCCCGAACCGGTGGCGCCGCAGACCAGCAGAATGCCGTCTTTGGATTGCGCGAGCTTGATCAGCACATCGGAATCCAGGTTCAGCTCGTCGAAAGTCGGCGGGCGGTTCTTGATGTGCCGGAAAACGATGCTGACGGTGCCACGCTGGTGAAAGCCGTTGACGCGAAACCGGCCGACATCGGCCGCCGAGTAGGCAAAATCCACCTGCCCGTCGCGGTCCCAGGTCTCCCGGAAAACCTCCGGGACGTGCTCATCGATCCAGGCCTGGGCGTGGTCGTTCTGAATGACATCCATCTCAACCGGCCGAAGCCGGCCACTCAGGCGCAGGTAGCCCGGTTTGTTCGACTTGACGACGACGTCGCTGGCGCCGCTTTCCACGGCCAGTTTCAACAGGTCGTTCATTATCTCGGTATGAATTGTGTCACTCATGGTTGTTTTTGGGCGTGAACCGGACTGAAACCTATGATTTGCCTAAGGCCTTAGCCTAACACGTTCAAGGTATCTTTCCATGAAGCCACACCGACCGTTCACCGGAGCCATCACCGCTCTCATCACGCCTTTTCAGAGGGGAGCGGTCGCATTCGACGAGCTGCGTTCCCTCGTGGACTGGCAAATTAAACAAGGAATTAACGGCTTGGTCCCGGTCGGAACGACGGGGGAATCCCCGACTTTGGACTACATCGAGCATCTCGACGTCATTCGCTGCACCGTCGACCAGGCCCGCGGACGGGTGCCCGTGATCGCCGGCACCGGCTCCAACAGCACGAAGGAAGCGGTCTACCTGACGGCCGAGGCCCATGCCGCCGGCGCGGACGCCATGCTGGTGGTGGCGCCTTACTACAATCGCCCGACGCAGGAAGGACTTTTCCAGCATTTCGCGGAAATCGCCGGAGCGACCGACCGGCCGATCATTCTCTATTCCATCCCCGGCCGCTGCGGCGTGGAAATCAGCGTAGGCGTGGTCGAGCGCCTCCGCGCCAAATTCTCCCACGTCAACCACATCAAGGAAGCCGGCGGTTCGGTCGACCGCGCCGACCAGCTGATCACGGCCCTCGGCGACGCCGTGACCGTTCTCAGCGGCGACGATTCCCTCACCCTTCCGTTCATGGCCGTCGGCGCGCGCGGGGTGATCAGCGTGGCCAGCAATCTTTACCCCAAGGCCGTGGCGCGCATGACCGCCCTCGCACTCAAGGGCGATTACGCCAAGGCCCGCGCCTTGCACCGCAAACTCTATCCGGTGTTCAAGGGCATCTTCGTCGAATCCAATCCGTCGCCGGTCAAGGCCGCCATGGCCCGCGCGGGATTGATCGCTTCCGACGAAGTGCGGTCGCCGCTTTGCGCATTGAGCGAGGCCGGCCGCAAAACCCTTTTCCCGGTGCTCGCCGCCTACGAGGGCGCACAATGAGCGGTCCCCGTCTGATCATCAACGGCGCCAAGGGGCGCATGGGCCAGGCCCTGCTGGCCGCGGCCGCCGAACTGCAGCTGCCGATCGTCGCGGCGCTCGACGCGGGCGACGACCTCGCCGCCGCTTTGCCCGGCGCCGACGTCGTGGTCGATTTTAGCGCCCACTCCGCCACCGGCCGCGTGATCGAGGCCGTCGTCGCCCACCGCAAGGCCCTCGTCATCGGGACCACCGGTCATCCGGCCGAGGAGCGGCGGCGCCTCCTGACCGAAGCCGCAAAAATCCCGACCGTGTGGGCCGGCAATTTTTCCGTCGGCGTCAACCTGCTGTTCGCGCTGACGGCCCGCGCCGCCCGTGTGCTCGGCGACGACTACGATGCCGAACTCATCGAGATGCACCACCGGCACAAGAAGGACGCCCCGAGCGGCACGGCCGCACGGTTGCTCGAACTGATTCTCCAGGCCCGGCAACTCGGTCCCGACGCCCTCCGCCACGGCCGCGCCGGCATCACGGGCGAACGCACCAAACGCGAGGTCGGCGTGCATGCGTTGCGTGGCGGCGGGGTCGTGGGCGACCACACCGTCATCTTTGCCAGCGCCGGGGAACGGCTCGAGCTCACCCACAAGGCCGGCGACCGCTCAATCTTCGCCCAAGGCGCCCTGCGCGCCGCGCAATGGGTCGTCAGCCGCCCGCCCGGGGTCTACGACATGCAGGACGTGCTCGGCCTGAAGGACTGAGCGACATGATCACCCGCATCACCGGCCTGCTCGTTTCCGCCACCCCGCTCAGCGCGGTCGTCGAAACCGGCGGGCTCGCCTACGAGGTTCATGTTCCGGTCACGACCGCCGAGCGGCTCCCGGCCCCCGGTCAGCAGGTGCGGCTGCACACGCTGGCCGTCTACCGCGAAGATGCGCACACGCTCTACGGTTTCACCACGGAGGAGGAACGGAATTTCTTCCGCCTGTTGGTGGAAAAGGTGACCGGCGTCGGCCCGAAGCTCGCGCTCAGCGTGCTGAGCAAACTCTCGCTGCCGGTCCTGCAGAGCGCGATTTCAGCGGGCGACGTCGGCCTGCTCTCCAAATGCCCGGGAATCGGCCGCAAGACGGCCGAACGCCTGGTGATGGAACTGCGGGACAAGCTTTCCGCCTCACCCGCCACCGTTCCGCCTTCGCCCGGGGCGGCAGGACCCTCCTCCGCCTCTTCGCCGGACAACAAAGTGCGCGACGCGGTCATGGCGCTGGTGGCGCTCGGCTACAAGGCCGCGGACGCCGACAAGTCCGTGCGCCAGGCCTGGACCGCGCTCGGCAGCCAGGTCACGACCGAGGCGCTGATCAAGAAAGCCCTCGGCAATTAAAAAAGCCCGCCGGAATTCGGCGGGCTTTCACCAAGGGAGGTCAGCGGGTCAGCGCTGGAACTGAAAGGCGGTGAACTCCGACGGCGGCCGGCTATCCACCTGGGTCTTGTTCGAGAAGACGCGGACGGAGCCGTTCAGCACGTTACGGTTCGGACCGAAAACCCCGTCGTCAAACAACGGCACCGTCTGGAGCGAGGCGGACTGGTTGAGCGCAAAGGCCCGCTGATCCTCGCGGCGCATCGAGGCCAGCAGCGCGGCATAGTCCGCTTCCCGGACCGGAACTTTCGCCGGTTCGATGCTGGCCGCGGGCGCAGTCACCACCGCCACCGGCGCGGGGGTTGTCTTTTGGACCGCGACCGCCTGCGGAGCGGTGGCGGATCCCGCCGGCTGCACCGCGCTCTGGCGCACCACCACGAAGGCGAAACAAGCAGCGGCCGCCAGGCCGGCAGTGGCTACGATCCAGCCGAAGCGGCGGGGGCGGCGGACCTCGAAATCCTCGACGGTGCCCGGCAGCTTGCCGGCCCCGGCCGGCTGCGCGGCATGAGTGCGGAAGCTTTCGTAGACCAGCTTGGTGGCCCGGTGCATCCGGCAGTACTCGTTGTAGATCTTGCGACGGCCGGGATCGGTCTGGATGACCGCTTCCAGCTCGGCGGCGTCGGCCGGCTCGATCTGGCGGTCGATGTAAAGGTTTACCAATTCGATGAAGCGTGTGTCTTTCATGACTGAAACTCTCCTCCTAATTTTTCGCGGAGGCTCTCGCGGGCCCGGGCGATACGGCTTTTGACAGTGCCGACGCTGATGCCGAGAATCTCGGCGATTTCTTCGTAAGAGAGGTTTCTCACATTGCGCAGAATGAGAATCTCCCGGTGTTTTTCGTTCAGCAATTCCATGCACTCGGCCACGCGGTTGACGAACTCCTGCGTGACGGTGGCGTCCTCGGGCGTCTCCTGCTCGGCCGGAATCAGATCAGCAATGGTGCTGTCGTTGTCCGCCCCGAGCGGGGCGTCGAAGGAGACTGACTGGTCGCGCTTGCGCCGCCACCAATACCAGTAGCGGTTGCGCGCGAGATTGGTGGCGATCTGGTACAACCAAGTCGAAAAGGCGGAGTCGCCCCGGAAGTTGCCGAGGCCACGGTGGGCCCGGATGAAGGCGTCCTGCGTGACCTCCTCGGCATCCTGCGGGTTGCGCAACAGCTGGTTCACCATGCCGTAAATGCGCTCCCAATAGCGGGAGACGAGCTGGTCAAACGCCGTCGCGTCGCCGCCCTTGAAGCGGTCAACCAGCAGACGGTCCAATGCGACTTCCTGGGCTTTTGCACTCATGTCCTCAGGGTCTTTTGGATCGGGAAATTGAGAAATTGTTCCCATGATTTGGGCGGTTTTTCAGGATAGTATGATCAGAAGACGGGGGTCAACCGCGCAGGCGAGGACTGACAAAAGCAAACAAATAATCCTTGCCTTGGGGAGCGGGGTAAAAATAACTGCCCGTTCGCGGTGGCCATGGGTCGATAGCTCAATGGTAGAGCAGCGTCCTTTTAAGTCGTTGGTTCTGGGTTCGAATCCCAGTCGACCCACCATCCCCCGCCCGTTGTTGACTGAAATTTTAATGGGAATTTCATCTACTCCGGGTTTGTATTTTCCCGGGACCACCGACAGTTTCGCCCCGGTCATATGTCAGTAACACTCCTTAAACCTGTCGCAGAGAGCACCCAGACGAAGCGCGTTGTCATTGTCGAGGACCAGACCGCCATCCGCGAGATGCTTGCTGAGATCCTCCGCTTTGACCCCGCCTATAAAATCGTGGGGGAATGCGGCGACGGCCAGCAGGCCTGCCCCCTGCTGCTGGAACTCAAACCCGACCTGCTGGTGCTCGACGCCCGCCTGCCGGGCCTGAGCGGAGTCGACATTCTCCGCCGCGTCAGCAAACAGCTTCGCACCACCCGCGTCCTGGTCTTTTCCGGATACGAAAGCCCGGCCCTCGTGCGCGAAATGCTGGAGGCCGGTGCGCACGGCTTCGTCGAGAAAACCGCGGGCTTGATCGAGTTCAAGAAGGGTCTCGAAAGCGTGGCCAACGGCGGCACCTACTTCGGCCCCGGCGTGGCCGCCCTGCTCCGCAATGTGGTGGCGAACAACAACCCCACCGGCGGCTACGATCTTCTCACTGACCGCGAACGCGAAATCCTCAAACTCGTGGCCGAAAGCCACAGCACCAAGGAAATCGCCCTGAAGCTCGGCATCAGCGTCAAGACCGTCGACAACCATCGCACCAACCTCATGCGGAAGCTCAATCTGCACGACGTTGCCAGCCTCACGCGCTACGCCTTGGAGATCGGTTTGATTGATCATCGCACGCAGACTTGGTGATGGTTGCGTCCGGGCGGGTTTTAATACTTGCGGCCCTAGGCACTTTCGCCAATAACGGCGCTACTTCCGTTACCATTTGCCCATGAAGAAACTCTCGCACGTCCTCGTCGCCACTTTCGCCGCCAGCACGCTGTTCCTGACAGCGTGCTCCAAGAAGCCCGTGCACGGCGCGGCTGATTCCACCCCCACCGGCGGTCCCACCAGCATCAATCCGGATACCGTCGCCGTCGCGCCGGACACGAGCCTCGAGTCGCGCACGACGACCGCGGCCGATCTCGCCAATGCCGACAAGAGCGTCGTGGACCCTGTTTATTTCGACCTCGACCGCTCCGCCGTCCCCGGCCGCGAACGCCCCAAGATCGAAGCCGCCGTGAAGTGGATGAAGGACAACGCCGACAAGAACATCGTGCTCGAAGGCCACTGCGACTGGCGTGGCACCGCCGAATATAATCTCGGCCTCGGTGACCGTCGCGCCAACGCGGTCAAAAAATATCTGCAGTCGCTCGGCATTGATCCGAAGCGCCTCGAAACTCTCTCCAAGGGATCGACCGACGCCAAACAGGCCGGTGGCGATGCCGAGTGGCAGAAGGACCGCCGCGTCGACTTCCTCATCCTGAGGCAACCGGGCACCGGGCCCGCTTCCGCGCCAGCTCCAGGCACGTCGTAATCCGGTCGGAAATTTTTTGGAAATCAAAGCCGCGTTTTAGCGCGGCTTTTTTGTGGCCGGCTGCCACGCTCCACTTCTTTCGCCCGGCGCACCGTGGAAATATTTGCGGGGCCCGGCGGCGCGCAGGGCGATCGTCACTGCGGTCCGGCCCGGCCTACGCGGTTGAGTCCAGCTTATTGAAGCTCGCGTTTTCGACTGGTGCCTTGACCCGGTGGAGGGTCCGTCTCCCGACGGACCGCGGCGCGTCGGGAGACGGACCCTCCAAATTTTTCGGCGGCCACGAGAATTCCATCAAGCTATCGCGCGAGTCTCCGGAAACCCGCCTCACCCTTCCGCCAGCGCGGCCAGCACCCGCTCACTCGTCTCGATCCCCTTTTTCATCACCCCGAGATGAAAACTTTCGTTCGGCGCGTGCAGGTTGTCCTCGGGCAAGAACAAACCCATCATCACTGCGTCGAGCCCGAGGACTTCCTTGAGATCGGCGATCAGCCCGACGCTTCCGCCCTCGCGCAAGTAGAGCGGCGGCCGGCCCCAGACCTCGCCCGCCGACCGATCCAGCGCCCGGAAACAGCGGGCGAGCACCGGCGACTGCCCGCGAGGCGTGTTCGGCCGGTCGGGCGGAATGACCACGTACGGCGTGGCGTTGTGTTGCGGAGTGATCTTGAGCGTCACGCCTTTCGGGCAGCGCTTCCGGAGCGCTCGAAAAACGAGGTCCTGCACGTTGCCGGGGGTTTGGTTCGGCACCAGCCGGCAGGTGATCTTGGCGCTGGCCTTGGACGGGATGACCGTCTTCGTGCCCTCGCCCTGATAGCCGCCGGAGAATCCGTTGAACTCGAGCGTCGGAAGGAAACGGATCGCCTCGAACGGCGTGTAGCCGGGCGGCGTGTGAAACCGCGAGATGCCGAGAAACTTCGCGTACCCGGCTTTTTTCAGGCCCGCTTTCTTCAGCTGCGCCCGCTCCCACTGCTCGGGTTCAACCACCTTGCCGTAGAATCCCGGGATGTTGACCCGCCCGTCGGGCGTGTGCAACGACGCGCAGAGCTCGGCCAGCGCCTGCAACGGATTCATCAGCACGCCGCCGTTCATGCCCGAGTGCAAATCCATGCGGGGACCGGTCAGCTCAATCTCAAACGCGAGCATCCCGCGCAGGCCGACCGTCACCACCATTTGGTCAGGATTCGGAATGCCCGTGTCCGAAAGGAAGATGAAGTCGCCGTCCAGCCGGGGTTTGTTGCCCTTGAGGAATGATTTGAAATTCTTGCTGCCGATCTCTTCTTCGCCCTCGACGACGAACGTGATGTTCAACGGCAGCCGGGGATTCTTCTCCAGCAAGCGTGCGACCGCGGCGAGGTGTGCCATCAGGGGGCCCTTGTTGTCCGCTGTGCCCCGGCCGTACATTCGCCCGTTCCGGATTTCCGGCTCGAACGGCGGCGTCTGCCAGAGGTTCAACGGATCCGGCGGCTGGACGTCGTAGTGTCCGTAAATGATCACATGCGGACGGCCGGGGTGCCCCACCCGCTTGGCCACCAGCACCGGATGTAGCGCGGTCGGCACCAGTTCGACGGCAAAGCCCATGCCCTGCAGAAGACCGGTCAGAAACTGCTGCGCGCCGGCCATGCCGTCCTTGAATTTCGAGTCCGCCGACACGCTCGGATACCGGACGTATTCCTTCAACTTTTCCACGGGATCGAACATGCCGCCACTTTGCACCGAAAGTCCCCGCACGCTAGCCTGAATGGGATCGGAGGTAAAATTTGCGGCGTTTAGCCACCACTGGAGACGCGTCGGATCGACCCTATCCGGCCCGACGCATGATCAACGGTGAGCGCCGCCACCGGTCGTATCGGTGATTGGTGCGGTTTGTGTAGTCGACTGGCGCTGGTGGAATGCGTTGCCCCAACGCGGTCGGCGGATTGAGGTCAATACGCTCCACCTGCGTTGGTCGGGCTTTCAGGCGAGCTTCAAGCGAGCCACTGAAAATTTGGGCCGGAAAAACACCCTGTTTTCCCACCCACCGGACGTCGTACCTCACCGCTTCTCGTCGGGCGCAGCTTGGGCCATCTCGCGAATGGAGACCCAACCGGTCGGACTGTCTTTGTCGCGGACGTAGACAACCATGGCACGGCCTCTTCCCAAAGTAGTTTTGTCCCCATTCTTGGATGTGACTTTGATGATAAAAATGCTCGTTTCGACGGCCGTTTTTCCATTGAAGAAAGTGCTCTCCACCCGGTTTTCGAGAAATTCCATTTTGGAAGTTCGAAACATTTCGATCAGACCCTTCTCCAAGGCCGCCCGGCCATTTACGACATTGTCGCCGCCGAAATATTTGACGACCGCAGGATGATGCAGGGCTACGATCGCCGGGACGTCGCCGCGGGCAAAGGCATCGCGGATCGCCTGGGTTGTTCTCTCCAAGGATTTCCGGTCATCGGCCGTACCGTCGGAGTTTTGCGCCACGCAACCGCCAGCCACGAAAGCCAGCAAAAGCAAGCAAAGTGCCGCTTTCATATTCAGTTGGTTTTGAGGCCGGCCGCGTAGGTGTCGTCCCAGTGGTCCACGATGTCGTGCACGACCACGCTGCCGACGCGCCAGGCGGCCTCGAAGGCGGGCACCCCGCCGGCGTACTCGGCAGTCAAACTGGAAACGACGTTCTGCTTCGGCGCAGGCATGCAATAGTTGCTCGCCGTGCGGAGAAACAACACGCGCTGGAAATCCACCTTTCCCATTTTGTTCAGACTGAAGAGAGCCACCGCCACGCCCTGATCCTCCATCGCGGTCATGACGAAGTTACCCTTTCCTCCAGTCATCAGTTTCACCCAGTCATTGGCCCATTTGGTCAAAGCCACGCCGTGCCAGTAGCGATTGCTGCCCAGCACCTCGCCCAGCAGCACAAAGGGCGGTTTTTGCGCATTGGGAAATCCGACGTACGTTGCGCGGTACGCCTTCATCTCGTCGGTATCGAGCAAGGCCACGTCCTTGGTCAGCCCATAAGCCCGGGCGACCAGCGCCGGGTTCAGCGCAAAACTCATTCTATCCGGTTCCCAGCCCTGCGGCGGCGGCAGGACGTTCGGCTCTTTCGCGCCAATCGCCATGATGCCGTAAGGCCAGCTCGGGTCCCCTTCGCGACTGTCGATTTCATAGGCAATGTCACCGTCGACGACATATCGCGACCAGGCAGCGCTCCCGATCGAGGCGTCCGCCGGATCGACCCCGGCGATGCCCGCCAGCATCCAGTAGGCGTGGGAGAAATCGAAACGCGGATCAAGCGCCAGCGCTTGGATCTGGAGCCCGGCCCGCGAAGTGGTGCCGCTGACCACCCCGAGCACACCGTGCCCGTTGGTCCGCACCACGTGGTCCATGCCGGGCACCTTGATCGTCTGGTCCAGGTGCTCCCGCTCGACCCAGTACTGGAATTCACCCGGCCGGTCGCCGGTGTCGGCGCCGACTTCAAAGGTGGTCACGATCACGACCTTCACCGGAATCGGGGGCTCCGCGCGTGCGGGAGCGGACAGAAGACAGGCCAGAGCCAGCGGAAAGAGGATTTTATGCATGGGAAGGGAAACCATCGGGGAAACGGGTGGTAGCGGTGTTTATTTGAGCAAACCCTGTGCCACCAGCTTGTTTTGTCGACTGGAACACCGCTTGACTCACTCCGGGCGAGGCGTACCCTCGCCCGCTTTTCCCTCAATGGCCCAAGATCTGAAAGACACGCTCCTGCTCCCGAAGACCGAGTTCCCCATGCGGGCGAATCTCGTCCAGCGGGAGCCTGGGCGAGTGGCGCATTGGGAGAAGCTCGACCTCTACGGGCGCATCCAGGGCCGCCGCGCCGGCAGCGACCGGGTCTTCGTGCTGCACGACGGCCCGCCGTTCACCAACGGCGACGTGCACATCGGCACCGCGCTGAACAAGAC
>CAYZGG010000002.1:0-129760 GCA_964477955.1 uncultured Opitutaceae bacterium
ACGCTGGCGCCGGTGATGCTGGAGGCTTCCGCGTCGCAGGCCACGCCGGCGGCGTGGGCCACGTCCATGAACTTGTAGGGCGCGACCTGGTGGTAGAGCGCGCACGGGCCGTTTTTCGACACGGCAAAGATGTCCATCATGCCGTCGCGGTCGAAATCCGCCACGGCGATGCCGGTTTCCACGGCACCGAGGGTGAGTTCGCGGAAGCGAGTGCCCCACATGCGGGGATCGTTGAAGACGTTCGGCACGGTCACGCCGCACTCCACCGGGTCAAGCACTTCAAACGGTTTGGCCCCGGGGGCGGCGGGAACAACCGGCGGCAGCGGTTTGGCGATGTAGTCGGCTGCAGGAGAGGAGGTGGGGGAAAAAACGAGAACCGCCGCGGCAAAAACGAGCTTGGGTTTGAGCATGGTGAAAGGGCGGGTTTTTAAACGGGCGGTCAGGCGGGCCACGCGGAAGGGTTGGCGGCGGTCGTGGGGAAACGGGCGACGCAAGGGAAGGCGGAGCCCGGGGAGCCGCGGGCTGGGCCAGTGTTCGGCACGAAGAACCCCGTTGCCCGGCGGAGCAGACGGAAGTTGTCGGGCACATTCATCGGACGAAAAACCGCGGGTTCAGGTCGTGGACCTCATTTGGCGGGCTGCAGGGCGTTGGCAAAGACCCAGTCGGCGATCTTCATGCCGGCTTTCTGTCCTTCGACATTGTCGGCCATATAGTGAATGCCGCCCCAGACGCGGCTCATGCCGGCCTCGCGCTGTGCGTCCGACAGTTTCTGGAAGGTGCGCACGGCGCCAGGCAATCCGTCGGAAGTGGTCGTGAAAGTGATGTCGTCGGTCCCAAAATAGAGGGCCAGCAACCGGGCCGCCCCGCCGGAAAACGAGCTGTGGCCGGAAGTATAGGACGGAAAAGAGGGCGACACCAGATTGGGAATGAACTCCGGGTTGGGTTTCGCGTACTGGTTGAGTTTGGGGTCCAGCTCGCGGATGGCGGTCTCGGGCCGCCACGTGCGGTAGAAGAACTTCGAATCCCAGCACGAAATCGCCGCATCGGCCTCGGTCATGTTGAGGAGGGCGAAGAGCCGGGCCGTGTCCGGAACGGAGAGATTGTTGCGGCGGGCCAGGTCCTGCGCGATGACGTTCCAGTGGCCGGGCGGAGTGGCCGTGCCCAAGTCGTCCGACCAGAACGGGGTGCTCAGCGTTTCGTATTCCGTGCGCTCGGCGCCGTCGCGCGCACCCACTTTGGCCACGTACGCGACTTCATCGGCGTACTCCTTGGAATCGAGTGCCAGCGGCGGCGGCGCGCGGAATTGCGAGGGAGAGGTCATGACAAACGGGGTGACACCCGCCCAGAAGGGCAACGTCGGCGGACGGAAACCCGGAGGCGTCTCGCGCCATTTGCCGGGCTCGTCGCTCGAATATTTCCCCGGGATCGGCTTGTTGTAGCCCGCCGTCGCGATCTTCGCGAGGACGAGCTGGGCGACGTGTTCACCCCAGGCGATACCGGCGGTCTTGGCCGGGCTGTCCGGAATCGCCGCGATGGCTTTTTCGTAGGCGACCTGGAGGTTGTGGGGATTCGAGGTCGCGCTCCACAAGGCGGTCATCGTGGTGTGCGCGGCCCCGGCGATCGCGGCGTCCAGGTCCGCGCCCGCGGGCGCGGGATCGTTCACGAGCCAGCCTTTGTGGGTGTGCGTGATGCCGTTGACCGCGTCGAAAATCGCGGCATGAAACGTGGCGAAAAAGAACGACGACATCGGCGGCGGATTGCGAGCGAGCCGGGTGGCGTCGAGCGCCTGCTGGTTCCAATAAAGGACGGCGTTGTCCGCAAAGGCGGAGGTGCAGATCAACAGGGCGCTGACGAAGGCGGTCTGAACGAGACGGGCGAGTTGCATGCGAAGGTTGCGCTAATAGGGGTGATCAGAAAACCAGCGTGGCGGGGAAAAACGGGCGGAACCTGGGTCGATAAGTCCCGGATGAAAACCCTGCCGGGACGAAACGCTGCCAGGAAGGGACGAACTGCCAGAACTCGCTTTGGCGAAGGGGAAACGGACCACCTGGAAAGCACAAACCCCGGCGAGTGCCTACTCTCGCCGGGGCTTTGAACCTGGACTATAAACTATGCGATTACGGTGACTGACCCCGCGCAAAAGGAAATCCGTCTGGGACCAGTGGCGGAGGGTTAGTGGCGAGTTGCCGGCCTGATTGCGCCCGCCGCGACCCACCGGCGGCGCTCGGGCGCTAGAGCAACTCCGAGGCAAACCGACCCAGCTGGCCGCGCAAGTTGCGGCTGAGCGGGAGTTTGATCCCGCCCTGCAAGATCACGAGGTAGTCGCCGTGGGCGGCAGTCTGGAGTTCCTTCACCTGGTCAAGCCGGACGAGAGCCGAGCGGTTGACCCGGGCGAATTGGGTTGTGCCCAGCCTTTCCTCCAGGGCTCCGAGCGTTTCGCGAATCTGGAACCGGCGCAGGTCGGCGAGATGTAGGATGGAATGATTGTTGGCCGCCTCCACCCACACAATTTCCTCGGGCTTGAGAAAAACGACACGGCCTTCGCTGCGGACTGCGAGGCGGTCGGGCCGGCTCGCCTCGGCCAGCAGGGTCGCGATCCGCTCGTCGAGTTCCACGCCCTTCCGGGCTTGGAAATGCTCCCGCGCCCGCTCCAGCACGCGTTGAATCCGTTCGCGATCGAACGGCTTCAGCACGTAGTCCAGCGCCTGGACGGCAAAGGCGTCGACGGCGAAACGCGCATGGGCGGTCACGAACACGATGGCCGGCCGCATCTCGACAGGCAGCTGGGCCACCACCTGGAAGCCATCGCATCCCGGCATCTGCAGATCGAGGAAAACCAAATCGGGCCGTTCACGCTGAATGCAGGCGACGGCTTCCGGGCCGGTCGCACATTCGCCGACAATCTCGACGTCCGGTTCGGCGACGATGAAATTGCGCAGGCGCTCGCGGGCGAGCGCTTCATCGTCGACCAGGACAAGCCGCAGCGGCGTCATGGGAATGCGGCCTCCCCCACTCCGTGTCGCCCGCGCCGGGCGCGGCCGCGCGGCGGCGCAGCACCGCCAGAAGGCGCGGGTCGGGAGAGGCGTGGAACCATGCTCTCGCATCGATGACCGTCCCTCCGATCCTCGGAAATGATTCTGGGGCCAATCGCCGGGTGGGCGGGGCCGGCCGCCGTTCTTTTCGAGGCAACGGGCTTGGTCCAAAAATCGGCCAACCAGGGGGATGTCCCCGGTTGCCGCCGGCGGGACGGCGCAGCCCGGGAATGGCGGCTCAGCGTCCCGGACTCGCGGCCGGGCCCGCGAGGCGACGGGCGACCCGCCCGATGGTCAGGCCCTGGATCAGGATGGAAAAGACCACCAGCACGTAGGTCATGACCAGCACCACCTCGCGTTCGGGGCTGACAGGGAGCGACAACGCCAGTGCGACCGAAATCCCGCCGCGCAAACCTCCCCAGGTCATGAGGGTCACAGCGCCGCGACTGAAGGGATGCCAGCGGCTCAACAACCACACGGGCGCGCCGACGCTGATCCAGCGGGCAGCCAGGAGCACGGGGATCGCCAACAGGCCGGCGAGCAGCAGCGGCCCGGAAAAATTGAGGACGAGGACCTCAAAGCCGAGGAGCACGAACAGGATTGCGTTGAAGATTTCATCCAAGAGTTCCCAGAACATGTCGAGGTGCGCCCGCGTGGTCGCGCTCATTGCATACTGGCGGCCCTGGTTGCCGATGAGCACGCCGGCGCAGACAATCGCGATCGGGCCGCTGGTCTGGAGGGCATTGGCCAGCGCATAGCCGCCGGTGACCAGCGCGAGGGTCAGCAGCACCTCGACCTGATAATGGTCCACGCTCTTGAGGAGATGGAACGTCAACCACCCCAGCACCAGCCCGACGAGGGCGCCGCCGCCGGCCTGCTGCAGGAAGATCACGGCACCACGGCCGACCGAGAGCTTTTGTCCGTCCACGGCAATCTCGGCCAGGAGGAGGAAGACCGCGACGCCGATCCCATCGTTGAACAGGGATTCGCCGGTGATCTGGACCTCGAGGCTCCTGGGCACGCGGGCGCCCTTGAGGATGCCCAGGATCGCGATGGGATCGGTAGGCGAGATCAGCGCGCCGAACAACAGGCACCAGGCCAGGCTCAGCGAATGGCCGAGCCAGCTCAGCCCGAAAAATACCGCGGTGCCGAAGACCACCGTCGAAATGACCACCCCCGCCACGGAGAGCAACGCGATGCTCCATTTCTCGCCGGCCAGATCGCTCAGGTTGATGTGCAATGCGCCCGCAAACAGCAGAATGCTCAGCATGCCCTGGAGCAGGGCGGCGTCGAAATCGATCTGCCCGATCAGACGCACGGCGGCGCTTTCCAGACGCACGCCGAAGGGCTTCAGGCCGGCCAGCCCGAGCGACACCACCAGTGCGATCAGCATCACTCCGATCGTCGTCGGCAGCTTGATGAACCGGTAGTTCAGGTAGCTGAAGAGGGCCGTGATCGTGATGAGCAGCGAAAAGATCTGAAAGAGAGTCATCGGAGATTACCGACAGAAGCGACCGGGCAAGGAGCGGGCTGAACCGGAAAAGAACGAAAAATCCGCGGCGCGAAATTACAAGCCTTCCGAGGCAAACTTTCCCAGCTGGCCGCGCAGGCTGCGGCTGAGCGGCAGCTTGGAACCATCGCGCAACAACACCATGTAGTCGCCATGAAAGGTGGGCTGCAGTTCCTTGATCTGGTCAAGGTGCACGATGGCGGACCGGCTGATGCGCGCGAAACTCACCGTGCCCAGCCGGGCCTCGAGGGCCGCCATGGTTTCGCGCAACATGAGCCGCCCGGTCGTGAGGTGCAGCACCGCATAGTTGTCCGCCGCCTCGACCCAGACAATCTCGTCGGGCTTGAGAAACACGAGCCGTCCGTCCGCCTTGACCGTGAGGCGCTCGTTCTTCCGCGCCGGCGCGGCGCTGTTGGCCAGCAGGCTTTCGAGTTTCTGACCCAGCTCGCCGCTGCGCCGCGTGCGCAGATTCTCCTGCGCCCGGCGGAGCGCGGTGAGAAACCGGTCGCGGTCGAAGGGCTTCAACAGATAGTCGACCGCCTGCACGTCAAAGGCATCGAGCGCGAATTTTTCGTGGGCGGTGACGAAGATGACGGCGGGCCGGTTCTGCTCGGGCAGGCCGGCGACCACCTGCAGGCCGTCGCAGCCCGGCATCTGCATGTCGAGGAACAGCAGGTCGGGCGGATTCGCGCGGATGGCCGCGAGTGCCTCGGTGCCGTTGCCGCACTCGCCGACGATTTCCACCGCGTCCTCCGCGCGCAGCAACGACCGCAGGCGCTCGCGGGCGAGCGGCTCGTCGTCGACGATCAAAGCGCGGATCTTGAGGGCGGGGTCAGGCAAGGGGGAGGGTCACACGTATTTCCAAACCGCCCTCGGGGTGATTGGCCAGCTCGAAGCGATGGCGGTCGCCGTAAAGCTCGCGCAGCCGCGCCCGGGTGTTGCCCAGGCCGATGCCTTCCCGCGTGAATCCGCCCGGCGGCACGCCGGCGCCATTGTCGCGGACGATCAGGACCAGGGCGGCGGACTCGCGCTGCGCGATGACCTCGATCCGGCCGGGGCGCGCGTGGGGCTCGAGGCCGTGGCGGATGGCGTTTTCCACCAGCGGCTGGAGGATGAGACTGGGGACCTCGTCCTTGAGCGTGGCCGGATCGACGTGGTAGCTGACACTCAGGCGGTCGCGGAAACGGATGCGCTCGATCTCGAGGTACTTTTCGATGAAGGAAATCTCGTCGCCCAACGGCGTGAGCGCCTGCCCGCGGTGGTGCATGGTCAGACGGAGCAGTTCGCTCAGGCGCACGAGCATGCGATCGGCGGCATCGACGTCGCTGTGCATGAGCGAGGCGATGCTGTTGAGGGTGTTGAACAGGAAGTGCGGCTTGAGCTGGCGAAGGAGGGACTGCAAGCGCGCCTCGGTCAGGTGCTTCTCCAGCTCGAGGGTATGCACCGTGCGCTCGTGGTATTTGCGGTAATAGTCGAGCGCATGGCTGATGGTGAGGATGACCCCGTAAACCAGCAGGTTGTACGGATAGGTTTTCACCAGCAGCGGCCGGAAGACATCGGAGAAGGTCACGGTTTCGCCGAGGATCCGGCCATGGATCACCCCCACGGCGGAACGCAGCAGGACCCAGACCAGCGAGCAGACGAGGGCGGCGCCCAGATGCAGGGCGGCCGTGCGCACCACGCGGGGTCCCTCGGGCGGGAACCGTCGACCGAGCCACAGGATTGGCAGTGAAAGCACGGCCCAAACGTACCAATCCCCGAGCGAATAGCCGATGGCCTGCCCCCACGTGACGGAGCGTCCGAGCAGCGTGCTGGAGAGATAAAATTGCCCCGCGAAGGCCAGGCCCACCAGGGTCCAGAACGCGACAATGCCCGCAAAATGGAACCAGGGACGGCGAAGCGGCTGCGGGTCGGGCATTGCGTGAGAAGGCTGAAGGCACATATAGGAAGCGAAACTCCAGCTGTCCAAGCCCATTCGCTCCGCCCCGTGACCACCCCAGTCTCGACCCCCACGCCGCCGCCGGCCATCCAGCCGGTGCGCTCGATCATGTCGCCGCTGTTGCCGGTGGTGCTGCCGTTGGTGATCGCCGCGATCGGGCTCAACCTGGTTTTCGCGTGGCTTTTTCCCGCCCGTCCCGCGACGGAGGCGCCGGTGCTGCACTTCACCGACATCACGGCCGAGGCCGGCCTGCAGTTCATGCATCAACAGGGGGGCGGCGATGCTCCGACCACCCTGGCCGGGGCCGTGGTGGTGCTCGATTACAACAACGACGGCGCGCCGGACCTGTTCTTCGTCAACGGCGCGCCCTGGCCGTGGGAGGAGACGTTTGAGAAACGCCGCGCGCGCAGCGGCGCGCTTTTTCGCAACGACGGGCACGGTCATTTTACGGACGTGACCGCGGCCGTGGGCCTCAACGGCGAAATGCAGGGGATGGCGGCGGTGGCGGGCGATTACGACAACGACGGGCTCACGGATCTTTTCATCACCTGCGTCGGGCAGAACCATCTTTTCCACAACCTCGGCCACGGCCGCTTCGAGGACGTAACCGAACAGGCGGGTGTCGGGGGCGAGGAGAACACCTGGAGCACGGGCGCGGCCTGGATCGATGTCGACGGAGACGGCCGGCTGGATCTCGTCGTGCTGCACTACGCGCGCTGGCCGCGGGAGGTCGGGCTGGCGCAGGCGTTCTCCATCGCCGATGTGGGGCGCTCGTATGGGGCTCCGACCGGATTTGTCAGCGCCTTCCCTTCGGTCTATCGCAACCTCGGGGACGGACGTTTCGCCCTCCTGCCCGACTCGGCGGGCCTGCGCGATGTCGATCCCGAGACCGGCCGGCCGGTGGCCGAGCCGCTGGCGCTGACGGTGCTGGACGCCAACCAGGACGGGCGGCTGGACCTGCTAGTCACCTATCACAACAACCCGCCGGCGCTCTTCATCGCGCGATCCGGGGGTGGGTTTGAAAAGCGTGCCATCGCGCCGGACAGCCGGCAGGAAGGCTCGGCGGCCAGCCTGGCCTCCGCCAGTACGCTGCCGTTCGATTCCGGCGGGGATGCGCGCGCCGCGCTTTTATTGCGACTGGTGACGCAGGCCGGGCGCGCCGGGGCGGAGGAGCCGTTGGCGCTCGCGGGCAAGCTCGGCATTGCGCTGGCCGACTTCGATCACGACGGGCGCCTCGGGGTTTTTTCCGGCCAGGGCGCGGCGGAGCTGCGGCTCAACAAGTTTGAATCCGGCCGCGATTTTGCGCGGGTCCCCGCCGGGTTGTGGGCGAAAGGGAACGACTGGGAACCAGTGGCCTGGGCTGCCGGGACCGCTTGGACGAAGCCCCTGGTCGCGCGGGGCGTGGCGGTGGCGGATTTCGACGGCGACGGCGACCTCGATGTCGTCGTGGCGCAAAACAACGGAGCCCCGGTCCTCCTGCGCAATGACCAGCGGCTCGGTCTGCCCTGGCTGCGCCTCCGGCTGATCGCCACGCGCAGCCAGCCCGAGGCGGGCGGTGCGCGTGTGGAGGTGCATACTCCCCGTCGGGTCCTCGCTCAGACCGTGGCGCCGGCGTTGGGGTTCATGGCCCAGTCCGAATCCACGCTGACCTTCGGACTCGGCGAGGACGCGCGCGTGCAAAAGATCGTCATCCGCTGGCCGTCTGGCCAGCGCCAGGAGCTCCGCCCCGAAGCCCTCAACCGGACGCTGGTGATCCGGGAGCCGTGAGGGGCGTTAGGAAAAAACCTGGATAATTAAAGACGGCCCACTTCTTTGGGCTCTTGAGACAACAATTATGAAGAAGTGCACCGCTGCAGTACTAACCGCAATTTTTCTTTGTGGACAGATTTGTGCGGACTCTCCGGTCGCGCCCCGCGCTTATGCGACCACCTCATGGAGCGGAGCATTCTATTTTGAAATGATTCCCCCAAGGTGGAATGAGGCGAAAGATGGCTTGATGGACGACGGTCATGGAGTGGCTTATCAACTGCTCCGCGATGGCTCGCGAAAAGAGCTATGGAGAACACAAGACTGGTACTCTCCAACGGTGTTTCTTTCAGAAGGAGGAATCTATTTGGTGCGGCTCGAACCGATGATAGAGGGACATGGCTGCTCTACAGGCGACCTAGGCATTGCTTTCTACAAAAGCGGGGTCTTGCTCAGAAAATATTCAACAGCTGATATCGTAGCGGACAGCAAAAAGGCAATCAGGACGGTTAGTCACTATTTTTGGCTGGCGGCGGATGCGCAGAGAATGGGGCATCAACTAAATGCAGAAAAGAGGAGCGATTTGGAGCCCCGCCTATCGCTTGATAACACATTCCGGCTGATCACCTGCGAGGGGACCATATTTGTCTTCGATGTCACAACGGGAGACATTAAAAGTCGGCAACCCTAGGCTTTAATGTTTTCAGAGGACTCCCGCTGCAGCCTCCGTGACATGATCGGCAATACTGGCGTCGCACCCACCGCGCCCACACAAATACTTGACCACTCCGTCTGCCGCACTTTTGACCGCTCCCGGGTCGGAGGAAGTGCCGCGGAAGGCGGGAATCGGAAAACAGAAATCCCGCCGTGAAGCCGGCGGGATTTTGCCAAACGAACCGGGGATTGAATCCGGGGGTCAGTTCGCCGATAGTTTTTTGTGGGACGCGGCCAGCAGGAGCAGCAGAGTCAGGCCCAACAGACCGACGGTGGTGGCGCTGTCAGGAACGCACGGGATGACATAGTCCTGTCCCGGCCCCGTCACCGCGATCAGATTGGCCGCCGGGGCATTGGGGTGGGCATTGACCCAGGAGATCAGGTTGCTCGCGCCGTAGTCGTTGCCGCTGACGAGAGTGAACGATCCCGGTGCAACGGCGCTGCTGACGAGCTCCCAGATGGCGATTTGGAGACCGGCGGCGCTATTGTTGCTCATGCCCGGCGAAAAGTCGGCGGCCCAGAGCTGCTCGATCTTGAGGGCCGTGGCGCTTCCCATCGGGCCGGGCGGCTTCGGCGCGGTCCCCAACGGCTCGGTGTTGTAATTGAGGACGCCCGAGGCGCTCCAGTGATAGGGATCGATGCAAAAACCGTCGGTCAATTTTCCGTTGACCGACAGATCGATGATTCCCGCGTAGACCCAAAGGTTATTACCAAGCGTGGAACTGTCGATCTCCACCACTTGGTTCGCGCCGACGCCCAGCTCCTGAACAGTTACGGGCGAGGCGTTCAGAGAATTTAGAGCAAGAGTGGTCGATCCCAACAGGACCAGAAGTCGCAAAGACAGGCGGTTAGTAACCGTGGAGTATTTAAACATAGCTTCTAAATGCAAATAACATGCCAGTGTCGGGAATCCGGGTTTACAACTTATGTTATTAATTGAAGAATAGATGCTAAGGCGCATAATTTAAATCTGGCGGTTTATGGTAAAATAACGAGATTTGTAAGTATTACCGACGCACCTAGGGTAAAATACCTGCGCCACTGGATTTAAGCAATGGTATAATACGCTGATTGATATATAATACTGAATTTAATCAGCAGATATTTTTCGAGTGTCGGAATCCCGACGATAATCGGGTGCTTTACCCTATATTTTCTCCTGTGTGATTCACTTCGACGCTTGGGATGGCGATATTCTTTTCGCTTGGATCGGCCGACCGTTCCAACCCACGGAGCCGGCGCAAAGTCGTCGATTTGGTTCCAGCCGGCGGGTTCGAAGCAGTCGCTCGGAGCCAGCTCGGTCGTTAATCCTGAAAAGCGCAGTTGAAACGCGGGGGACGCGGAGAGCGAAAGCCTTGGATCTCGGTCTGCCGCCAGCATGCACCTGCCGGGTGAATATCCGGCTGGCCCCGTTCATGGTTCTTTCGGCTGTTTTTGCGCTTCGTGAGGCCATTCCTTCTGCGGAATTTGATGGTCCAAGGCAGCCTTGCGCGGTCGGGGCCGGACGAACTTGGGCTCGGGGGGGCCGACGTAGCCCAAACCACCTGGCGTGCGCTCAGACGCCCTGGCTCAGTTTTTCGAGCGCGAGCGTCACGGCGGAAGTACGGTTTTCGACGCCGAGCTTCGCCAGGATGCTCTCGAGGTGTTTTTTCACGGTGGTGAGCTGGATGCCGAGAATGACGCCGATCTCCGGATTGGTTTTACCCTGCACCACCCAGGAAAGGATTTCGGCCTCGCGGGCGGTCAGCCCGAGGCAGGCCATGAGGGCCGGCACCGTCGCGTCTGAAGTCGACGCTGACATCGACTGGCCCTTGCCCGTCTGGCGACGGCGGCGGAGTCGGGCCTCGACGGCGGCGAGCAGTTCGGCTGGCTCCACCGGCTTCACCAGGTAGTCATCCGCGCCGAGGTTCATGCCGGTGCGCAGGTCCTCCTTTTCGCTCCAGCCGGTGAGAAAAACAAAAGGGAGGTGCGCCGTGGCCCGGTCCTCACGGAGGGCTTGCAGCACGCGGTGCCCGTTCAGCTCGGGCATGGTGATGTCGCAGACGACCAGATCGGGTTTTTCGCTCCCGGCCAGAGCCACACCTTCACGGCCGTTGCGGGCCTCGACCGTGGCATAGCCTTCGGTGGTCAGCAGGCTGACCACCTGCTTGCGCATGCGGGGGTCGTCGTCGATCACCAGAATTTTTTCCACCCTGAGACGATAGGGGCTGCCGGGAGTGAAGTAAAGCCCGCCCCCGGGTCGGCAACCTAGCCGATCGGCTAGCGCCTACTGGTCAATACCCAGTGGCGGGAAATCGTGCGATAGTGGACGCAACATAACAACGCCGACCGCCGATTTTCCCGTTCCATGACTCCTCGCGAAATTTCCCTGATCCAAAATTCCTATCGCCAGCTCGGCGTCATCACCGAGCATGCGGGCGCGATCTTTTTCGCGCGGCTGTTCGAAATCGAACCAGCCAGCCGCGGCCTGTTTGAAGGCGACATCGCGGCGCAGGGGGCGCGGATGATGCAGACGATCGGCTATTTTGTGATCAGCCTGGACCAGATGGACGTGACGATGAAGGCCCTGCGGCAGACCGGGCTCCGGCATGCGGAAAGCCGGATCAGCGATTCGCTCTACCAGGCGATCGGCGACACCCTGTTGTGGACGCTGGCGCGGTGTCTGGGGACAAATTTCACGATGGAAGTCCGGTCGGCCTGGGGCAAGGCCTACTGGCTGCTGGCGGAGACGATGAAAGCCGGAACCAGGGATGGCCGGGCGCAATTGAGCCGGGCCGTGGCCTGAACCAAGCGGAGGCCGCGTCAACCCAGTAAAAACTTGTCGGTAGTAGTTGTGTGAGAGTCTGCATAGGGGTGCAGAAAGGGCGCAGGGACGGCGAATCTGCCGTTGCCTGCGCCCTGTTTGCCGTCTCCTCTTATTTCCCTTCCCCTTATCTTTTTTCATGCCCGATTCCCCCCGCAGCCGGCCGGCCCCGACACCTGCCAGCACCCCCGAGAGCAAAGACGGGAATTATTTCGCGCAGGCTTTTCACGCCAGCCCCGCCCTCCTGGCGGTGACCCGGCTGGACGACGGAACCATCATCGAGAGCAACACCGCCTTCCTGCGGTCCGCAGGGTACACCCGCGAAGAAGTGATCGGCCGGTCCTCCTTGGAGCTTGGCATCTGGCCGCACCCCGAACAGCGGGCGGCCATGATCGAGCAGTTGCGGCGCAACGGCACCGTGCGCGATTTCGAGACGGTGTTGCAGACGAAGCAGCACGAACCGCGCTACGTCCTGCTCAACGCCGATATTTTCCCCTACCAGGGCGAGGCCTGCCTGCTCCTGACGGCGTTCGATCTGTCGGAGCGTCGTCGTCGCGAACAGCTGCAGCAAGCCACCTACCAGATCTCCCGCGTGCTGCTCGCCGGCGGCGAACTCCATACGCTGTTTGCCGAGGTGCACCAGATCATCGCCGGGTTGATTCCGGCGCGGAACTGCCATGTGGCGCTCGTGGGCGAGGACGGCCTGATCCGGTTTCCCTATTTCATCGACGAGCGCATCCCCCCCGTCCCGCCCCGCCGGCCGGGCCGCGGTCTCACCGAATATGTTTTGGGAGCGGCGGCGCCGCTGCTGATCACACCCGACATGCGGCTGGAGGGCGTGGGTGGCGACGGACCGCCCCCTCCGGACGACCAGCTGGGGGCGGTGCGGCTGGCGGCGCCCCTGTTGATCGAAGGCCGGGCCATCGGGGCGATTGCCGTGCAGGACTATGACAACCCGCAGGCCTACGGCGAAGATGCGAAGAGACTGTTGCTGTTCGCCGCCGACCAGATTGCCGCGACGGTGCACCGGCGGCGCGCCGAAATCCGCCAGCGCGAATCACAGGAGTATTTCTCCAAGGTCCTGCAAACGACGCCGGCATTTGTCATCGTGGCCCGGCTGGACGACGGACGGATTCTCGAGGTGAACGCCGGTTTCGAACGCGCGGCGAACTTCACGCGGGCGGATGTGATCGGGCGCACGACGCTGGAGCTCGGCCTGTGGGTCGATAGCGCGCAGCGCACGCATTTCATCAGCCAGATGCAGCGCCAGGGACGCGTGCGCGATTTCGAAGGCGTCTTCCTGACCAAGCAGCAGACGCACGTGCATCTCCTGCTCAACGCCGACGTGATCGAGATGAACGGCATCAAGTGCATGCTCACGATCGGGGTGGACATCTCGGAGCGCCGCCGGCGGGAGCAGGTGCAGGAGGCCACCTATCAGATCTCGCGCGTCCTCCTGCACGACGCGGACCTGCCGGCTCTTTTTGCCGAGTTGCACCGGATTATCGCCGGCCTGATGCCGGCGCGGAATCTGTACGTGGCCCTGCTCAGTCCCGATCGGGCGGAGATCAGTTTTCCCTACTTTGTCGACGAAGGCTTTCCCGCGCCCACCCCGCGCCCGCCGGGTCACGGCCTGACGGAATACGTGCTGGAGAGCGGCCAGCCCCTGCTGATCGCGGCGGACAAGGGCACTGTGATCGAGTACCGCGGCCAGCGCTACGCGCCGATCGGCCCGCCGGTGGCGCTCTGGCTGGGCGTGCCGCTGCTGATCGAAGGCCAGGCGATCGGCGTGATCGCGGTGCAGGACTACCGCAACGCCCAGGCCTACGGCGAGGAGGAGAAACGGCTGCTCACCTTCGTGGCCGGCCAGGCGGCCAGCGCGGTCCGGCGCCGCCAGACGGCGGAGGCGCTGCAGCGGGCCGAGCGGCAGTACCGCAGCATTTTCGAAAATGCGCTCGAGGGTTTGTACGTCTCCAGCTTCGAGGGCAGTTTCATCAGCGCCAATCCGGCGATGGCCCAGATCCTCGGCTATGCCACGCCCGAGGCGCTGATCGCCTCCGTCAACGACGTGGGCCGGCAGATCTACGTCGATCCGGACCGGCGCAACCAGTTCCTCCAGCTCATCCGGCGGGCGGATGAAGTCACCGAATTCGAGTCCGAAATCGTCCGCCCCGACGGCAGCACCGCTTGGATCACCGAATCGGTCCGGGTCATCCGCGACGGCGGGCAGGTCGTGCAGCATTTTGAGGGTGTGGCTGCCGACGTCACCAGCCGGCGCGAGGCCGCCCGGGCGCTGCAGCACGCCAAGGAGGCGGCGGACGCGGCCAACCGCGCGAAATCGCAGTTCCTCGCCAGCATGAGCCACGAGCTGCGCACGCCGCTGAACGGCATCCTTGGCTACACCCAGATCCTGGGCCGGGACCCGACGCTGACGGAAAAGCAACGCGGCGGCCTGGAGGTCATCCACCAGTCGGCGGAGCACCTGCTGGCGCTGATCAACGATGTGCTCGATCTGGCGAAGATCGAGGCCGGCAAGCTCGAGCTGCATCCGGTGGAATTCAGTCTGCCGGAGTTTGCGCATTCGATGGGGGAATTTTTCGCGCCGCGCGCGCGGGACAAGAACCTGCGGCTCGAAACCGTCATCGCGCCCGACCTGCCGCGGGTGGTGCGGGGCGATGCGCAGCGCCTGCGCCAGGTCATTTTCAACCTGCTCAGCAACGCGATCAAGTTCACCCAGCAGGGCGGGGTGATCTTCACGGTTGAGCGCGCGGCGGGCCGGCTGCGTTTTTCCGTGAGCGACACCGGCCCGGGCATCGCCCCGGAGGACCAGGGGCGGATTTTCGAGCCCTTTGCCCAGCTCGGCGACCAGAGCCAGCGCATGGCGGGAACGGGGCTGGGCCTGAATGTCAGCCGCAACATCGTGGAGGAAATGGGCGGCCGTCTCTGGCTCGAAAGCCGCGCGGGCTGGGGTGCGCGTTTCTGGTTTGAGATCGCGCTGCCCGAGGTTCTGGGCGACATGCTGGCGGCGCGCACGGATGCGCCGACCCGCCGGGTCATCGGCTACGAAGGTCCGCGTCTGCGCGTGCTGGTGGCCGACGACCACGTGGCCAACCGCGCCGTGCTGGTCGACCTGCTGCAGCCGCTGGGCTTCGATGTGCTCGGGGCGCAGGACGGGCAGCAGGCGGTCGAGCTGGCGCTGCACCAGCGGCCCGACCTGGTGCTCATGGACATCCGGATGCCGCGACTGGACGGCATGGCGGCCACCCAGATGATCCTGCAGCACTATGCGGAAAAGCCCCCGTGCATCATTGCGGTTTCCGCGAGCACGCATGAGGGGCCCCAGCAAGCGGCGATGGCCGCGGGCTGCACGGCGTTTCTCTCCAAGCCTTTTTATGAAGAGTCGTTGTTCGCGTTGATCGAGCGATACCTCGGGGTCGCCTGGCTTTCGACCGAGCGCATCCCGGCGGGCGACACGGCCGACCAGTTTCCGCTGCTGAAAGAGCGGCCCGCGGCGGCGGATGTCGACGCGATCTTCGAACTGGCGAACAAGGGCGACGTCATGGGCGTGCGGGCCTACGCGCAGGAATTGCTGCGGCGCGATCCCGGGCAGTCGGCCTTTGCGCAGCACGTGATTGAACTGACGGCGCACTTTCGCATGAAGGCGATCCGCACCTTCGTCAGCCGCTACCGCGACTCCACCCCACCCCGTTGACCATGTCCGACACCATTCTCATCGTGGACGACACGCCGGCCAACCTCAGCGTGCTGGCCGAATGCCTGTCGGCGGCCGGGTACGCGCTGATGGTCGCAGAGGACGGGGAAGAGGCGATCGCCCAGACGAAGCTCTCGGAGCCGGATTTGGTCCTGCTGGATGTCATGATGCCCGGGATCGATGGCTTCGAAACCTGTCGTCGCCTCAAGGAAGCTCCGGGCACGCGCAGCATCCCGGTCATTTTCATGACGGCACTGGCGGACACCGCGGAAAAGGTCCGCGCCTTTTCCGCGGGCGCGGTCGACTACATCACGAAACCGATCCAGCACGAGGAGGCCCTGGCGCGCATCAACACCCACCTGACGATCCGCCGGCTCCGCCGCGAGCTCGAGCAGGAACTCGCGCTCAAGCAGAAGTTCATGCGCATCGCGGCCCACGATCTGCGCAATCCGCTCTGTCTGATCCTGATGTCCGGCGGGCAGGCGAGGCGGCAGGGCGTGCCGCCGGCGGTCGCCGAGCAGCTGGAGAACATACAGTTCGGCGCGCGGCAGATGCAGAGCATCATCGACACCTTTCTCAACGTGCACAAAACCGGTTCCGGTCGCGTGAATCTCAACGTGCTCGCCCAGGCCATCGTCGGACAAAACGTGCCGGCGGCGGAGCAGAAGGGCATCAGCCTGGTGTTTGCGCCCGCCGAGGCGCTCCCGGTGGTCAACACCGAGGCGGGACATGCCTACCAGGCGTTGACCAACTACGTGAGCAATGCGGTCAAGTTCCTGTCGGCGGGCGGGCGGATCAACGTCCGGACCAGCGCGCGCGGCCGGGCGGTCCGCGTCGAGGTGGAGGACACGGGGCCGGGGGTGCCGGTAACGGAACGCAAGGCGCTTTTCACGGAATACGCCCAGCTCTCCATCCGTCCGACCGGCGGCGAGGAAAGCACGGGGCTGGGCCTGTCGATCGTGAAGCAGCTGATCGAATCGCAGGGCGGCGCGGTCGGGGCGGAGTTTCCCGGCACGGGCGGCTCCATCTTCTGGTTCGAACTGCCGGCCGACTGACGCTGCGGTTGACCGCTTGGCATGGGCGCGTCCAGTCAAACACCGGCGTAGCAGATGACAAACCCGAGGTAGATTGCGCGCTTGCCGCACAACAGAAAGTGGCGGGACCAGCCCGCCACCTACCGCAGGATCGAGAGCCACAGCAGAAGGTCGGGGGGCGCCGCGCTCAGTCGATCCGGCCCTCGTCGAAGTCGATCAGATCAGGCACGCTGATGATCTGGTCGGCCCGGTCGGCGCAGCCCATTTTGGTCAGGGCTTCCCGGAGAAATTCCCGGCCGGCCGGCGTCATGCCCTTCTGCACCACTTCGCGATTCCACTGCGCGGCGCGCACGTCGGCGGGGAACAGCGCGCGCAGGCCCGCTTCGACTTCCGCGTCGGTGGCCGCGGTGTGGACGATCTTTTCGACGGCAGCGGGCTCGATGCCGAGGTGCTGGCAAAGGAAGCGGTCCAATCCCCGTTTGTAGTTTTTCGCGTAGCTGGCCGGCAGGGCGCCGTGAGTCTTCACATAGAGGCATTTCGCCAGAAAACGCGGGAGATAGAGCAGGCCCGTGGCGGCGTGCGGCAGGTAGGGCGACGGCAGGCCATAAAGAATCTCACCGGTCGAACCGGGAATGGGCTTCGAGGGCATGGGACGCACACAAGGCCGACGAACCCCGGCTGGCAAGTGCGGGAAAGAACCGGCCGAACCGGTTCGCGGCGGCCGGCTCCAGAAAAAAGCCGGCTCCCCCAACGGAAGCCGGCGAAAAGAAAGCGGGGCCGGCGCTCAGAAAAACCGGACGGGCTTGGCCTGCATCTTGGCGTGTTCCTCGTCGGAGCAGCCGGCGTTGGTGTTGACGTCGGTGGCGGCCGCGGAGGCCTTGACCAGGTCGTTCGCGAGCAGGTAGTTTTCGACCTCCTCGCCCGAGATGTCGGCCAGCATGACGCCGTCGATCTCGACGCAGGGCGAGAGGGGCTGGCCGGATTTACGGACCATCTCCTCGTAGTTCGACCGCTGGTTGATGATGTCGATGTCATCAAACGGCAGGTTATATTTCCGCATGACGGCACGGACGCCGTTGGACCAGCCGCAGTGGGGTTTCAGATATGCCTTAATTTTCATAGAGTGACAAAAGTTGCCAGCGTGGCACCATACGTGCGGTCTTTTTGTTCTTCAACTGTTTGTTTGCGCCCCTACCCTGTCCTGCCGTGTCCGCCCAATTTCCTCTTCTTCCCCCGGCTCAGGCCTCCGAGTTCGCCCGTCTCGGTTTGGTCAACGTTCGTCGCGAATATCCTCATTATCTGCAGCATATGATGAATGACCCGGCCGACGCCCGGGCCCCGCGCGAGTTGCATCCCGCCTTTTTCGGCAGCTACGACTGGCATTCCTGCGTGCACCAGCACTCCATGCTGGCGCGTCTGGCGCGTCTTTTTCCGGACCTGCCCGAGCGCGGCGAGATCGACCGGGTGTTGGGCGAACACCTGACGGCGGACAACCTGGAGGAGGAGGCGGTGTATCTGCGGGCTCCGGGCAGGAATTTTTTCGAGCGCCCGTACGGCTGGGCCTGGCTGTTGAAGCTGGCGGAGGAGATCCAGCGCTATGCCCCGGCTTTGCGGGGCAACTTCGCGCCGCTCATCGCGGCCGTGCGCGAGGGCTTGTTCGCCTACCTGCCTTCCCTCACCCACCCCGTGCGGCACGGCGTGCACAACAACACCGCGTTTGCCGTCAAGCTGGTGATTGATTTCACGCGGGCCAGCGATGACCAGGAGCTGAAGCTTTTCTGCACGAGCCGCATGGCGTACTGGTTTGGGCGCGACTCCGATTACAGCGCGCTCTGGGAGCCCTCCGGTGAGGATTTTCTGTCGCCGGCACTGACCGAGGCCGAGGTGATGGCGGCGGTGTTGCCGGCGGAAAATTTCTCCGTGTGGCTGTCGCGTTTTCTTCCACGGCTGACGGAGGGACAGCCGGCCACGTTGTTTGCGCCCGTGCGGGTGAGCAATCCGGCGGATCCGAAGATCGCGCACCTGATTGGATTGAATCTCAGCCGGGCGTGGTGCTGGCGCCGGATCGGCCTGGCGCTGCCCGAGGTCGATCCGCGCCGGGACCGGGCGCACGCGGCGGCGGCCGTGCACCTGCAGGCGGCGCTGCCGATGATCGACGTCAACGATTTCAACCGCGCCCATTGGCTGGCCTCGTTCGCCGTCTACGCTCTCACGGAATAGCCGCGCGAGGTGTTTTTCCCTAGCGAAAAACGGGCGGCTGCCCATCATGCGCGGGCATGGCTACGATCCTGCTCCTATGCGCGTCGAACGTTTTCATGACCTTCGCCTGGTACGGCCCCATGAAATTCCTGCACGAGAAACCGCTCTGGTTCACCGTGCTCGTTTCCTGGGGCGTGGCTTTTTTCGAATACTGCCTCATGGTGCCGGCCAACCGCCTCGGCTACGGCCGGTTCACCGGCTATGAACTCAAGATCATCCAGGAGGTGATCACGCTGGCGGTGTTTGTGGTTTTCGCCTGGTTCGTGCTGGGCGAGAGACTGCGTTGGAACTACGCGGTGAGCCTCGGGTTTCTCGCGCTTGCGGTCTGGTTTGCCTTCGGATTCAAGCCGCCGGCCTCCGCCGCGGGTTGAGCCCGCCAGATTTTTTCCGGGCGAGGCCCG
Source organism: uncultured Opitutaceae bacterium (assembly GCA_964477955.1). GTDB lineage: Bacteria > Verrucomicrobiota > Verrucomicrobiia > Opitutales > Opitutaceae > Didemnitutus. Next base: position 19,151 of record CAYZGG010000002.1, read on the forward strand.
CGACCGGCGGCCTGATTTCAGGTGGTTTTTCCCCACTCCGCGCTTGCGGGCCAACCGGGCATGGCGCACGTTCGGACCGATTTTCCTCCACCAACCCCCAGCACGATCCGTCATGTCCAAATCCGCCAAATCCGAGTCCCGCATCGCCGATGCGGAAAAATCGGCGAATCCCGCCCGCGAGAAAAACATCGAACTTGCCGTGTCCGCCATCACCAAACAGTTCGGCGAAGGCTCGATCATGCGCCTGGGCAGCAACACGAAGATGAAGGTCGAGACCCTCTCGACCGGCTCCCTCGCCATCGACCTCATGCTGGGCGTCGGCGGGCTGCCGCGCGGCCGCATCATCGAGATTTACGGCCCGGAGTCATCGGGCAAAACCACGTTCTGCCTGAGCGTCATTGCCGAGGCCCAGCGCCGCGGCGGCCTCGCGGCCTTCATCGACGTCGAACACGCCCTCGACCCGAAATACGCGCGGATCGTCGGCGTGAGTCTCGACGACCTGCTCGTTTCCCAACCCGACAGCGGCGAGGACGCCCTCAACATCATGGAGACGCTGATCCGCTCCAACAGCATCGACGTCATCATCCTCGATTCCGTGGCCGCGCTGACGACCAGGGCCGAGTTGGACGGGCAGATGGGCGATGCCACGGTTGGCGCCCAGGCCCGCTTGATGAGCCAGGCCATGCGCCGGCTCACCGCGGTGGTCAGCAAGACCAACTGCGTGTGCATTTTCACCAACCAGATCCGCGAGAAGATCGGCGTGATGTTCGGCAATCCCGAAACGACCTCCGGCGGACGTGCGTTGAAGTTTTTCTCCTCCATCCGCCTCGACATCCGGCGCAAGGACCAGCTCAAGACCCCCGAAGGCCGGGTGATCGGCAACCGGACCAAGCTCAAGGCCGTGAAAAACAAGGTCGCTCCGCCTTTCACCGAGTGCGAATTCGACATCATGTACGACGAGGGAATCTCGGCCACCGGGTCGCTGCTTGATCTCGGGTTGGATCACAAGGTCCTGGAAAAAAAGGGCGCGTGGATTGCGTTCAACGGCGAGCTGGTCGGCCAGGGTCGCGAAGCGGCCAAGGAGGCGCTCAAGCAGAATGTTCCGCTGGCCGAGAAAGTGAAGGCAGCCATCCTCGAAAAGGTGCAGGTGAAGGGCGGCGAGTCCGTCACCGGCGAGCGGGAAGAGTGACCCTTGGACCATTGCTGCAGCGGCCATGGGAATTTTTTGCGCCGGGTTCCCCTCGCCGGGCGGGAAAAAAGCCTCGGGGTGGCCGGATGCGGGGCCATGATCGGCCCCAAGCCCGCGGAGTCACGGCCGGCGCGGTTGGGCGCGGGCATGCCGCAGGGTCGGGCGTGGCCGAATTTGTATTGATGTCTTCCGGCGGTGTTTCCAGCAATTGACATGCGCACGAGCGAGACGGCACCCCCACCCTCGAGGCGCTGGAGTTGGATCCTTTTTGCGGCGGTGCTGGTGGGCCTGATGACCTTTGTCCTGTCGCCAAAAATCCAGGAGAAATTCGGAGTGGCCGATTACGGGCTCTGGTTTTTGGACTCTTACGCGGTTTTGGCGGCGAGCGATACCGCCGCTGCGGGAGGCAATCCGGACCTGCCGATGCGCATGGACCATATGCACCGGTCGCATCATTACTCTGACTGGTGGCTGGGATTGAGGTACCTGGGCGTGAGTCGGGCGGATAATTTTTTGGTCGGAGGAAGCTGGGTCGCGGCGTTCTTGATCACGGCGTGTCTGTTCCTGCGTCCGGCGAGCGCGAGGCAAACGCTGTGGTATCTGAGTCTGATGCTTTCGCCTCCGATCCTGATGGCTTTCACCCGGGCGAACAACGATTTCGTGGTGTTCGCGCTTCTGGCGAGCGCGGCGATTGCCCTCGGGCGGCCGACCGTGCCGCGCCTCATCTTCGCCCTGGCCGCCGTAGCGCTCGCGACCGGTTTGAAATACTACCCGGTGGTGGCTGGTGTGGTGTTCTTGCTCGTTCGGCCCAAGCGGCGCCTGACCGCGATGGGCCTGGCCGCAACCGTGGTTTTGGGGTTGGTGTTGGCGGATGTGGCGCCGTCGATGATCCGACGGGGATATTTTTATATGCCCAAAACGATCGGCACCTTCGGCGCCGGAATGATATTCCAATACAGCAAGCTGAACGCGCGCGAAATCCTGCTGAGCAGCACGGTGCTGATCGGTGTTTTCGCCCTGGGGCTCGTCAAAACCGGGTGGCTGCAAATCCCGACTCAGGAGAAACGAGACCGGTGGCAGGACGAACAGGCGGGGTTTGTCTTCGGCGCGGTGGTCTTGGTGGCCTGTTTCCTGGCGGGGCTGAGTTTCAACTATCGCTGCATGTTCGGGCTGTTGCTGGCTCCTTGGCTGTGGCGGCAGGCTCCCGTGATCCCCGCCGCCCGACTGGCGCTTTGGCTGACGGCGGCGATGCTTTGGTGCGACGGTTTATACTATATTACGGTCAACAGTCTGGCTGGATCGATCTCCGCCGAATGGGACCGGCCAATCACTCACAGCTGGATCCTGGTTACGCAGGTGCTGGTCTGGATTCTGATGAGCATGTTAGCGGGTTGGTTGCTGGAATTTATTTTCTCGGCGTGGGAGACTTGGCGGACGGACACAAAAATTCGGGTGCAGACGGCTTGAGCCGCACCGGACGCGAATGCGCTGACGGGTGTTCGGCGATGTCTTTCAGCCGCCTTGGGTTTCGTGAAAACCGTCCGGGCGAATGACGGGCTGGTCTGCCCCTGGCTCGTTCGCCGGCCTGGGGCGCCGCGCGAAGTGGTCCCGGTGGTTTGGCGGAATGGCTCCGTGAAGAGCGAAGCACGGTAGGCCGGCGGAAGATTTTTCCGACTGAAAAGACCGCAGGTCCCGGGGCGAAAGGACTGCAGCAACCTAAAAACGCAGTTGAAATCACGGATTTCACGGCTGAGCACGGATGATCAATCGAATCCAATGCAGAAGGAGTTCACCTGGCAGGTGAATGGATTTGGATCGGAATTCCTTCCTGAATTTTTCTGTATCGTGCAGACCCGTGACATCCGTGGTTGAAGCGATCTGTTGCATTGCGGAATCTAGGATCAAAGAACCGGGGCGTCGCGCTCGGGCTGAATCGGCACATTTCTCTTTTGCTTCCGGAGGCCGGGAGGCTTTGCGTGGGGCGATGTTTACGAGCACGGACACTATTGCCGCCTTGGCCACCCCGGTGGGCACTTCGGCCATTGCGGTGGTGCGGGCCAGCGGGCCGCAGGTCGCGGCGCTTCTGGCGGGAATATTTCAAGAAGCCGCCCCGCCCCGGCAGGTCCGTCATGCCGACTACCGCGATCTGGGGGGAAAGGTGATCGACGATGCCTTGTTCGTTTTCTTCGCCGGGCCCAATTCGTTCACGGGCGAGGACACGATGGAGGTTTTTTGTCATGGCAGCCCGTTTATCGCGCAAATGATCCTGGCCGATCTTTTTGCCCGCGGCTGCCGTCCCGCCGAGGCGGGTGAATTTACCCGGCGCGCATTTTTGAATGGCCGGATGGATTTGAGCCAGGCGGAAGCGGTGATGGATGTCATCCATGCCCAGAGCGAGCGGGCGCTGGCGGTAGCGAACCAACAGTTGCGGGGATCCTTAAAAAGGAAAATGGACAACCTTATAGCATTATTGATCAATGTATTGGCGAACATCGAGGCCTACATTGATTTTCCGGAGGAGGATTTGCCGGAAGAGAACCGGCAGGCATTGATCGACAAGTTGCAGACCATCCAAGCCGAGACTGGGCGATTGATTGCCACCCGGCATTATGGGGACTTGCTGCGCGGGGGCCTTAAAACGGTCATCTTGGGCGAGCCCAACGCCGGCAAAAGCAGCCTGCTCAACCGTCTGGTTGGGCATGAGCGCGCCTTGGTCAGTCCCGACCCGGGCACGACGCGGGATTATTTGGAGGAGCGTCTGGTGGTCGGCGCGCACTCGCTGCGATTGGTCGACACGGCGGGACTGAATCCGGCTGCAGTATCTCTGGAGATGCGTGGGATCGAGAAAACACTCGAGCAAGCGGCGACCGCGGATCTTTTTCTCTGGGTGGTGGATTCGACGCAGGGTTTGCCCGCCCTCCCTCCTCGGATTGCCGGGCTTCTGACACCGGCGAACACCATGGTGGTTTTCAATAAGAACGACCTGCCGGACGCGATGCCGCGTGGCCCCCTGCCCTCAGGTTTTTCTTCCATATCCATTTCGGCCCTTCATGGGCAGGGTTTGGACGGATTGTTAAACTGCATCGCGCGATTGGCGGACGCTTTCCAGGTTTCTGTCGGAGACGAGATTGTCGCCATCAATGCCCGGCACGCCCGGGCTTTGGAAATGGCGAGGGCGGCGCTCGAAGCGGGAATGCTCAAGTTGCGGCGGGTCGACCATAAGGAGCTATTGGCAAGTGATTTAAGAGAGGCCATGGCTGCGTTCGGCGAAATCGCGGGGCGGGTGGATCACGAAAGGGTCTTGGACGCGATCTTCGCCGGATTTTGTATCGGAAAATAATTTTATATCAAAATATAATTTTTAACGGTTTTGAAGCTGCACCCAAAATTTCAACAGATCCCGATTTATGGCGCGAGATAACGAGCAGCCGATGTATGACGTCATCGTGTGTGGCGCGGGCCACGCGGGGGTGGAAGCCTGCCTGGCGGCTTCGCGGATGGGGGCCTCTACCCTTCTCCTGACAGGAAACATCGATACGATTGCCCAGATGAGCTGCAATCCGGCGATCGGCGGGCAAGCCAAAGGGCAGATGGTGCGGGAAATCGACGCGCTGGGCGGCGAAATGGCGATCAACACCGACGTGACGGGAATTCAATTCCGGCTGCTGAACGAATCCAAAGGGCGGGCCGTGCAGTCACCCCGGGCGCAATGCGACAAGAAAGCCTATCAGTTTCGGCTTAAACACACGTTGGAACTGCAGACGAATTTGCAGATATTCCAAGCGACTGTGACCGGGTTGATTTACCATGCAGGCCGTGTGGTCGGGTGTCGCACCAATCTGGATGTCGATTTCTTCGCCAAAACGGTCGTCATTACCACAGGAACCTTCCTGCGCGGCCTCATGCATATTGGGCAGAACAAGAATGAAGGCGGCCGGCTGGGTGATTTCAGCGCCAGAACATTATCGGCCAGTCTACAGGAGGCGGGGATCGAATTGCAGCGTCTAAAAACGGGGACGCCCCCGCGAATCCTCGGTCGGAGCATCAATTTCGCCCTTTTGCAGGAGCAACGCGGTGACGCAAACCCAACATTCTTTGCCTTCCACGACACACGAGATCCCACCGAATTGTTCCACGTGGAACATACGGGGGAGCGGCGTTTGGGTTGGAAACCCGGCCAGGAGCAGGTGTCCTGCTGGATAACCTACACCTCGGAAAGGTCGGCCGAGCTTGTCCGAGCGAACCTACACAAATCGGCGATGTATTCCGGCGAAATCGAGGGGGTAGGTCCGCGGTATTGCCCGAGCATCGAGGACAAGTTTGTGCGCTTCGCCGACAAACCCCGACACATGCTTTACCTGGAGCCTGAAGGGCGGAACACCAACGAATACTATATCAATGGTCTCTCCACGAGTCTGCCTTTTGATATTCAGTTGGAATTGGTTCACAGTATTGCGGGCCTGGAAAACGCGGTTTTGTTGCGTCCCGCCTACGCCGTGGAGTACGATTTCGCTCCGCCGACCCAGCTCTTTCCTTCGCTGGAGTCGCGGAAGGTGGAGAACCTTTTTCTGGCGGGGCAAATTAACGGCACCTCCGGCTACGAGGAGGCGGCCGGCCAAGGTCTGATCGCCGGGGTCAACGCTGTCGCCAAGGCGAGGGGAGAGTCGCCCCTTTTGATCAAGCGTCACGAAGGTTACCTTGGGGTTTTGGTCGACGACTTGGTGACCAAGGGCACGTCTGAACCCTATCGGATGTTTACAAGCCGGGCCGAGTACCGCCTGCTCTTTAACCATGGCAGTGCGGAGCTTCGCTTACTCGAGCATGCTAAAAGACATAAGTTATTAACTGTAAGTAGAATACGTAATATTGAGGCCAAGCAAGGGCGAATCAAACACTGGGAGGAATATTTCGAACAGAATCGTTTCGAGGGAGGCGTTTGGGGTGATCTGATCCGGAGGAATTCCGAGGGTCTGGCCCTGCCCGACCCCTTTTTGCAGGAAACGCCGGAAGTCCGCCAGGAGGTTCTCTATCGGGTTGGCTATCGCGGATACCTGAGCCGGGAACTGCGTCAGATCGAAAAAGTGAAGGAGGCTGAAACCATCCGGCTGCCGGCGACGATCGATTACACCGCGGTGCCCGGACTGAGGCGTGAAAGCGCGCTCAAATTACAACAGTTCCGCCCCTACACTCTCGGCCAGGCCAGTCGGATCAGCGGCGTGAACCCGGCGGACGTGGCCATTCTGATGGTCCTGACCCGGAGCTTGCAAAAAACGCCGCCCAAACGTGAATGACTCGCCGCCAACCGTAAGCGCCTCCGCAAATTTCATGTGACAATTCGGTGACGCGGTCCAAATCCACTGGCAGGCACTCGGTTTGACCCGCAATACTGCGATTCTCTTTCCATGGAAAAAAAGAAGATCCTCGTCGTGGATGACGAACCCGATGTCACGGACCTTGTCGCGTACCATCTCAAGGCAAAAGGATTCCACGTGGAGGCCTTGAACGATGCGACGGCCAGCATCTCCAAAGCCCGGAACTTCCATCCGGATCTGATAATATTAGACATAATGATGCCGCACCTCAATGGCATCCAGATCTGTCGAATCCTGCGCACCGACAACAAGCTCGCCCGCGTTCCGATCATTTTTCTCACCGCCAAATCCGAGCCGCAGGATCGCATCGAGGGCCTGGAATCAGGTGCGGACGACTACCTGGCCAAGCCTTTCAGTCCGAAAGAACTGGTTTTGCGGGTCGATTCCATCCTGCGCCGCGTTTCCGCGCCGGCCCAGACCACCGTCCCTCGCATCCAGATCGGCGACATCCTGCTCGACAGCGAGACCCACCGGGTGACCGTGCACGCCCGCGCGATCGATCTCACCGCGACGGAATTCAAACTCCTGCGCCTCCTCATGGAACGGCAGGGCCGGGTGCAGACCCGCGAACACCTGCTGATCAATGTCTGGAATTACTCCACGGAGATCGAGACCCGCACGGTCGACACGCACGTGCGACGCCTGCGGGAAAAACTCGGGGCCGAGTCGGCTTGGATTGAAACCATTCGCGGAGTAGGCTATCGTATCGCGGAAAAGAAACTTCCCGCATGACGATTTTTTTGCCGGTCATCCTGGCGATTGCCCTGCTGCTTTTGCTCCGCCTGCTCTGGAAACAGAATCAACGACTGGATAACCTGCACGGGGCGATCAAGGCCGGCCAGGCCCACCTGCGCACCGAGGAAGGGGCGGATTTCCTCCCCGCCTGGCGGTCGCTCGTCGACGGCGTCAACGGTTTGATCGTGGAAAACCAGAGCCTGCGCCAGCAGCGCACCGACCAACTCACCCAGCTCGAGGCCACGCTGGGCAATCTCCGCGAGGCCGTGCTGATCGTGGACGAGGCCAATTACATCCATCTCGCGAACCGGGCCCTGCGCGACATTTTTCCCGAGGCCCGCAACCTGGTGAACCTCCGCCTCGAACTCATCATCCGCCAGGCTGCGTTTCTCGAATACGTGAAAGCCACCCGCAGCGGGCAGGAGTTGCCCCGCCGCGAGTTCGAAATCGATGCCGGCCGGTCGGTCCTCACCATCGAGGTCTCCGGCGCCGGCATCCCGTCGCCCGACGGCAAGTCCCAGTGGGCGCTCTTCGTCATCCACGACATGACCCAGCAGCGCAAACTCGAGCGGATGCGCCGCGATTTCGTCGCCAACGCATCCCATGAATTGCGCACGCCGCTCAGCATCATCAAGGGCTACGTCGAGACCCTCGTCGACGGCGACGCCACGATGCCCGCGGCGGAGCGCACGAAATTCCTCAAGACGATCCAGCGCCACAGCGAGCGGCTGAACGCCATCATCGAGGACCTGCTCACCCTCTCGCGCCTGGAATCCGCCACACCGGGCTTGAACCTGGAGCCCGTGGAGCTGGCCGCCCTGTTCGAAGCGTTGAGCGACGAATACCGCCGGCGTCTCGGAATCGGCGGACACGAACTCGTGGTCGCGGCCGAGCCCACGGTGGGCACGATTCATGTGGACGCGATCAAACTCACCCAGGTGTTGAGCAACCTCCTCGACAACGCGCTCAAGTATACGCCGAAGGGCTCGCGTATCGAGCTGGCCGCCCGGGCGCTCGACACCGGCGAGATTGAACTCGCGGTGCGCGACAACGGCCCCGGCATTCCCGCGGTCGATCTGCCGCATATTTTCGAGCGTTTCTACCGGGTGGACAAAGGACGTTCCCGCGAGACGGGCGGGACCGGACTCGGCCTGAGCATCGTCAAACACATCGTGCAGCTGCACGGCGGCCGCGTCTGGGCCGAGAGCGAAGTGGGGAAGGGCACCACGATCCTTCTGCGCCTCCCGCGCAACGCCTCCGCCGGCGCCCGCCAGCTCAGTCTGATCTGAACCGGCGTCGTGCAGCCGGAACGAGGTGGAACCGGACCTCCGCGGCCGGTTTTCGTTATGTGACCGCCTCAGCCCGTCCTACAAGGTCGGGCTCCGCCTTCCAGGAACGCAAGTTCGTCGGGAAATCATTCTGAGCTGCATGGGTCCTGCTGTGCGCGGCGGCGCTTCGGGCTTGCCCGTCCCGGCCGGCCCGGCCCAGAAGTGCGCGTGGATTTCAAACCGGAATTTCTCGCGATCATGGCGGAGCGCCGCGCCAAACTGCATGCCGAACTGGCGGGACTGCTGCCCGCGCCCCGGCCGATCGTGTGGGAGGTCGGCAGCGGACACGGACATTTCCTGGTGCGTTATGCCGGCGAGAATCCCGGAAAATTCTGCGTGGGCGTGGACATCGTTTCCGACCGCCTCGCGCGCAGCGGGCGCAAGCGCGACCGCGCCCGGCTCGCCAACTGCCATTTTCTCCGGACCGAGGCGCGTGAATTTCTCCGCTTGCTTCCCGCCGGCGTCACCCTGGAGGAGGTCTGGGTGCTCTTTCCGGATCCCTGGCCGAAGGCGCGCCATCACAAGCACCGGCTGCTGCAACCGGAGTTTTTTGAAGCCGTGGCCGCCCGGGCGGAACCGGGAGCGCGGTTTTATTTCCGCACCGACCACCTCGGCTATTTCCAGGCGGTCGAGGGGCTGCTGCCGGCGTTGAAAACCTGGCGGGTTGATCCGGCCGCGCTTTGGCCGATGGAGCAGGAGACCGTGTTTCAGGCCCGCGCCCCGAGCTACCGGTCCCTGGTCGCGGTCAGGACATCACATCCAGCCAGACCAGGAGAAATAGTTGCGCCAGGGCTGCCACGCCCAGCAGCCCCCACGTGACCTGCATGAACAGGTCCCGGGCCAGCTTGCGCTCGCCATTGGGGTAGCGCGGCTGGGAGGTGCGGGCAAAGAGGTCGGCGGTACTGGGTCCCATGTTTTTACAAATGGGCCAACGGCCGGGAGTTGGCAAGTCTTCGTAGCAAATAAGGCATTAGTTGGGCCGCCGGCGGGGCACGTGACAGCTAATTCTCCTTGGGGTGGGCAGAAGTTTTTAATTTCAGGGGTTGACGCGCCGCCGGGCAAAAACCTACCTAGTTGCCCCTTTCCCTTCTGACATAACCGCTCCCGGAACAATGCGACGCCTCCACAAACTTTTCACCCTTGCCGCCTCCTTGCTCGGTCTGGTGAATTTCGCGCGGGCGGCGGAGGGGCATGGAGTTTCGGCCACGGCTGAAGCGTTGTTTCATCTGGGTCCACTCCCGATTACCAACAGCATGGTGACGAGCTGGGTTGTTGCAGCCGTGTTAGTTATCGCTATTCGCTTGGCCGTGGGGACCCCGCGGCTTATTCCTTCGCGTGGCCAAGCAATGGTAGAAAGTGTGGTCGAGGGAATCATGGATCTGATCAAACCCATTGTAGGCAATAAGGCTTACAAGGCTGCGTTTCCGCTTCTGATCTCACTTTTCATTTTTATTCTCATTCAGAATTGGAGCGGTTTGGTTCCCGGGGTCGGAACAATATATAAATCCAACGACGAAGGCGGCTGGACTGAACTCGTTCGCCCCGGCAACGCCGACATGAACGGTACGATCGCCCTCGCCGTTTGCGCGATGCTGACTTGGTTATACCTGATCCTGCGCTACGCCGGGCCGAAAGCCATCTTCTTGGACATATTCGGCAACAAGGCCGACAAGCGTGAGACTCCTGCCGCGATCTACTACCCGCTCTTCGTCATCTTCTTTGCCGTCGGTCTGCTGGAGATCATCTCTATCTGTTTCCGCCCGGTCTCCCTCTCTTTTCGTCTCTTCGGCAATGTCTTTGGCGGCGAGAATTTGATTCATGCCATGTCGGGAATGCAGAGATGGGGCCTGCCCGTCCCCTTCTACTTTCTCGAAGTGCTCATCGGCTTCGTCCAGGCATTCGTCTTCACTCTGCTTGTAAGCGTCTATATCGGACTTATCTGCAACCACGGCGACGACCACGCTGACGAAGCCCACCACTAATTATTTTGCTGCCGGGAGCGTGCCAAGAGCGCGCACGGCGGCCACTACAACCAAAACAGGAAAACATAATATGAACCACCAAGTCATCGCTGAAATCACCGGCAGCATCCAAGGAGCCCTCGGCTGCTTGGGCGCAGCCCTTGGCGTCGGTTTTGTCGGTACGAAGGCCGTTGAGGCCGTCGGTCGCAATCCCGGAGCCTCGGTTAAGATTCTCGTCCAGTCCATCATTGGTATGGCCTTGGCGGAAGCCGTTGCGTTCTACGCGCTCTTCCTCGGTAAATAATCTAGCCTCCGCTGCGTCGCCAGTTTCGGCGACGCAGCCAATTTCCCCTTCCTGCCATGCTCGCCACAATGCTCTTACTTGCCGCCACGGAAAACGGTGGAGAAGCCGCCAACGGCATCACCAAGATTACGCAGGAATTCGGCATCAGCGTGCCGAACATCGCGGCGCAGATGTTCAGCTTCGCCGTCGTCGTGTTCGTGCTCTGGCGCTTCGCGTTCAAGCCGGTGTTGGCAACATTGGACGAGCGTCAGAAGAAGATCGATTCCGGTCTGAAATACGCCGAGGAGACGCAGCTCCGACTCGCCGCCGCGGCCGAAGAGAGCGCCCGGATTGTCAAGGCCGCCCAGCTCGACGCGCAGAAGTTCGTCGAGGAAGCCCGCAAGACCGCCAAGGAATTCGGCGACCGCCAGCAGGCCGAGGCCATCCAGCGCGCCGCCGATCTGCTGACCAAGGCCCAGCAGTCGATCGAACTCGAACACAAAAAGATGCTCGAACAGGCCCGCGGCGAAATCGCCCGCCTCGTCGTCACCACGACCGAACGCGTCCTCGCGAAGAAGCTCTCCGACGCCGACCGCGCGTCCTACAACGACGCGGCGACGAAGGAGCTGACCGTTCTCTGAAAAAGCTGAAGAAACGAAAAACTGAAAGGCTGCCGATCCCGCGGCCATTTTCAAACTAACCCGCAACGTTTCAGCCCTTCCGCCTTTCCGCCCTTTCCCTCCATGGCCGCCGACAAACAAACCAAACTCCTCGCGAAACAGCTCTTCAAGCTGAGTCTGGTCAACGGCCTCGTCTCGCCCGAGCAGGTCACCGGCGTGCTCGGCTGGGTGGAAAAGCACGCGCCGCGTCGTTCCATCGCCCTGCTGAAGGCCTACCACCACCGCATCGCCATCGAACTCGCCAAGTCCCGAGCCGAGGTCGAACACGCCGGGCCGGTCAGCGACGCCACCCTGAAACTGATCGAAAGCGCCATGACCAAAAGATATCAGCGCCCGGTTGTCGCCTCGGCCAGACCCAATCCGAGCCTGCTCGCCGGCCTTCGCGTCCGGGTCGGCTCCGACATCTACGAATCTTCCGTCGCCGGCCAGCTCGCCACCCTTTCCGCCTCTGTCTAACTTCGCCAACCTTTCAACCCAGCGCCCCGCGCCATGAGCAACGTCATCGAACAAATCGAACAACAGATCGCCAAACTTTCCACCAAGGCGGTCAGGAAAAACACGGGCGTCATCCGCACGGTCGCCGACGGCGTGGCCAAGCTCGAAGGCCTCTCCGACGTCATGTACAACGAGATGGTGCAGTTCCCGGGCGGCGTCATCGGCATCGCGCTCAATCTCGAAGAAGACGAGGTTGGCTGCGTCATCCTCGGAGACGTCTCCAACTTGAAGGAAGGCGACGAGGTTTCCACCACCGGCAAGCTTCTCTCCGTCCCGGTCGGCAAAGGTCTGCTCGGCCGCGTGGTCGACGCGCTCGGCCGCCCGATCGACGGCAAGGGGCCGATCGAATCGACGGAAACCAACCCGGTCGAGAAGATCGCCCCCGGCATCATCGTCCGCAAATCCGTTTCCCAGCCGCTCTTCACCGGCATCATGGCCATCGACTCGATGATCCCGATCGGCCGCGGCCAGCGCGAGCTGATCATCGGCGACCGCGGCACCGGCAAGACCACCATCTGCATCGACACGATCATCAACCAGGCCCGCATCAACAAGGTCGGCCTCGCTTCCGGCGACAAGAACTTCCGCCCGGTCTACTCGATCTACGTTGCCGTCGGCCAGAAGCAGTCCAACGTCGTCCGCACGCTCTCCGCCCTCGAGGCCGCCGATGCGTTGCAATACACGATCATCGTTGCGGCCCCGGCCGCCGACAATCCCGCCAACCAGTACCTCGCGCCGTTCTCCGGCGCCGCCATCGGCGAATGGTTCATGGAAAACGGCATGGATGCGCTCATCGTTTACGACGATCTCTCCAAGCACGCCGTCGCGTACCGCCAGATTTCGCTCATCCTGAAACGCCCCTCCGGCCGCGAAGCGTATCCGGGCGACGTGTTCTATCTCCACAGCCGCCTGCTCGAGCGCGCCGCCCGCCTCGACGGCAAGGGCTCGCTCACCGCACTGCCCGTCATCGAGACGCAGGCCGGCGACGTCTCGGCGTACATTCCCACGAACGTCATTTCGATCACCGACGGGCAGATCTTCCTTGAGACCGACCTTTTCAACCAGGGCATCCGCCCCGCGGTATCCGTCGGTCTGTCGGTGTCACGCGTCGGCTCGTCGGCGCAGATCAAGGTGACCAAGCAGGTTGGCGGCAAACTCAAGGGCGAGCTCGCCCAGTTCCGCGAGCTCGCGGCCTTCGCCCAGTTCGGCTCCGATCTCGACGCGAAGACCAAGGCCACCCTCGATCGCGGCGCCCGCATCGTCGAGCTCTTCAAGCAGCCGCAGCTCAACCCGGTCGCGATCGAAACGCAGGCCTCCGTGCTCTGGGCCCTGCAAAAAAATTATTACGACTCCATCGAGGTGCGCCACATCGTCGGTGCCGCCAACGCCTTCAAGGATTTCCTCACCACGCGCAAAACCGACCTGCTGACGAAAATCCGCACCGAAGCCAAACTCACCGACGAGATCGAAGCCGGTCTCAAGGCCGCCGCCGACGAGTGGAAGGCGACCTTCGTCGCCAAAGCTTGAAGGACTGAATAACTGAAAAGCTGAAAACACTGAATTCCCCGGGCAATTCCAGCCCTTCCGCCTTCCAGCTCTTTAGCTTTTCCTAACCCATGGCCTCACTTCGCGATATCCGCCGGCGCATCAAGTCGGTCAAGAACACCCGCCAGATCACCAAGGCGATGGAGCTCGTGGCGGCGTCGAAGATGAAGAAGGCCCAGCAGGTCGCCCTGGCCGGCCGTGCGTATGCTGCGCTGCTCGCCGAAATGCTCGCGGCCGTCGCCGGGCGCGTCGAGGAGAGCCAGCATCCGTTTCTCCTCCGCCGGGACGTGAAGGTCCGTGGCATCATTCTGGTCACGACCGACAAGGGCCTCTGCGGTCCTCTCAACGCCAATCTCTTCAAGCTCGTCGGCGAAATCAAAGGCCCGGCCAAGTACGCGGTGGTCGGCCGCAAGGGCTCGCAGTTCATCGCCCGCACCCGCCGCGAGCTGCTCGCCGAATTCAGTATCAACGACCGCGTCCCGTTCGCCGACGTGAAGGTGGTCGTGGAATTCATGGTGAAGCAGTACCTCGAGGGCGCCGTCGACACGGTCGAGATCATCTATCCGCACTACAAAAACACGCTCGTCCAGGTGCCCACCTGCCTGCCGCTGCTCCCGTTGCAAAACCTCAAGGAGGTCATCGACGCGCTCCAGGCCGGACACGCGACGGGCGCGCGGCCCGACGACCGGGAGATCCTGTTCGAGCCCAATGCGCAGACCGTGCTCGAGTCGCTGCTGCCGCTCTACGTCAACCGCGAGGTGTACCAACACGTCCTCGATGCCAAGGCCTCCGAGCATAGCTCGCGCATGGTCGCGATGAAGACCGCCAAGGACAACGCGACCAAGCTGATCGGCGACCTCACGCTCGAATACAACAAGGCCCGCCAGGCCGGCATCACGCAGGAAATCCTCGAGATTGCCGCCGCCTCGTTCGCCACGCAATAAAAAGCTGGAAAACCGAACGACTGAAGAACTGAACCAACGGGCCATGAACAAACCATGTTTCATCAACACGGAAATTTGCGACGTCGCACTTGCGAATTTGCGCGCCGTGTTGCCCGGGTCTTTCGCAGCCTGCCTCTTCGCGACCGCGTCGCGCAGGTCTGGGGTGAGCAGCTGCTTCGTGCCGGCGGCTCGGTCGGCGCCAATTACCGCGAAGCCCAGCGTGGCCGTTGGCGGGCCGAATACCGTTCCAAGCTCGGCGATTGTCTTCGCGAGGCCGATGAAGCCGGCTACTGGCTCGAGCTGCTCGAGGCAGAGGGCTATCTCCGGGCGCCCCGCCTTGAAGCCCTCCAGCAGGAACTCGATGAACTCATCGCTATTTTCGTCACGCTTCTCAGATAACGTTCCGACTTTAATCAGCCCTTCAGTTTTTCAGCCCTTCAGCCCTTCGTCCCCATGAGCAACACAGGCAAAATCGTCCAAGTCATCGGCGCCGTCGTCGACGTGCAGTTCGCCGAGAACTCCATCCCGCCCATCTACCAGGCCCTGACCATCGACTTCACGGTCTCCGGCAAGAAGGAAACCCTGACGCTCGAAATCCAGCAGCACCTGGGCGAGGGCGTGGTCCGCGCGATCGCCATGTCCTCTTCCGAAGGCCTCGTGCGCGGCATGCCGGTCGTCGACACCGGCGCCCCGATCACCGTGCCGGTCGGCGACGGTGTGTTGGGTCGCATTTTTGACGTCACCGGCACACCGGTCGACAACAAGGGTCCGGTGCCGCACACGAAGCGCTACCCGATCCACCGTCCCGCCCCGACGCTCGCAGAGCAGGACACGAAATCCGAAATCCTCGAGACGGGCATCAAGGTCATCGATCTCATCTGCCCGTTCATCAAGGGCGGCAAGGCCGGCGCCTTCGGTGGCGCGGGCGTGGGCAAGACCGTCGTCATTCTCGAACTCATCAACAACATTGCCAAGGCGCACGGCGGCTACTCCGTGTTCGCGGGTGTCGGCGAGCGTTCGCGCGAGGGCAACGATCTTTACCACGAAATGTCCGATGCGGGCGTCATCAACCAGAAGGACATCTCCAAGTCCAAGGTCGCGCTTGTGTACGGCCAGATGAACGAGCCTCCGGGCGCCCGTATGCGCGTCGCGCTCTCGGCCCTCGCCATGGCGGAATATTTCCGCGACGAGAAAAACCAGGACGTGCTGCTCTTCATCGACAATATTTTCCGTTTCTCGCAGGCCGGTTCGGAAGTGTCCGCCCTCCTCGGCCGCTCGCCGTCAGCCGTCGGTTACCAGCCGACGCTCGCGAACGAGATGGGTATTCTCCAGGAGCGCATCACCTCCACGAAGAAAGGTTCGATCACCTCCGTACAGGCGGTGTACGTCCCCGCGGACGATCTCACCGACCCGGCGCCGGCGAACACCTTCGCCCACCTCGATTCCACCATCGTGCTCGAGCGCTCCATCGCGGAACTCGGCATCTATCCGGCCGTGGACCCGCTCGCGTCCGTCTCGAAGGCCCTCCAGGCCGATGTCGTCGGCGAGGAACACTACAAGGTCGCCCGCGAAGTGCAGCGCATCCTCCAACGCTACAAGGACCTTCAGGACATCATCGCGATTCTCGGTCTCGACGAGCTTTCCCCCGAGGACAAGCTCACCGTCTACCGCGCCCGCAAACTGCAGCGCTTCCTTTCACAACCGTTCGCGGTCGCCGAGGTTTTCACCGGCACCCCGGGCAAATATGTCCCCGTCAAGGAGACGGTCCGCGGTTTCAAGATGATCCTCGACGGCCAGCTCGACGACGTCGGCGAGACCGACTTCTACATGAAGGGCGGCATCGACGAGGTCATGGCGGCAGCCGGAAAAAAGTAACAAGTAGCAAGCGTCCAAGTAACAAAATCTCCCGCCTTTCCTGGTACTTGATACTTGGCACTTAATCCTTCCCGCAAAATGCCTCTCACCCTCGAAATCGTCACTCCGGAAGCGAAGGTCTATTCCGACACCATCGACACCGTCGTCATCCCGACGGTCGAAGGGGAAATCGGCATCCTGCCCGGTCACATTCCGTTGCTCACACAGATCGAGAGCGGCGAACTGCGCGTGACCAAGGGGCAGACCACGCAACTCCTCGCGGTGAGCGGAGGATTTGCGCAGATCGACGGCGACCGGGTGCGGGTGCTGGCGGAAAACGCCATCACGGAGGAGAAGATCGACGAGCAGGCGGTCGAAGCGGCGCTAAAACGTGCCGAGCAACAGCTTCGCGAAGCCAAAAGCATGGATTCGCAGGAATTCGAGCATCTGCAGGAGCTGGTGCGCTACTCCGGCGTCCAACTCGTCGTTAAGCGTAAAAAGCGCTGATTTTTCCGCCCCGGGCACAACGTGGTTTGACCCGGGGCATTTTTCTGATTTGTATCTGATACTCAGTCTCAACATCAAATGCCTAACTCGCAGAAGAAACTTTCCCCGCTCTGCCAGCTTCCAGCGGGAGCCACCGGCCGGGTTTGCGAACTCACCGGCGATGAAAGCTTTTGCCAGCGGGTGCGGGAAATGGGTTTCGGCGAAGCCGCGCTCGTCACCAAGATTTCCGGCACCACGACCAGCCTATGTCTCGTCAACGGCACCCGGCTCGCCCTCAACCATCTCGCGGCCATGAGCATCCTGGTCGAGCGCCTGCCGGCCAACGCCCGCTGAGCCAAACCCCATGCAGCCGAAAATGACTCCCCTGCCAGCCGGGTCTCTTGGAAGGTGGAGCCCGACCTCCGGGCGGGCTGATGCGGTCGTTCAAGCAAAACCGGCCCGGAGGTCCGGTTCCACCTCATTTCGATTTCATCGAAACCGCTGACTCCGCGCCGCCGTGCCGCTGCCTTCACACATTTCCCCGGCGCCGCGTCGCCGGACGGGGCCGGCCCCCGACCGGACGCCGGTCTACGCCATGGTCGGAAATCCCAACTGCGGCAAGACCACCCTGTTCAACGCCCTCACCGGACTGCGTCAGAAAGTGGGCAACTATCCCGGGGTGACCGTGGAAAAGAAAATCGGCACGACCTTCTCCCAGCACGGACGTCCGATCCAGGTCATCGATCTTCCGGGCGCCTATTCGCTCGCCGCCCGCTCGCCCGACGAGGCCGTCCTGCGCGACGTGCTCTTCGGCCGGCGCGAGGACACGCCCCAGCCTGACCGGATCATCTGTGTGGTCGATGCGGCGAACCTCGAGCGGAATCTTTACCTCGTCCACCAGATCCTCGACCTCGGCCGCCCCGTCATCATCGCGCTGAACATGATGGATCTTGCCGTCGCCTCCGGTCTGAAGGTCGACGCCAATGCGCTCGAGCACGCACTGGGCGTGCCGGTCATCCCGTGCGAGGCCGTCCGCGGCCGGGGTCTCGTGGAACTGCGCCTCGCCATGAGCCGCGCCGAACTGGCTCTGGCCCGGCACCGCTGGGACGTGCCGGCACCCATCGCTTCCGCCGTCGCGGAGTTGCAGGCGGCACTGACCGACAACGATGACCGCCCGCCGCTCGTGGCCCGCGCCGAGGCCCTGCTGCTGTTGACCGATTTCGACTCCGTGCGAGTGGCCGGCTCCAGACCGCTCAGCTCCCGCACCCTCGCCATCCTCGCGCACTGGCGCGAGCGTTGGGACGGCGAGGGGGCCGACTGGTCCGCGGCCCTCATCCGCAGTCGCTACGACGCCATCGCGCCGCTATGCCGCACCGTGGTCGTCCGCACCCGCGAACAGGGCCCCTCGTGGTCGGACCGCATTGACGCCGTGCTCTGTCATTCGCTTTGGGGCTGGGCGGTCTTCGGCGTCATCATGGCCGCGCTGTTCTTCTCGATTTTCTCCCTGGCCGAATACCCGATGGACTGGATCGACGCGCACGTCGCGGCGCTCGGGGAGTGGGTCCGGGCGGCAATGTCACCCGGCGACCTGCGCGATCTGCTTTGCGACGGCGTGATCGGCGGGGTCGGCAGCGTGGTGGTTTTTCTGCCGCAGATTCTCATTCTCTTTTTCTTCGTCGGCCTGCTCGAGAGCACCGGCTACATGGCCCGGGCGGCGTTTTTGATGGACCGGCCGATGAGCAAGGTCGGGCTCAACGGGCGCTCGTTCATCCCGCTGCTCGGTTCCTATGCCTGCGCGATCCCGGGCATCATGGCCACGCGCACGATTGAAAACGCCCGCGACCGGCTCGTCACCATCCTCGTGGCCCCGCTCATGAGCTGCTCGGCCCGCCTGCCCGTCTACCTGCTCATGATCGCCACGTTGTTGCCCGGCAGTGCCGTGCCCGCCAGCACCAAGGTCGGCCTCATGCTGCTGATGTACGCGCTCGGGACCGGCGGGGCGTTTGGTTTTGCGTGGCTGTTCAAACGCACCCTCTTTCGCAGCGCCCCGCCGCACATGATCATGGAGCTGCCCGCCTACCAGCCGCCGCACTTGCTCCAGATCATCCGTCACATGGTGGAGCGGGCGTGGCTCTTTCTCAAAAATGCCGGCACCATCATCCTCGCGATCTCCATCGTGCTCTGGTGCCTCACCACTTACCCGAAGGATCCCCATCCTGGCGCGACGGCCAACGAACAGATCGCGCACAGTTTCGCCGGCCGCACCGGTCACCTGCTCGAACCGGTCATCAAGCCCCTCGGCTTCGACTGGCGCATCGGGATCGGCCTCGTCACCTCCTTCGCCGCGCGCGAGGTGTTCGTCAGTTCGATGGGCGTGATCTTCGAGGCTGGTCAGGTCGAGGGCGGCAAGAAAGCCGACGTGACGCCGCTGCGCGCCTCGCTGCAGGCCGCAACCTGGCCGGACGGAAGAAAGCTGTTCACTCCGCTTGTTTGCCTGACGCTGATGGTCTATTACGTTTTCGCCATGCAATGCATGAGCACCGTGGCCGTGGTGAAACGGGAAACCAACTCGTGGCGTTGGCCGCTGTTCCAGATCGCCTATATGACCGGCACCGCCTGGCTCGTGTGCTTCGTCTTTTACCAGACGGGTCGGGCCCTCGGCTATTAGACAGAATCAACAAAATGAACAAACTGGAGCAGCCCTGAACCGCAGCTCACGTCCGGCTAATTCCGTTCATTCTGTCCCCACCATGTCGCCTTCCCTGCAAACCCTCACCGCCCTCGGGCTCGTGGCGCTCGCAACGGTCTTCCTGTTGCGTTCGTGGCTGCGCAAAAAGAAAACTCCCGGTTGCGGCGCCAATTGCGGAGCCGTGAGTCCCGAGATCAAAAAATTGCAGGCGAAGCTGCGGCGCTAGTCCAGCGGTTGTACGCCGATCGTGCCGGCGAGCTGCGCGAGATACTCCGGAGCGACGACGCGCTCGGCCTCGGCCCGAGCGGCGGCCAATTTTGCGTCGAGTTGCAACCGGGCCACGAGATCGGCGTTCGCCGGTTCGGCGACATACGCCACCAGCGAGCTGACGTGCCGCTGCCAGAGCCGGATGTCGTCGCGCTGTTTCGCGGCCAGTCGCGCCGCATACCAGTCGCTGGCCAGCAGGTGTTCGCGGGTGAACATCGCGCGGAGGCCGGGATCGTCCAGCCCGCGGCCATCGCTCTCCCCGTGGGCCATGATGGCGAGCAGGGCTCGCAGCGGCGGACAGGCGAGTTCGATCGTGCCGTCCGCAAAATAGCTCTGGGCCACGCGCTGGTGCGTGGCGCACATGTTGTCCATGCCGTCGGCGAAGACCGCCGGGTCCTGCAGCTCCGGGCGCAGCATCTCGTCGGTGAAAATCGAATGCGGATGCGTGAAAACCCGGCCGAGAAAGACGCGCCCGAACTTGGCCGTGATGCGGTAACCCAGCCGGCTCGCCAGCACCTGGCGGCCGTCGTGCTCGAAGTCTTCGCACTTCTCCAGATAGCCGTATTTGCGGAGAAATTCCGGCGACCGCTCTTCGGCGGACATGCGGCACCAGAGCTCCGGGACCAGCAGGCTCACATCGTGGTTCACCTGGTATTTCGGCCCGACAAAACCGGCCGCGGAAAGGAACGCCGGGTGGCCGGTCAGAATCTGCGACACGAGGGCGGCGTTGAGATCGATGATGGCGGGCAGGGCGTTGAACGGACCTTTCGTGAGCGCACCCTCCGAACCGGCCCCGGTGGTCGAGGGCGACTTGCCGGTCATCGAACTGATGAACTCCATGAACAGCTCGGGCAGCTCGAGATGATGGATCGGGTTGAACACCGCCAGCGCCCGGATGCGCGCCTGCGGGTCCGGCGGGTTGTTGCGCCGGCCCGGGACCAAGGCGTCGACGGGCGTGTGCACCGGGGCGTCGGCTGGCAGCCGGCGGAAAAGACGCGCACCCATGCGCGCCAGATGAACCCCGCGCCGGTCGACGAGATCGGGCCGGAGCTGCAGGTAGCGCGGGTTTTTGGACGGCTTGCCGTCGACGATGCGCGGGTGCGCGGAGGACACAAAATAAGCCGGACCCGGCTCCCCGGCAGCCGCGGCCCGCACCAGCGTCTGCATCGGCGCGGTGAATTTCGAAAAGCCGATCGCTTCGTCCACCAGCGCCTGCGCGTCGGTCTGGGTCAGCGGCTCGAAATTGGAAATGAAGTTTCCGGGCTGCGCCAGTTCGCGCTCGGTCATCCGGTCGTAGCCGCGGTGAATCGCGTCGTCGGGCCGCTGGAAAAGTTTTTGTTCGCAGTTCTCCACGAATTTCTGCGAGACCGCCCCCGCGGCGCCGCCGAGCGCCGCCGCCGGCACGACCACGGACGCCGTGATGTCGTCCTCCATCTGCACCTTGGCGGCGGGGTGGAAGTCCTCGCGCAGGCCGAAGACACGCCACGCCCCGTCGGTGTCGTAGCCCATGCGCAGGTAGCTGGCCGTGAGCTTGCGGTTTTCGCACTTCAGCTCGTTGCCGGGATTGCCGTTCAGGATGTCGACGGAGAAATGCTCGCGCCAGTTCCCGTTCCACGCAGCCCGGAAATGCCTTTTCACCACGAAGACGATTTCCTTGATGTACTGCGGAATGGAGCGCAACCAGGCGTTATAGGCGTCGGCGTAGTCGCGGTCGTCCGGCGTCAGGAGCTTGATGACCGAGCCGAGCGAACGCTCCGGGCTGAGGATCGGGCGCTGGTCGGAGCCGCGCCGGGACGCATCGCGGAAACGGTCGGCATAGTCGCGGTCGAGCAGCTCGGCCACCCGGTCCATGTCGCGCTCGAAATCTGCGACGAACACCGGGCCGGGCAGGATCGCGTCGGAAATTGCCTTGGAAATTTCCGACTTGCCGCCTCCGGAAACCGTGCACGGCTTGTGACAGAGTGTGCCCTCGGCGACCGTACCGACGATGTGCCAGCCCATATGACCGGGCGGCTGCTCGAGGTGCACCTTGTAGCCCGAGGGACGGACGTAGATGCGG
The DNA here is from genome assembly GCA_964477955.1 of uncultured Opitutaceae bacterium. Lineage (GTDB taxonomy): Bacteria > Verrucomicrobiota > Verrucomicrobiia > Opitutales > Opitutaceae > Didemnitutus. The sequence continues at coordinate 41,038 of CAYZGG010000002.1, forward strand.
CTGGCGCGGAATGGCAGGCGCTGGGTCTGCCCCGCATGGGCCCACGTGAGCTCCTGCTTGTTCAGGTCGAAGGCGACGTCTTCCGGCACATAAATGATATCGGGGTGCGCCCGGTCGATGGCATAACCCTCGGGCTGCAGGTCCATCAACGTGCGATAACGCTCCGCCACCTCGGCAAAAGAATGGCCGCGCTGCTGGACATGGAGATTGCCCGAGAATTCCTCGCCGAGATCATACGAGGGATAAACCAGCGCTCCGCCCGCATGCTCCTCCTCGGCGAGCCCGAAAAGATTCGCTGAATAGCTGATCTGGGTCTTCACCTCTTTCTTGCAGTAACCGTAATAGTTGTCGGCGATGATGGTCACGATCACGCCCCGGGCATCGCGCGTGCACACTTTGAACGCCGAGCCGCCGTTGTACAGTTCGTCAGGCTGGCGCCAGCACATTCCGTCGCGCCGCTGGCGTTCCGTGGCCTGGCCGAACGTCGGCAGGCCGAGTTCGCGCTTCGTGACGGTCGTCAGGTGCGGGGCGAGGATCACGCAGCCAGTGTGGCCCGTCCAGCCGGCCGGATCCAGGGCGGCATCGTGTTCGGGCAACCGCGGGTCGCCCGCATTGCCGAAGATGCTCTCCACGAAATCGAGATTCGACACGAGTGATCCCGGGACGAAGAAGCGGACCTCCATCCGTTTTTGTTCGATGAAGCCCGGCACCGCCGGCACGACCAGCGGACGGAGCAAAAGGGAGACCAGGCACGCGGCCTCGTCGGCACTCCCGGCGGTGAAAGGCAGTTTCAGCAGATCGGCCGGCGGCCGCAACGCCCGTTCGAGCAGCTTCACGAAGGCGGCGGCGGGGACAGCCAGCTTGTCGTCGGGCACCGGCAGACCCCCCTCCACAATATGGAATACCCCCTGGGTCGTCCGGCGGTCGCTGGCGGGATTATGCAGCACGCCGTTGCGCAGGCGGTAGCTTTTCAGCAATGGCGAAGCGCTGTAGTCGGCGGCCAGTGGGAGCGAAAGTTCCCGGGCGAGCCCGGGCTGGTCCAGCACGAAGGTTCGGGCCGGCAGCCGCGGCACCGGACCGAACTCGTGAAAAGAGGCGTCGAGGTAGGACTGGATGCGCGCGTCAGCCGGGCATAAACGCGCCGGTTGAAGCCGCGCCTCTTCCTGCAGGCCCGCCAGCAGCGGGGCCGCCAACCGGGCCCAGGCGACGCTCCCCGGGTCACCCATCGGCGCAAAGCCGAGGACGGTCAGCCGGAGGTTGATGGCTTGTTGCAGAATGGATCGATCGGGAGAGGAAGTTGATTCAGGCATGGTCGGGCGAGGCCATCCGACGAGAGCCGCCGGACTGCGACTTACACAAGCCAATAGCATGCCATAACCGCCAGCCAAAGATTGCACAAATCCAGCTAAGTTCGCCCCTTTTGCCCGATCAGTCCCGTCAAACCGGATTCGGGACCGGGGCTAGCCGGCTCCGGCCCACCGGCAGGACGGCCAAGGCGGCCATGGCACAGAGGGCTCCGGCACCGAGAAATGCCGGGGCGTAGGTCCCGAAATCGGTGCGCACGGCGCCGGCGGCATACGCGGCGAACGCTGCGCCGACCTGATGGCTGGCCGCGATCCAGCCGAACACGATCCCGGCTTTTTCCCGACCGAACACATCGCTGGTCAGCCGGACCGTCGGCGGCACGGTGGCGATCCAGTCCAGTCCGTAGAAAATGGCGAACACCCCGAGTCCGGCGGCCGGCCCCAGCAGGGCTTGCGGGAGAAACAGCAGTGAGAGTCCGCGGAGGCCGTAGTAACCGAAAAGCAGGTAGCGACTGTTGTAGCGGTCGCTCAGCCAGCCGGAGGCCGTCGTACCCGCCAGATCGAACAACCCCATCACCGCCAGCAAACCCGCCGCCCGGACCTCGGGGATGCCGCAGTCCGCTGCGGCAGAAATCAGATGCGTGCCGACCAGGCCGTTGGTGCTGGCGCCACACACGAAAAAAGAGCCGGCCAGCAGCCAGAAATCCCGCACCCAGACCGCTTCCAACAGCACGGCAATGGCATGTTTGGCGGGATTTACCGCCGGTTTCGGAGTGGTTTTGTCGACCGGGCCGGTTTCGCCGTACGGCCGCAGTCCGGCATCGCGGGGATCGTTGCGCATCAGCCATGCGATGACCGGGATCACCAGCAGCGTGGCCCCGGCCACGGTCAGCGGTGCTCCGCGCCAGCCATGGGCCGTCACCACGGCGGCCAGGGCCGGCAGAAAAACCAGCTGCCCCGTCGCTGTGCTGGCCGTCAGCAATCCCATCACCAGCCCGCGCTGCCTGGTGAACCACCGGGTCGCCACGGCGGCCCCCAGGACCGTGGCCGCCAAGCCCGAGCCCACGCCCACCACCACGCCCCAGAGCACGACAAACTGCCAGTAGGTTTTCGCCAGGGTCGACAATCCGTAGCCGGCGGCGAGGAGTGCCATGGCCGTCATCATGACCCGCCGCAGACCGAAGCGCAGATAGAGCGCCGCGGCAAACGGACCGATCAGTCCGTAGAGAAAAATGTTGATCGAGACGATGGACGACACCGTGGCCCGGCTCCACTGGAACTCGTTGCCGACCGGCAGCAAAATCACGCCGGGCGTGGCCCGGGCTCCGGCGGCCGCCAGCAACGTCACAAACGTCACCGCGGCGGCAATCCAGGCGTAGTGCAGGCGTGGTTGGACGGGATTTGGAGCGGTCATGGCCTGCGCACGAAGGTGCCCAGGCACGCGAGTCCGGCAAGCGGGGGCCGCCTCTGGCGGATGGATTTTCGGCTCGCTGTCCTGCCGGCTCCCCGGGCCCGGCCCTTTCCGGCGCGCGACAATCAGCTAGTTCCGAGTGGTGAGCAACGGCCCGCCATAGAGGTCATACTCGCCGGGAACGTTGAGCCGCTTGAATCCGGGGAAAATCTGTACGGCGGCCCCGTCCTGTCCCCGGGGATAGACCACCAGTTGCAAATCCTTAGGCAGGGACTCGAAATAGCGTGACCTGGTCTCCGGAAAGCCCGCCATAGACAAATCCACCAGGCCGTATTCGAGCGGCTGGGGCTTTCGCTCGGTCCACCATACGATCAGGGGGTTTTGCGGAAAGTAAACGCGGCCCGGGTGCTGCTCCGCGATGGTCCGCGCGACCTCGAAGCGGGATGAGAGGGAGAGGTGGAATTTGTTGGCGGCCAGCAGCAGGGTGGCGCCAGCCAGGGCCGACGCACTCGCGACCAGGAAGGTTTGAGTCGGCAAGATCCGCTGGCGCCACCAACCGGCCGCCGCAATCCACGCGACGAACATGGCGAGGAAAAAAAGCGGCAGAGCATGAAAGGAATTGGAGCTTCCGCCCACTTTGCACGCGGCCAGCAGATTCAGCGGAACCTCGCACGCGGCCGTCACCAGCAGGAGCCCGAGCAGGTCCGTTTGAAAATCGGCCGCCGGTTGGACCGGCGCGTTCCGGGCCAACCGGGCGAGCAGAACGGTCAACCCGACACAAACGCCAGCATGAATCGCAAAAACCCCAGCATAGTTGAGCAGGACGGCCCAGCCTCGGAAAGGGTGACCGCTGGGCACGACCCAGAGGCTGAAAACCAGCGGACCGGTCCCGAAGACAAAAACCGCAGCAGCGCTGACCACGACGCCCGCGCCCAACAGCCAGATGAAATAGCGCCAAAGCCCGGTGAAATCCCGGCGCCACGCCCCGAGATAAAACAACTGGGCCAGTGGAATCATCACGGCGATCTGTTTGGTCCACACGGCGAGCACGGCGAGCACGGCTGCCGAACCCAGGGTGAGATTGGAAGGCTCCCGCCGGGCGCGGATCAAAAACCAGCCGGAGAGAAGGGTCAGGCCGATCGCGACCTGATCGCAATGGACCCAGACCAGGTAGTCGCGCAGAACCGGAAAGACCGGGAGCAGCCCGAGGGACGCGAGGACCGTGCACCCTCGCTCGCGGCGGCTCAGCCCGGCGCGGCGGGCGGCGTCCTCCAGGATCAGCACCATCGGGCCGGTCAGCGCCAGCAGGTTGATGGCGGCGGAGACCAGCATCGCCGAGGTGATGGTCGGCGCCAGGGTGGCGGGAAAATGAAGCAACGGCATCACCGGACCATAGATCCACCCGGTGACCAGCCCGTTCGCCGCGGTCGCATAGGGCGAGATGCCTCCGGCCAGCAGAAAAGCGGGATAGATCCGGGCGGCGTTCCAGTCGATCACAGAGGCCGAAGCCATCGCCGACCAGTAGCTCAGCACCAGGACGGCGGCACAGACGATCAAAATGCTCTGGGTCACTCGACTGAAGAACAGCCTGTTCGCCGCAACACGATCGATCATCAGCGGGGAGCATTTTTAGATGCCAGTTCGCTACAAGCCCAAAGCGTTCCTTTTGGGCCGGTCGCTTTTGCTCCACGGCGCGGCTAGTTCGCCGGTGCGAGCGTCGGCCCCGCGTAAAGGTCGAAAACGCCCGGAGCCTCGCGGCGCTTGAACCCGGGGAAAATCTGCACGGCCATCCCGGCCTGCCCGTTCCGGTAGACGACCATCTGCAAATCCTGGGGAAGGGATTCGAAATAGCGCACCCGGGTAATCGGAAACCCCGCCAAGGACAGGTCGACCAGACCCAGTTCCAGGGGCTGGGGCTTTCGCTCGGTCCACCAGACGATCAATGGGTTTTGCGGAAAGTAAACGTGACCCAGATGCCGTTCCGCAATGGCCCGGGCCTGCTCCAGGCGGGTCGCCGGAGTCAGGCGAAACGCACTGTCGGTCAGGAGCAGGGTTGCCCCCGCCAGCGCCACGACACCGGCGGCTATGGCAGCCCGAGCCGGCGGGATCCGCGGGCGCCACCACCCGGCCGCGGCGACCAACGCGACAAACACGGCGAGGAAAAAAAGAGGCAAGGCATGGAAAGAATTGGTGTTGGAGCCCTCTTTGCAGGCGGCCAGAAGATTCATCGGAATCTCGCCCGTAGCCGTCACCAGTAGAAGCCCGAGCAGGTCCTTTTGAAAATCGTGGGCCGGCTGGGCCGGTGCCTTCCGGGCGAATCTGGCGAGCAGCAGGGTCAGCGCCAGACAGGGTCCGGCGTGAGACACAAAAACCCAGGCATATCTGAGGAAAACGGCCCAGCCCATCAGGCGATGCCCGCCCGGCACGACCCAAAGGCAGAAAACCAGCGGGCCCGTCCCGAAAATCAGGACCGCAACCGCGCTGGTTCCGGCACCCGCGCCCAACAGCCAGAGCAGGTAGCGCCAAAACAGACGGAAGTCGCGGCGCAGACCGCCCAGATAAAGCAGCTGGGTCAGCGGCAGCATCACCGCGATTTGCTTGGTCCAGACCGCAAGTGCGGCCAAAACGGCGGCAACGCCCAGATTCAGCTCTGACGACTCGCACCGGAAGCGGGCCAGAAACCAGCAGGAAAGCAGGGTCAGGCCGATTGCCACCTGATCACAGTGAATCCAAATCAAGTAGCTGCGCAGGACCGGAAGTGCCGGCAAAAGACCAAGGAGCCCAAGCAGAATGGCGCCCCGCTCGCGGCGGGCGAGCCCCGCCCGCCGGGAGGCGTCATTGACAATCAGCACCATCGGACCGGCCAAAACCAGCAGATTGATGACCCCTGAGACCAGAACCGCCGAGGTGAGGGTCGGCGCCAAGGTAGCGGGAAGATAGAACAAAGGCATCACCGGTCCGTAAATCCATCCCGTGACCGGCCCGCTCGTCGCCGTTGCATAAGGAGAAACTCCTCCGGCCAGCAGAAACGCGGGGTAGATTCGGGTGGCGTTCCAGTCGAATGCCGGGGTTGAAGCGACGGTTGACCAGTAAGCCAGGATCAACGCCGCGGCACAAAGGATCGACCAACCCGGCACCACTCGATGGAAGGGCGGGCGGCCCGTCGCTTGACGATCGATCATCGAGCGAAGTCTCGTCGGATTGCAACCGGCGACAAGGCTAAAGCCCCGCTTGAAATATCGCTCACGTGCCGCGGTGGTTGCCGTAGAGTTCGATGTGCAGCCGCGGGGCGTAGCGGTAGCCACGGGCCTTGCACAATTCGCTCAGCCAGCCGGCCCGGGCGCGCAGCGCCTCCACCGTCGTCCCCTCGGGCATCAAAAGCACCTTGCTCGGCGGCACGGCGCAGGTCGTCTCGCGGATCATCGCCTCGATCTCGTCCAGATCCGCCTCAGAACGGACCACGAATTTCAACTGGTAGTTCCTCACGGCGATCCAGTCGGCCACGACCTCCGGCTGCCAACGGAGCGCCTCGTGTTTCTTCCGCCAGGCGTCGTCGAGTCGGGCATCCGGCGCGGAGTGCGCGAGTTTCGGGCTGAGCGAGGCGAGATCACAGGCGATGCCGCGCGGCGGTACGGTCGCGGCCGTCTCGATGGTGAGATGATAGCCGCGTTCCTGCAGTTCGAAGGCCAGTTCGTGGATGCCCGGCGCCACCATCGGCTCGCCCCCGGTCAGCACCACGTGCCGCGCGGGATGCGCCTGCACCTGGGCCACGATCTCCTCGACGCTCAGCTGCCGGCCCTCGGGCTGCCAGGAGGCGTACGGGGTGTCGCACCAGTTGCAACGCAGGTTGCAGCCGCTCGTGCGCACGAACACCGAGGGCACGCCGGCCAGTTCGCCTTCGCCCTGCAGGGAATGGAAGATTTCGGCGATCAGCATGGAATGAATGCACCGCTGATTTTCACGGATCGCTGCGGAATAGTGGAATCCATGGTGGCGTCGATTAGCGGTTTTTCTCCGGGTTTGTCGGCAGGGGTTCCAACGATTCGTAAACCGTCGGATCGGGCAAGCCCGCGACGAGAAACGCCTCGCGGCGCTCCACGCAGGTCCCGCACTTGCCACAATGGATTTCGCCGCCCTTGTAGCACGACCAGGTGCGCGCGAAGTCCACCCCGAGGCGGGCGCCCTCGGCGGCGATCTGGGCCTTGGTCAGCGCGATGAACGGCCGCAGCAGCTCGATGCCGGCGTAGGTGCCGCAACGCAGGGCCTCGCCCATCGCGCGCATGAAATCCTCGCGGCAGTCCGGGTAGATCGTGTGGTCGCCGGTGTGCGCCGCGATCACCAGCCCGCCGGCCCCGGCACTCTCGGCGAAACCGGCGGCGGCGGCCAGCATGATGCCGTTGCGGAAGGGCACCACCGTGCGCCGCATGTTGTCGGCCGCGTAGTGGCCGTCGGGGACGTCGCCGCCGCTCTTGAGCAGGTCCGAGGCGAACAGCTGGCCGATGAAATCCAGCGGGATCACCCGGTGCGGCACGCGCAGGCGGGCGGCCTGCTCGGCCGCCAGGGGCAGCTCGCGATGGTTGTGCTTCGCCCCATAATCGAAGCTGACGGCGGCCGCCACGGTGTGATGCGACCGCGCCCAATGGAGCGCGGTCACCGAATCCATGCCACCCGAGCAAAGCACAACGACTTTCATCCGGGAAACTTTGGCCACAAAAAGCGCAAAAGGCACAGAAATAAAACCCGGCGATTGTGCGAATGATCCTCCTCGACGGAAACGGACTTTGGCTTCCGGCCTGACATCCGGGTCTTTTGCGTTTTTTGTGGCGCTTGTGCCCAAACCCCTTGTCATCGCCCATCGCGGCGCCTCGGCCGAAAAACCCGAGAACACGCTCGCGGCCTTTGCCCGTGCGCTGGAGCTCGGAGTCGACGCGATCGAGCTGGACGTGCACGTCACGCGCGACGGCGTGCCGGTGGTTTTCCACGACGATTCGCTGCGCCGGCTGACTGGCCAGAGCGGCCGGGTGGCGGCCAAAACCTGGCGCGAGCTGGCGCCTTTGCGCGTCCGGGTGCGCGAGCCGATCCCGCGCCTTTCCGACGTGCTCCGGCTCACGCGGACCCGGGAGATCGTGCAGGTCGAAATCAAACGGGGCGTGCCCGTCGCGCCGGTCATCCGCGCCATTCGCACGGCCCGCGCCGCAGCCTGGGTGATCGTCGCGTCGTTTGACCCCGTTGTGCTGCGCCGGGCCCGCCGGGTTGCACCGGCCATTCCGCGCATGCTGATTTCCGCAGGTCGGAGCTCGCCGGCGACTTTGGTTCGCCAACTCACCGCCTGCGCCGCGAAGGGCTTGAGCGTGAGCCACGAGGCGCTCCGCTCCGCTGCCTCCGTCCGCTATTTCCAAGCGCGTGGATTCGCGGTCTGGAGCTGGACGGTGAACGACCCGGCCCGCATGCGCCGTCTGGCCAGGTGGGGAATCGACGGGATTTTGAGCGACAATCCCGCCTTGCTGCGGCGGACGATTTAGGTTTCTTCGCTAGTCCCCACCCGTCCGTAGGCGGACCCCGTCAGATGACCATCGTCCACGACCCCCAGTGTGCAGAGTACGGTTCCTCGATGCGACCGGAGCAGCCGGCGCGTGTCGTGCGGAGCGCCGCCCACCTGCAGCAGGCCCACGCGGACTGGGTCTGGCACGTCCCGCTCCCCGCGGAGGAGTCCATGCTTCTCTTGGCGCATACCGCGGGACTCGTGAAACGCGTCCAGCATCCGCCGGACCTGGACGACGACACGCCGTTTTTCCCCGGCATTTTCGACCACGCCCGGCGATCGGTGGGGGCGGCGTTGGAGGCTGCGGCCTGGGCCGGTGACGGGAAGAAGGCCTTTGCGCTCATGCGGCCGCCGGGGCATCATGCGACCCGCAACCAGGCCATGGGTTTTTGTTACCTCAACCAGATCGCGATCGCGGCTTTGCAGTCGGCGGCGGGAGGACGGCGGGTGGCGGTTTGGGATTTTGATGCGCATCACGGCAACGGCACGGAGGACATCCTGGACGGCCGCGCGGGGGTTTTCTTCGCGTCCGTTCATCAGTATCCCGGCTACCCCGGCACCGGAACGCGTTCGACCGGAAATTGCCGCAATTTCCCCTTGGCGCCGCACGCGGCCCGGGCCGACCACCTGGCGGCGCTCGCGCGATCCTGGGAGGCCGTGCTGGCATTCAAACCCGATCTCGTGTTGATTTCCGCCGGGTTCGACGCCTACGCCCGCGATCCGATCACAGAGATGACCCTCGAGGCTGAGGACTTCGCCGAACTGGGCCGCTGGCTCGCGCAAGGGGCGCATCCCGCGGCGGCCGTGCTGGAGGGAGGCTACAGCGAGGACCTGCCGCAGTTGATTGACGTTTTCCTTTCCGCATGGGACAAATGAACCGTTTCACCGCTTGAATTCGATTCCGCACTACCAACTCATCTCGTCTTCCGACCAACTGGGCCCGCTGCTCGCCGCGCTTGACCGCGTGAGCGAGGTGGCGCTCGACACCGAAGCCGACAATCTTTTCCGCTACCAGACCAAGGTGTGCCTGCTGCAGATCCTGGCCGATGGCGAGATCTTCCTGGTCGATGCCGTCGCCGACCTGCAGCTCGGCGAGCTCTGGCCGCGCCTTGCGTCCAAGCACTTGGTAATGCACGGCAGCGACTACGACCTGCGCCTGCTGCGCGAGCTCTGCGATTTCCGCCCCGCCAGCCTCTTCGACACGATGTTCGCGGCGCAGCTGCTCAACATCCCGCGCTTCGGCCTGGCGGCGCTGCTGGAACAATACTTCGGCATCCGCCTCGACAAGGATCACCAGAAGGCCAACTGGTCCAAGCGACCGCTGACGAAGGACCTGCTGGACTACGCCGCGCTCGACGTCCACCACCTGCCTGCGCTGCGCGACCGCCTCACCGCGGAACTCGAACGGCTCGGCCGCCTCGACTGGCTGGCCCAGCGGTGCCGCTGGCAGATCGAGGTGGCCCGCGAGGGCTTTGCCGGGGCCGACGAACACGCCTGGCGGATCGGCGGCTCGGAAAAGCTCGGCGGCCGCGGCCTGGCCGTCCTGCACGCGATCTGGCACTGGCGCGAACACTGGGCGGAAAAGCTCAACACCCCGCCGTTCAAGGTCACGGGCAACGACCTGCTGATGCGTCTGGCCCGCGCGGCGGACGACGGGATGCCCCCGCAGGAGGTGCTGCGGATCAATCTTGGCCGCCGGCACGAGCGGTTGTTCGGGTCCTTGGCCGACGCGGTCAACCAGGGCTTCGCGACGGATCCCCACACTTTGCCGCGCCGGGAGCGCCGCCGCGAATTTGCGTCGCTTACCCCCGAGGAAGTCGCCCGCCAGGACCGGATCAAGGTCCAGCGCGACCGGCTGGCGCGGGAATTGAACCTCGACCCGACCCTCATCGCCACGCGCTCCCAGCTCAGCCAGATCGCGCGCAATCCCGCCGGCCTCGACGCCGTCCTCCTCCCCTGGCAGGCCCAGGTGCTCAAACAGGCCGAGCCCGCCTGGCTGGGCTGATCCCCGGCTGTGGCAGATTCCGCCAATATCGCCCGCCACCTGCCGCTCATGGCGGCCCGCCAGCCGGACGCGGTCGCAGTCAAAGTCCCGCGGGGCCGCACCGCCGACGGTCGCATCGACTATCTGGCGCTTTCGTTTCGCGAACTCGACGCCGAGGTGGATCGCTGGATCGGGCTGCTGATCGGGAAGGGAGTGCGGAAGGGCGACCGGGTGTTGGTGATGGTGCGGCAAGGCCTGCCGCTCATTGCAGCGGCGTTCGCGCTTTTCAAACTCGGTGCGGTCCCGGTGATCGTCGACCCGGGCATGGGCCGGAAAAATTTCCTCGCTTGCGTGGCGCGGTCGCGACCGCGCGTGTTGCTGGGGATTCCCACCGCACAGCTGGCCGGCTTCGTTTTCCGTTCCGCTTTCGCATCCGTGGAAATCCGCGTCTGGGTCGGCGGGTCCGCCACCGCCCGGCAGACGGTCAACTCCGAACTCCGGACTCCGAATTCCGAGATGGTCGCGAGCGCCGCGACCGACCTGGCCGCCATTCTCTTCACCAGCGGCTCCACTGGCGCGCCGAAGGGCGTGCGCTACGAGCACGGCATGTTTGAAGCGCAGGTGCGCTTGATCCGCGAGGCCTATGCCATCCAACCGGGGGAAGTCGACCTGCCGATGCTTCCGATCTTCGCGCTCTTCAACCCCGCGCTGGGCATGACCACCATCGTGCCCGAGCTCGATCCGGCGCGACCAGCCGCGGTCGACCCGGCGAAAATCATCCAGGCCATCCAGCAGGAGGGCGTCACCAACTCCTTCGGCTCACCCACGCTCTGGCGGCGGATTTTCAACCATGCGCAGGCGCACCAGATCACGCTCCCCACGCTTCGCCGTGTCCTCTGTGCCGGCGCGCCCGTGCCGGCCTCGCTCTGGGCTGACGCGCCTGCCGTCCTGACTGGGGGCAAACTGCACAGCCCGTACGGTGCCACCGAAGCCCTGCCGGTGGCCTCGGTTGGTAGCGACGAGATTCCGGCGGGTCCCGCTATCGGTGCCCTCGTTGGGCGGCCACTTCCGGAAAACCAGGTCAAAATCATCACTCTGGTCGACGGACCGATTGCAACCCTCGCCGATGCGCGCGAACTTCCGCCGGGCGAGATCGGCGAAATCATCGTCACCGGCCCGGGCGTGACGAAGGAATACGATCAACTTCCCGAGGCGACCGCACTCGCTAAAATCCAAACGCCAAACGCCAAATCCCAAATAAGCGAGGACGCAGAGAGCACATCCGGATCGTTTGGCACTTGGCCTTTGGCATTTGGCGTTTCCGCGGCGACAGCCGCGGTCTGGCATCGCCTGGGCGATGCAGGCTATCTTGACGCGTCCGGCCGGCTCTGGTTTTGCGGACGGGTGGCGGAGCGGGTCGAGACGACCGCGGGCGTCCTTCACACCGAGCCTTGCGAACAGATTTTTCGCGCTCATAAAAACGTCGCGCGCTGTGCCTTGGTCGGGCTGGGGCCGCGCGGTAGCCAGGAACCCGCGCTGGTCGTGCAACCGGCGGACAGCTCAGTTGACGTGACGCAATTGGCGCGCGCGTTGCGGACCTTGGCGGTCGGCCATACTCAGACGGCGGGCATCAGGAAATTCTTTTTCCATCCGGACTTCCCGGTCGATGTTCGACACAACGCCAAAATCCACCGCCTGACGCTCGCCAAATGGGCCGGCACTGCGAAAGCGCATGAACCGGAGGCCTCGCGATGAACGACCCCGTCTTTGTCACCGGTGCCAGCGGCTTTGTCGGCGGAAGATTGGCGCTGCGCCTGCTTGAATCCGGTCGGCGGGTGCGCGTGCTCGCTCGTCGTTCCCTGCCGGAATTCGAACAAGCCGGGGCCGAAGTCATCCTGGGCGATCTGCACGACATCACGGCCCTGCGCCGCGGGTGTGAAGGAGCCGGTACGGTCTTCCATGTCGCTGGACGCGTCGGCGTTTGGGGCCCGGCGGCGGACTTTTTCCGCGTGAATGTCGACGGCACCCGCCACGTCGTCGAAGCCTGCCGGACCGCGGGAGTGCCGCACCTCGTTTACACCAGCTCACCGAGCGTGGTCTACAACGGCGGCGATCTCGCCGGCGTCGACGAAAGCGCTCCGCTTTGCACAAGCGCGCCGTGCGCCTATCCGACAAGCAAGGCGGCGGCCGAGTGCCTGGTGTGTGCGGCCCATTCGCGCGAACTGGCCACGGTGGCGCTCCGACCCCACCTCGTCTGGGGCCCCGGGGACAAGAACGTCGTCCCGCGCGTGCTCGCCCTCGCCAAGAAAGGCCGGCTCCGCATCATCGGCTCGGGCCGGAATCTCGTCGACGTCACGCACATCGCCAACGTCGTCGACGCCCACCTGCTCGCCGAAAGGGCCCTGGAGCAATGTCACGTATTAAGTGACGTTCCCACTCAAACACCGAGGGAGGAGTGTCACGTAATACGTGACAAGAGGCCCGGGTCGGAGGTGGCCAATGTGGGCGGGGTGCCCTCACCCCGCACTGTAAACAACCCGAGCGCAGTCGGCGGCAAGGCCTACTTCATTACCAACGGCGAGCCCGTGGTACTGTGGGACTGGATCAATGAACTGCTGCGCGGGATCGGCCTGCCGGAAATCACGCGACGGGTGTCGTTGCCCGCGGCGTACCGTGCTGGCGCCGTGCTGGAAATGCTCTGGCGGGTGCTGCCGCTCAAAGGCGAGCCGCCGATGACGCGTTTCGTCGCGAAGGAAATGGCGACGGACCACTGGTTCAAGATCGACGCCGCCCGCCGCGACCTCGGCTTTGTTCCGCGCGTGGCGATGGCCGGGGGTACCGCGGAGCTGATCGAACATTACCGCCAAGGCCACGCGTCTTGACGGGCGGTTAGGAATGCGGGTTGCGGTCGCGGCTTCCTCTGGCAATGGAGGGACAATCTGCCGATCGTCCTCGGCCCGTCGGGAGACGGGCGCTCCCTTCGCAAGCCGGCCGAGCCCGCCCCGTAAAACATCATCCACTGCGCTGACGCACCGCTTCGAACAGCGTAATGATCGTGGCCATCGCGACGTTGAGGGAGTCGGCCTGGCCGGCCATCGGGATGCGCACCAGCTGATCGCTTTGCTTGAGCCAGAAATCGCTGAGGCCGTATTGTTCGCTGCCCATCACCACGGCGAGCGGGCCGCGGAAATCGACCTTCGTGTAGATAGCCGGCGTGTCGGGCGTGGTGGCCACGATCCGGACGCCCTTCTCGCGCAGCCAGGCGTGCACGGTCGGCGAATCGGCCACGATCACGGGGACGGAGAAAAGCACGCCGGTCGAAGCACGCACGACGTTGGGATTGAAGACATCGGTGACGGCGTCGCACACGATCACGGCGTCGCACCCGGCCGCATCGGCGCTGCGCAGGATCGTGCCGAGGTTGCCCGGCTTTTCGATCGACTCGACCACGAGCAAAAAGAGCGTTTTCGTCGTCGGGATCGCCGACCCCGGTCCGGCCTCACCGAGGCCGGCTACATTTAAGTCGGCCAGGCTGCCCTTCCATTGCGGGGCCACCGCGAGCAGTCCGTCGGGTCGTTCGCGATACGCCACCTTGGCGAACGCGTCCTTCGACAGTTCGAACAACTGGGCGCCGGCCTGCTTCGCATGCTCGATCAACGCCGGCTCATTTTCTCCGAGAAACCAGTCCGCCGAAAAATAGAGCTCCGTGATCCGGACGTTTTTTTCCAGGGCCCGCCGGACCTCGCGGTAGCCCTCGATCAGGAACAGGCCGGCCTCGTCGCGCTCGCGCCGCTCGCGCAGTTTCACGAGCTGCTTGATGCGGGGATTCTGGAGACTGGTGATCTTTTCCGGGGCCACAGCCTTGATTTAGACAGAATGACCGGAATGAACAGAAGGAAACTGCATTTTCCTGCTTACATTTTGCCCATTCTGTAAATTCTCTCTCCATCGTGGGCCGAAATAAAAAATTCAACGAGCATCCGTTTCCGTATCGCCACGAGCTGGAGCTGGAGATCAAGACGCTGACGAACCTCGGCGTGGGGCTGGGCCGCGTGTCGCTACCTGGCGGTCAGCCTTCAGCGGTCAGCGGTCGGCCAGAGGATTCGGAGCCGGGAAACGCTCAGGAAATCGAAAATCGAGTTCCGAGCGGAGCGACCTCCTCATCAAAAATCGAGAATCCCTCCGGCTGGGTGGTGATGGTGCCGTTCACCCTGCCGGGCGAGCGGGTCCGGGTGCGGGTCTACCGCAACCACAAGAACTACTCCGAGGCGGATCTCCTCGAAGTGCTCACGCCGTCCCCGCACCGGGTGGCGCCGCGCTGCGAACTTTTCGGGCGCTGTGGCGGCTGCCAGTACCAACACCTGAACTATTCCGAGCAGCTGAAATGGAAGCGTCAGCAGGTCGAAGAGCTGTTGAAATACATGGCGGGCGTCGAATTTGCGGTCGCGCCGGTCATCGGCTCGCCGCGCGAATTCGGCTACCGGTCGAAGCTCACGCCGCACTTTTCCGCGCGGCCGCGCGGAAAAGAAGGGCCAAGTGCCAAGGGGCAAGTGACAGGATCCACAGCCGGCCTCGAGGCGGAATTCCCCATTGGGTTTCTCAAGCAAGGTTCGCGGTTTGAATTGGTCGACGTGCCGCAGTGCCCGATTGCGACCCCGGAAATCAATGAAAAACTGACCGAAGTGCGGACGAAGACGCGGCAGCGGATCGTGGCCGGCGAATACAAGCGGGATGCGACGCTCCTACTGCGCCACGCGCAGGAAGGGGTCATCACCGATTACGACGCCGTGATTCACGAGACGATCTCGCAACCGGGCATTCCGCATTCCGCGCTCAGCCCTCCGCCATCCCTTCGGCTGCATTTCCTCGCGCGCGATTTTTTCCAGAACAACCCGTTCATTCTGCCGGCGTTCACCGGTTATGTGCGGGCGCAGGCGGCGGCGAGCGGGGCGCGTTTCCTCGTCGACGCCTATTGCGGCAGCGGACTTTTCGCGCTCGCCTGCGCGCCGGCGTTCGCGCGCGTGGCGGGAATCGAGATCAGCGAGACGTCGGTCAAGTTCGCGACGGAAAACGCCGCGGCGAACGGCATCGCCAACGCGGTGTTCCGCGCGGGTGACGCGGCGCAGATCTTCGCCGGGCTGGATTTCCCGCCGGCCGACACGGCGGTGGTGATCGACCCCCCGCGCAAGGGGTGCGACGCCTCGTTTCTGGCGCAGCTGTTCACCTTCGGGCCGCGGGCGGTCGTCTATGTGTCGTGCGATCCGGCGACGCAGATGCGCGACCTAAAAACTTTTCTCGCGGCCGGATATACGCTGACGGCGGTGCAGCCTTTCGATCTTTTCCCACAAACGCGCCATCTGGAGTGCGTGATCACGCTGGTGAAGGGCTGACGTTCGGCCGAGGGCCCTGACAGCACTGGTGTCGGAGCCTGCTTGCAGGCGAGGGGTTGTCAGAATCGCCTGCAAGCAGGCTCCTTCGATCTGCCACGAAATTCCCTGCCAGGACACTAGCGGCTATCCGAAAACCCTTCCGAGGGCGGCACCGGGTCAATTGTGGGGGCGCAGTCTTGCGGCGCCTGCTCGGGCTGGACGACCCGAGGGCGCAGCGAGACTGCGCCCCTACCGGGCATTACCCGGTTTTCGAATCGTCTCTAGCGACTTTCGATCCATCCGGGCGAAGAATACTGTTCGATCAGGCCGGCGACTTCGTCCTCGTTGAGCTCCGGCCAAGGGGTCGGTTCGAGTCCGGCGCGGAGCGCGCGGCCCAGCGCGGCGGCGAACAAACCCTGAAACCGGTCCCAATCCACCGTCCCGAGGCGGCTCTTTTCGATCGAGCCCTGAAGCAGCAGGCCGTGTTTGTTGCGCTTCATGGCGGCGCCGGCCACCTTCTCGTTCGTGGTCAGATTGAGCACATCGTAGAGCTCCGCGCGTTGGAAGCAGACCGTGGGCACGGTTTCAGCGTGATCGCGGGCTGGTTTGACGACGACGGACTGCCCGAGGCTCGTCAGCGCTGCGGCCAGACACTCGTGAATATCGCGGTAAGCCTGGGTGGCGGTGGCGTCGTAGAGGGCGTGGTTGCGCGGCACGACCAGCGCATAGGTCCAGTCGTTGCGATGATCAACGACGCCCCCGCCGGTCGGGCGGCGGCAGAGGTCCACCGGCGCGCCCGCGGGCAGATTGCCTCTGACATAGTCGATGGCCTGGCTGAGTCCGAAAGTGAAGGCCGGACTGCGCCAGTCGTAGTGGCGGAAGCGGGCGGCGGCCGGCGCCGGGTAACGTTGGAGGAGCAGAAAATCGAGCGCCATGTTTTCCGCGGCGCCACCCGTGCGGGTGGGCAGCAGATGCAAAACCATTTTCATGCGGCGAAGTCGGGGAAAGGCGGATGGCTGCGATCACACGGGCGACCGGCTCGAGGGCGTGGGCCCCGGGGCGTCGAGCAGGCCGCGCACCGCCCGCAACAGCGCGCCCATGGCGAAGGGTTTGGGCAGGTGGGCCACGGCCCGGGCGGGAAAATCGGCCAGGGCGGCGGCCGGCGATTCCACGGAGAGGCTCAGGACGCGGAGCCGGGGGTAGCGCTCCTGCACGCGGTGGGCCAGGGCGCCGGCGGTGGCCGCGCCGCAGTCCACCATCAGCAGTTCGGGCGCGCCGGCCGGCGGGATTTCGTCCGGGGCGGCGAATTCCGAAACCACGTAGCCGTCGGCGGTCAGGATGCCGGCGACCATTTTGCGCAGCACGGCGTCGGCTTCCATCAACCAGATTTTCTCGGAGCCGGCGGTGACGGGCAGCGCGGGGAGGGTCACGGGGCTGAAGACCTGTTCGGCCTCGGCGGTCTCCGGGAAGAACATTTCGAAGGTGGTGCCGGCTCCCGCTTTGCTTTGGAGCGTGATCGTGCCGCCGGCGCGGCGGACCGTTCCGAGCACCGTGGGCAGACCGAGGCCGGTGCCGTGGGGTTTGGTGGTGAAAAAGGGTTCGAAGACCCAGCGGCGCACCGCGGCGGGCATGCCGATGCCGGTGTCGGCGACCTGAATGGCCACCTGGTTGGCGGCGGCCGGGTTGCCGCCGGGTTCGCGGGCCGGATAGGTGCGGACGGTAAGTTTGCCGCCCTGCGGCATGGCGTCGCGGGCATTGAAAGCGAGGTTGAGCAGGGCTTGCTGGAACTGGGTCGGATCGATCCGCATGTTGCCCAGGTCGGAGGCGAGGCGCAATTCGACGGTGACGCCGTCGCCGACGATCCGGCGGAGAATCCCGGCAATTTCCCGGATGAGGGTGTTGGCGTTGACCACGCTGGCGGCCGTTTCCTGCCGGCGGCTGAATTCGAGGATCTGGCGGGCGAGACTGGCGGCCTGGAGGCCGGCGCGATGGATTTCCTGGAGGTCTTTGCGGGCGGCGGGAACGGAGGCGAGTTTGCCGCCAAGGATTTCGCAAAAGCCGTTGATGATCGAAAGGAGGTTGTTGAACTCGTGCGCCACGCCGCCGGCGAGCTGGCCGACGGTGTCGAGTTTTTGCGAGTGGAGCAGCGCCTCCTGCAGGCGTTTGGTTTCCGAGAGGTCTTGGTAAACGGCCAGCAGGAAGCCTGGGGCGGCTCCGCGTCGCCGAACGGGGGTGAAACGCCAGTCGGCGTAAAAGGCGCTGCCGTTGCGCCGGTGCAGCCAGCCTTCGCCGTTTTCGCGCCAGCGGCCGGTGCCAATCTCGGTCTTCACGCCGTGCAAGAGCCGGGTATTCCGGCCGACGAGCTGGCGGGGGCTGTAACCGGTCAGGGCTTTGCAGGCCGCATTGGCCCAAAGTATTTCCACCCCGCCCTCCTCCCAGCGGTCTCGGGCGAGGAGGAGGGCCTCGGGTCGGGCGGCCAAAGCATCGGTGAGGGGTGCCAGTTCGTGCAGCAAAGCCCGGTCACGCGAGGCGGCGTGTCGGCGGGGCGGTGCTTTCGGTGCGGAGCGCGCCATGGCAGGGTCAGGACGCCAGGCGCTCGACGGTCCGGGCGGCGAGCCGGCACGAGGCCGACGGGCTTTGGAAACACGCCTCCGTCTCCCGGGTCCGTTTCTCAAACTGGCGCCATGAAGCCCTGGCCGGATTCTTCTCGGAAAGGCCCGTCAGTCCATCGTCCCCGCGCAGGTCAGCGAATGCCATGGTAGACGTTGTACGTGAGGCCGGGGCGGGTGTCAAAAATCAACTCGGGGTCCGCGGGCCGGCTTTAGCGCGTGAGGGTCGCAATCGCTTCGGCCCAGGCGGGATAAAGCTGCGCCAGCTCATCGCGCCGGCCGAGCTCGAACTCGCTTTCCTCCCAGGCCGGGGTCATGGCGCATTCCACCAGCGACCAGGCTCCCAGCGGACGGGCGCCCTGCCAGATGCCGCGTGGGACCGTAATTTCAGCCTGCTGCCCGGCCCCGGTTTCGGAGCCCAGCAGGACCTTCCGGCCCTCCCGGTCGGGCGACAAAAGCAGCAGTTCCACCGGCGCTCCCGACTGGAATTTCCAGGTTTCCGCCGAATGCAGGCGATGCAGGGCGGAAAACTCCACCGGCGTGATCAGGAAATGGATGATGGAGGATCGGGGCCGCCCGGTCGCATCGCGCTCAGGGTCCAGAAAATATTGACGGAACCAGCCACCTTCCGGCACGAGAGGCTCCAGACGGAGCTGCTCGATGATGCTTTGCGCGTGGTCCACCGGGGGAACACTAGGACCAGACTGCGACGGAAGGCAAATGCCCAAAGGAGTTTACAGCTTTTATGACTTTATGGTTTTTGCCGGTCGCGCCCCGCCGATTTTTCCAGTGAGGGCTGGCCTCAGGTCCGAAACTCTTCAACCCTTGTCGTTGTCGCCATGACAACCGCCGATTACCTTTTGCGCCACGAGGCCGACCTGGTCGCCTTCCTCCAGAAGTTGATCCGCCTCCGCACGGTCAATCCTCCCGGCGAGAACTACGGTGAGATCACGACGCTGCTGGCCCGCACGTTGAGGAAACTCGGACTCAAGGTGCGCCGCATTCCCATCTCCCGCGCGATCCAGCGGCGGACCCAGCCCGGGCAGACTGGTTACCCGCGCTACAATGTCATCGGATTCCTCGATGCCGGAGCGAAAAAAACCGTCCATTTCAACGCCCACTTCGATGTCGTGCCCGTCTCCGGCCAATGGCGGCACGGCGACGCCTTCAACCCAGCCGTCGAGCACGGCTGGGTCTACGGTCGCGGCACCGCCGACATGAAGGGCGCCATTGCCAGCATCGTCTTCGCGCTCAAGGCGCTCCAGGCCACCGGTACGCGTCCGCTCTGCAATGCCGAGGTGTCCTTCACGGCGGACGAGGAGACGGACAGTCTGCTCGGTGCCAACTGGGTGGTGGACCACGGCCGCCTGCGGGCCGACTACGCGGTGGTGGGCGAGGGTGGCGAGGGTGATGCCGTCTGTTGCGGGCACAACGGCGTGGTGTGGCTCAACGTGCACGTGCTCGGTCGCGCGGCCCACGGATCGACTCCCGAAAAGGGCATCAACGCCCTCGAAAAAATGTCCGCCCTCGTGCTGGCGCTCGACGGCTACAAGAAAATCCTCGCGCGCCGGAAATTTCGCTCGCCCGAGGGCCGGATCATGACGCCCACGCTCAACCTCGGCGGGGTCTTCGCGGCGGGCGAGGGCGGCAAGATCAACACGGTGCCGGCGTCGGGTTCGTTCAGCATCGATCGTCGCGTGTTGCCCCGGGAAAATCTGCGGCAGGCTGAACGCGAGCTCCGGGCCTTCCTGAAAAAGGCGGCGGCGCGCATCCCGGATTGCCGCATCCGCGTGGAAAAAATCTCCGACAATTTCCCGTGCTACAGCGCGCCCACGACGCCGTTTTTCAAGGCGATGCAGCGGAGCGTCGCCGGCGTGCGCGGCCGGCCCGCCCGGGCCATGGCCTCGACCGGCTTCAACGACATGCATTTCTTCGCGCAGCACCTGAAGATTCCGACGGTCGGTTACGGACCCAGCGGCGAGGATTACCACGCGGTGGACGAACGCGCCCGGGTGAAGGATCTGGTGCAGTCCGCCCAAATCTACGCCGGGCTGCTGACGACCTTCGCCGGGTAGGGCCAACGGGGCGGGCGCTCGCCGATTTCAGGGAGAGCGTGCCGCGCGAAGCGCCAGCCAGCTATGCCGCGGGTGAGCCACGGCTCGGCGGGGACGCCACGCCCTGCCTCAACGGGGCGACTCCCATTGCTACCGGACCACGCGGGCGCCGCCGCCGGCGATCTGCTTCTCGACTTCCTTGCGCGTGGCCATGGAGGTGTCACCGGGGGTGGTGGAGGCGAGCGCGCCGTGGGCCGCGCCGTAGTCGACGGCCTTCTGCGCATCGTTGAACTCGAGAAAACCGAACTGCAGGCCGGAGGCGAAGCTGTCGCCGCCGCCGACCCGGTCGAGGATCTCGAGCTCGGGATATTTGCGGCTCTCGTGAAACCGGCCGTCGTGCCAGAGGATGGCGGACCAGTCGTTCTTCGTCGCGGTGATGACGCGGCGGAGCGTGGTGGCGGCGACCTTGAAGTTTTTGAACTCCTGCACCGCGGTCCCGATCATCGCCTTGAAGGCGTCGGTCTCGATCTGGCCGAGATGCTGATCAGCGCCCTTCACCGCAAAGCCGAGCGAAGCGGTGAAGTCCTCCTCGTTGCCGATCATGACGTCGACGTATTTGGCAATCTCGCGGTTGACCTCCTGCGCCTTCTTCAGTCCGCCGATGGTCTTCCAGAGGGACGGTCGGTAGTTGAGGTCGTAGGAGACGATCGTGCCGTGCTGGCGGGCGGCCTTGACGGCCTCGATGGTGAGTTCGGCGGTGGAAGCGGACAAGGCGGCGAAGATGCCGCCGGTGTGGAACCAGCGCGCGCCGAGTGTGCCGAAGACGTGTTCCCAGTCGAAGTCGCCGGGCTTGAGCTGCGAGGCGGCCGTGTTGCCGCGATCGGGATTGCCCACGGCTCCGCGGATGCCGAAGCCGCGTTCGGTGAAATTCAGTCCGTTGCGGACCGTGCGGCCGATGCCGTCGTCTTCGCGCCATTTGATGAAATCGGTCGCGACTCCGCCCTGCAGGATGAAGTCCTCGACCAGATGGCCGATTTCGTTGTCGACGAAGGCCGTGGCGACGGCGGTTTTCAGGCCGAAGCATTTGCGCAGGCCGCGGGACGTGTTGTACTCGCCGCCGCCTTCCCAGACCTTGAATTCCCGCGCCGTGCGGATCCGGCCTTCGCCGGGGTCGAGGCGGAGCATTACCTCTCCGAGGGAAATCTGGTCAAAGGCACAGGTGCCGGCGGGTTTGATCGTGAGGCTCATGGCGGAAGAAAAGGGAGGCCGAAGTGGCGAGGGTGCGGGTGGAGGCGTCACTTGGCGACAGTGAAGTCCGCGGCGTTCCAGCGCGGCTGGCGGGTTTCGGCGGCGATTTCGTCGAAGGCGGCGATCTCGGCGGCGGAGAAGAGCAGGCCGCCGTTGCGTGCACTGCGGGCGGCGGCCTCGGCCTCAAGCTGGCCGGGCAGCAGGCAACCCTCGTTACCGTGACCGAGGATGTCGGCGAGGACGGCCTTGACGTTTTCCGTCTGGTTGCGGCCCTTCGCGAAGGCTCCGGCATTCATGGCGTCCGGGTGCCAGACCTGGAAGAAAAAGGTGCAGGTGCCCTTGTCGTCGCCGACCAGGTTCCAGCGGTTGCGCAGCGTCGGGAGCGAGCCGCCGATGAACGCGCCGACAATCTCGTTCATGAGGGCGAGGCCATAGCCCTTGTGCGCGCCGAACGGCAGCAGGAATTTTGCGCTCTGCGGGTCGGTGGTGGGCTGGCCGTTCACGTCCACCGCGGCGCCGGGGGGCAGCGACTTGCCCTCGCGGGCGAGCTGTTGCACCCGGCCCATGGCGACGACGGAAGTGGCCCAGTCGATGACGATCGGGTAGCCGATGGCCGCGGTCGTCGGGAAACCCCAGGAATGCGGGTTGGTGCCGAGGGTGGGGAATTTGCCGCCGAAGGGCACCACCTCGGCGAGGGCGGCGGTGCAGTTGGTGTAGGCGATGTAACCGCGCTTGGCGGCTTCCATGACATAGCCGCCGCCCCAGAGATAATGGAAGGCGTTGTCGACGGAAACCATGCCCACGCCGTAGCGGTCAGCGAGCTTGAGGGCGGTCTCGATGGCGGCGTAGCCCGTGGCCTGGCCGAGCTTGCGGTTGGCGTTCCAGACCTGGGCGCCGCGAAAACGGGTCTTGATCTTCTCGATTTTCGCCCGGGGAGCGCAGCCGCCGGCGCCCGACCCGAAAAGGTGGTCGAGGTGCAGCGCCTTCAGGCCGTTGTGGGTGCGGATGCCGTGGCGCGAGGCCTCGGCGCAAAAACGCGCGCCCGCCGCCGCTTCGGCGGAAGAATAGCCGCGTTTCCGGTAGGCGGCGGCGACGAGGCTGTTGTGGCGCGCTTCAGGGACGACGTGAAAGATTTCGCTCATGGAAGGGAGTTCAGACGCATTTTCTGACCGGCACCGCGGGGTTGATCTGGGCGATCGGCGGCTCGCCGTGCATGGCGAGAATGAGATTTTTCACCGCAGCGGTTGCCTGGCGGACGACGCTTTCCTGGGTGCGCGAACCGATGTGCGGCGTGATCACGCAGTTCGGAAGCCGCAGCAACGGATAATCCGCGGGCGGCGGTTCGAGGTCGAGCACGTCCGCCCCATACCCGGCCACGCGGCCGGACTGAAGCGCGGCGACCAAATCGGGGGTGTGGACGATTTCGCCGCGGGCGCAGTTCAGGATGAGCACGCCGGGTTTCATTTTGGCGATCGCGGCGGCGTTGATCAGGCCCCGGGTCTCGGCGGTGAGCTTGGTGTGCAACGACACATAGTCGGCCGCGGCATAGAGCTCGTCGAGCGTGGCCGCCCGCTTCACGCCGTGCGCGGCGGCGAAGGCATCGTCCCAATGATGACCGAAGCCGATGACGTTCATCCCGAACGCCCGGGCGCGAATCGCGACCTCCTGCCCGATCCGACCGAGTCCGATCAGCCCGATCGTCTTGGCGTAGAGCTCATGTCCGGTTTTCCGCTTCCAGCCGCCGGCGCGCGTCGAATCGGTATGAAAGAGCAGGCTTTTCTCCAGCGACAACAGCAGGAGAAACGTGTGCTCCGCCACGGTCGTGTGATTGACCCCGGGGGTGAAGAGCAGCGGGAGGCCGAACTCGGTGCAGGTCTTCACGTCGATCTTGTCGACGCCGATCCCATATTTGGACAGCACCTTCAGGCGCGGCCGGGCTTTTTCCAAAACGCGCCGCGTGATCGCGTCGTCGCCGCAGATGTAGCCGTCGACGTCGCCGACCAGGGCGAAGGTGTCGGCCTCGTTGAGCGGTCCGCGGGCGCGAATCACTTCCCAGCCGGTGGCGGCGAGGAGTTGATGATGTTCGCCCGGAGTGTCTTGGAACGAGGTGGTGGTGAGGAGAACACGGGTCATTGAAGTGACGGAAGCAGAGGATGGGCTCAGCCCCGGGCTGCGGCCTCGACGAATTCCCGGGCGCGGGCGGTGATGGCCGCCCAGTCCCCGGCCTTCAACGCGGCTGGCGCGACCAACGCGCTGCCGGCGGCCGTGGCGAAGGCGCCCGCCTTGAGGAAGGCGCCAACCGTTTCCGGGGTCACGCCGCCTGTGGGCAGGAATTCCAGTTTTGGGAACGGGCCTTTGAGGGATTTGATGTAGGCCGGGCCGAAGAATTCGGCGGGAAAGATCTTGATGACATCCGCCCCGGCGTCCGCCGCCGCGCAGGCTTCGGTGGGGGTGAGGGCGCCGGAGAGCACGGCGACGCCCGCGGCATTGCAGGCCTTGATGACTTCCGGGCGCACGGCCGGCGTGACGATGAACCTGGCCCCGGCGGCGATGCCGGCGCGCGCCGTGTCGGCGTCGAGCACGGTGCCCAGGCCGAGAAGGATATCAGGCAGTTCCCGGGAAACCCGGGCGCACATTTCCACCGCCCCTGGAGTTGTCATGGTGAGTTCGATCGCGCCGAGTCCCCCGGCGAGGAGCGCGCGGGCGCAGCCGAGCAGGTTTTCAGCGCTGTCGGCGCGGATCAGCGCGATCACTTTTTGCGCCCGGAGGCGCTGCAAGACGGCGGATTTGTTCATCGGACCAAATATTTTGGGGAAAATGGGCGGACCCATCACCGGATACCCGGTCAAACTATCGCACGGCGGGCGGGCGGGTCAATCGGTCTCTCGACAATATGCAATTGGCGGATGACGATCTTACTGATTCGCTCCGCCCGTCGTTGCATGAATCCTGCCCTCTCCGTGACTCTGATCGAGTGCCGAAATCGGCGCACCGCGTCCGCCCTCCGGCCTGGTTGGAATTTTAATGGGCGGGATTTCTTCCACTGATTCTTTCATGAACTCATCCGGTTATCTCAACAAACTGTTCGGGCTTGAAGGCAAAGTCGCGGTCGTCATCGGCGGCACGGGCGAACTCTGTGGCGCCATGGCCGAGGGTCTGGCCGGCGCGGGCGCGGAGGTCGTGCTCGTCGGCCGCAATGCCGACAAGGCCCGCGCGCGGCTCGAGCGCATCGCCGCCGCCGGCGGCACGGGCTGGTTCCACGCCGCCGAGGCGACGCGCAAGGCCGAGCTCGAGAGCCTGCTGGCCGCGGTGCTCCAGCGCAGTGGCCGGGTCGACATCGTGGTCAACGGTGCGGGCGTCAACTCGCCGACGCCGTTCTTCGACATCGCGGAGGAGGAATTCGAGCGCATCATGCGGATCAACGTCCAAGGCGTTTTCCTCGGCTGCCAGGTGTTTGGCAAGTACCTCGTCGGGCGCGGGGAGGCCGGGGCGATCATCAATCTCGGTTCGATGTCGGGGCTCATCCCGCTCTCGCGCGTGTTCACCTATTCGGCCTCCAAGGGCGCGGTGCACAATCTGTCCCTCAACCTCGCCCGCGAATGGGCGCCGCACCGGGTGCGGGTCAACGTGATCGTCCCGGGATTCTTTCCCGCCGAGCAAAACCGCAAGGTCCTGACGCCCGATCGCGTGAGCAGCATCATGGGGCACACGCCGATGAAACGCTTCGGGGAGGCGCACGAACTCATCGGCGCCACCCTGCTCCTTGCGTCCGAGGCCGCCGGCGGGTTCCTCACCGGCGCGGAGCTGATCGTCGACGGCGGATTCCATGCGATGACGATCTAGCCGCCCGTGGCGGCAACCGCGGCCAGCGCTTGCCCGGCAAATCCAGTCCCAACCATCACGCCACTTCGCCTCAGCCTTTCCCCCTGCCTTCATGCCCCAGCCACTCATTCACGACGATTTCCTGTTGCAGAGCGACGCGGCGCGCGACCTCTATCACAATTTTGCGAAGAGCGAGCCGATCTACGACTATCACTGTCACCTGCCGCCGCAACAGATCCTGGCCAACCACCAGTTTGCCGATCTCGCCGAGATCTGGTTGCGCGACGACCATTACAAATGGCGGGCGTTGCGGGCCGATGGCGTGGCCGAGCGGTTCATCACCGGCGACGCCCCTGCGCGGGAGAAGTTCGACGCCTGGTGCGGGACGGTGCCGCACACGCTGCGCAATCCGCTCTATCACTGGTCGCACCTCGAACTCGCCCGGTATTTCGGCCTCACGGATGCGATCGGCCCGGCCTCGGCGGACAAGATCTGGCGCGAGACCAACTCCCGGCTCGCCACCCTGCGGGTCCACGACATCCTCGCGGCCAACCGGGTCGCGGTCGTCTGCACCACGGACGATCCGGCGGCTTCGTTGGAGGTGCACAAGAAGATCGGCGAGCTCGGGCTCAAGACCCGGGTCTATCCCACCTTTCGGCCGGACAAGGCTCTCGGGGTGGACCAGCCCGCGGCCTTCAACCCTTGGGTCGAGAAACTGGCCGGGGCGGCGAAGACCGCAATCAGGACGTTCGACGATTTCCTGGCCGCCCTGCGCCGCCGGCACGACGATTTTCATGCGGTCGGCGGCCGGCTGTCCGATCACGGATTGGGGCGAATTTACGCCGACCCTTGCACGCCGGGGGAAGCGGCCGCTATTTTCGATGCGGCGCACCGCGGGCGGGCCGCGGCGCCGGCAGAGCGCGCCAAGTTCACCTCGTTTCTGCTGCGGGAATTCGGCCGCTGGGACGCGCGCCAAGGCTGGACGAAGCAGGTGCATGTCGGGGCGCTGCGCAGCGCCAACAGCCGGCTTCTGCAAACGATCGGGCCCGACACCGGCTTTGATTCGATCGATGACGTGTCGCAGGTCGGTCCGCTCGCATCCTACCTCGACGCGCTCGATCTGACCGGGGAACTGCCGCGCATGGTGCTGTACAATCTCAATCCGTCCGACAACTACGCGTTCGCCACGATGTGCGGTAATTTCCAGGACGGCACCATTCCCGGCAAGCTGCAGTTCGGTTCCGGCTGGTGGTTCCTCGACCAGAAGGAGGCGATCGAGTGGCAGCTCAACGCCCTGTCGAACCTCGGTCTGCTCAGCCGGTTTGTCGGCATGCTTACCGATTCGCGCAGTTTCCTCAGCTACCCGCGGCACGAATATTTCCGCCGCGTGCTCTGCAATCTGCTCGGGGCGGAGATGGAACGCGGCGAGCTCCCGGACGACCGCGCGCTGGTTGGCGGCATGGTGAAGGCCATTTGTTTCGCCAACGCCCGTGATTATTTCCGCCTCGAGCTGCATCCGGATTACGCCGGATAGGCTTGTTGACCCCGCCGATCAGTGTTAGAGGAATAACCCGGCCAGCCTTGAAAACCCCGCGCTCCGGCCGCCGGAACGCCCTCACCCGTCATCCATGTCTCCCACCGCTGCATCCCGTTTCCTCCCCGCGCATTTTCTAACCCTGGCCTCGGCGGCGATCGTCCTCGCCGCACTCCCGCCCGGCCGGGCCAATCCGCCGGGATTTCCTCCCTTCGCCTCCGGGGAGTACGCCGCGGCCGGGCTTGCGCCCCACGAACCGGATGTGACGGTGGAATACCCGGGCACCGCGGCGATGAACGGGATTCCGAGCGGCACCGCCACCGTGACCGTGTTGGTGGATGCCGCCGGCAAGCCGCAGGACTTTCTCGTGGTCGGTTACTCGCACCCGGCCTTCGGCACCGCTCTGCGGGAGCAACTCCGGACCTGTCACTTCCAGCCGGCGCGATTCCGCGGCACCGCGGTGCCCGGACGCTACGATTACACCTACTATTTTGAAACCAGTGCCGCGGTCCTTTACGCCTCCGGGGCCGCGGCCGTCGGCGCCCATCCGACTGATCCCGTCGTGATCTACAAGTCGGTGCCGGAAACAAAGATCGATGGCTCGCTCGAATTCCTGACCGTCGCCTTTCCGCCGCTTCCAGAGGGTTTCAAGGCGCCCGATGACAAACCGGTCAAGGTCTACGTCACCTTCTTCATCGACGAAACGGGCCACGTCCGGATTCCGAAGGTCGAGTCGGCCTCGTCGCCCCTGCTGATTCCCGGTGCAATTGCGGCGATCCAGCAATGGACATTCAAGCCGCCGCTGGTGAAGGGCAAGCCGGCCTTGGTCTACACCGGCCGGCCGGTGAAGTTCATGCCCCGGACGAAGTGACGGCCGGTGCCGGCCAAGGGGAAGCGGCGCCGCAGTTTCCCGGCGCGGGACCCGCGCCGAGTGGCTTGGAAACGCCGAGCTTTTTTCGGCCCCAGGCTGCGTGCGACCTAGCGTAACGACGGTTCAGGCATCTTGGCCCGGGGTCCGGGCGAGCATAGGTCCGGGCGCCGCAGATTCGGAGCCCACAAGACCCGGGTCGAGCGCTGCAATCGGCAAAGCCGGTCGGGGGGCGGGCGGATGTCGGGACGCGAACCGGTCATCGACGGCAAAGCATTTCCCGAACGATTCTCCGGGCAGACATAATAATGTTAGCGCAGCGCCGGGCCGCGGAGCCGCTGGACGTTCTGACCAGGAAGGCTATGCTTGCGGGGAGTCTGTTTCGTCAACCCCCTTGTTCCCATGACCACTGCGCTGCGAACCTTGCTTTTCTCCGGCCTTGTTTTCCTCCAAGCGGCGGCACTCGTCGCGCAAACCACTCCTCCGGCGGTGGCACCCGCCCGGGCCCCGGTGGCCCCGGTGAACCCGTTTCTGCTCAGCCCGGAGGAACGGGCGCGCCTCCAGAAACTGGCGGACGAGGATCATGCGGACATGATGGCGCAGCTGGGCATCAAGTCGCTGCGTCCCGGCCCCAGCGGCAGTACCGCGCCGGGCACACCGAACCCGGCCAATTACGATCAGGCCAAGGCCAATCCCTTTCCGGACTGGCCGGACCCGCTCACGCTGAAAAACGGCGAAAAGGTCACCACTCCGGAAATGTGGTGGCAGCGGCGGCGCCCGGAAATCGTCGAGGATTTTGAGCGCGAAATCATCGGGCGCGTGCCCGCCCACGTGCCCGGCGTCACGTGGGAGGTAACCGAGACCATCCATACCACCGTGGGCGGCCAGCCGGTCGTCGCGCGCCAGGTGATCGGCCACGTCGACAACTCGGCGTGTCCGCAGATCAGCGTGGACATCCGGATGGCCGTGGTGCTGCCCGAGAATGCCAAGGGGCCCGTGCCGGTGCTGGTGATGTTCGGCTGGGGCACGATGCCGGGCGTGCCGCAGCCGCGGTTCGGCAACATGCCCGATCCCGCCGCCCCGCCTTCGACCGACCAGTTGATCGCCGCCGGCTGGGGCTACGTTTCGCTCAACCCCAACAGCGTCCAGGCGGACAGCGGTTCCGGGCTGACCCAGGGCATCATCGGCCTCACCAACCAGGGAAAGCGCCGGAAGCCGGATGACTGGGGCGCGCTGCGTGCGTGGGCCTGGGGCGCGTCCCGGGCTTTGGACTATCTGGAAACACAGCCCGCGGTTGACGCCAAGCACGTCGGCATCGAGGGTGTTTCGCGGTATGGCAAGGCGGCGCTGATCGCCATGGCGTTCGAGCCGCGGTTCGCCCTGGTGCTCGTCGGCTCGTCGGGCGAGGGCGGCGCGAAGCCGCACCGGCGCAATTTCGGCGAAGCCGTCGAGAGTCTCACGGGTTCCTACGCATACCACTGGATGGCGGGCAATTTCATCAAATACGGCGCGTCCGATGCGGGGTTCGGTTCGAAGAACGCCGGCGACCTGCCGGTCGATTCGCATGAGCTCATCGCGCTCTGCGCCCCGCGCCCGACTTTCATCAGCTACGGCGTTCCGGAAAAGGGCGACGCCAACTGGCTCGACCAACAGGGCAGCTTCATGGCGACGGTGGCGGCCGGTCCGGTTTTTCGTCTCCTCGGCGCGCGCGATCTCGGGGTCAAGGAGGACTACCGGGTCGCCCAGATGCCTCCCGTCAACACCGACCTGCTGGGCGGCGAGCTGGCCTGGCGCCAGCACGACGGTGGACACGAGGACCGGTCCAACATGAGCTTCTTCATCGGCTGGGCGGACCGGCTCATCGCGCACCGGCCTCCGGCCACCCCGGCCGACGAGCCGCTGCTCCGCGCCGACCGGAATTCGCATCTGGCGCATGCCGGGCTCCTCGAGAAGGCGCGCCACGGCGGCATCGACCTGTATTTCCTCGGTGATTCGATCACGCGCCGCTGGGGCGCGACCGATTATCCGGCGTTTCTCGCCCACTGGCAGCAGAGTTTTCACGGCTGGAACGCCGCGGATTTCGGCTGGGGCGCCGACCGGATCCAGAATATTCTCTGGCGAATCGAAAACGGCGAACTCGACGGCGTGAACCCGAAGGTCATCGTCGTACTCGCCGGCACGAACAACGTCGGCAAGGAGCCCGGCGACGACGCCAAGGTGGCCGACATCGCGCGGGGCATGAAGACCCTGCTCGACCGCTGCCGGGCCAAGGCGCCCGGGGCGACGATCATCCTGACGGCGATTTTCCCGCGCAACGACAGCCCGTTCGCCAACCCGACGATCAGCCGCGCGAACGCCGAGCTGGAAAAACTGACCGACGGCAAGACCATCCGCTGGCTCAACATCAACGACAAGCTCGCCGACGCCAACGGCACCCTCCATGCGGGCCTGACCGTGGACCAGCTGCATCCCAGCCTCGAGGGTTACAAGATTTGGGCCGACGCCTTGAAACCCGTCCTCACCGAACTGCTCGGGCCGCCGGCGGCCACCGATCACGCGCCGCCGCCGACCGGCGATCCCAGCGCAAAGATCAAGAGCAGTTGATGGCGCGCAAGCGGAAGGCCTGACGGCGGCGCAATGCTTGGGGGATTTTGCTGCAGACCCCGGCGGAATCGACGCCGTAGTTCGCGGCCGGCCCGGCGGTGCGAAGTGCCATCGCCTTTGCGGTCCGGCCCTACCAGCGCGGCCGCGCCAAAGACAAAAACAGAGATGACGCCAATAGCACCCCGGTCGTTCTTCCCGCGACTTGGTCGGGGCTGCCGGCCCTTTGGGTTTGGATGATCGATCCCGGGCTTGAAAGGTAGGGCATGACCGCCGGGCGCGCCGGAAGAGCCCACGCGGCCCTACCGGCCTCTCCGCGCCAAAATCAGAACCGAAATGACGCCGGAACTATTTCGCCGGGGTGAGCAGATCGTCGACCGAATCGCTCTCGGCGCTGAGGTCGGCGAACAACCACGAAGACAGGTAGCGTTCGCTGCAGGACGGGACGATGGTCACGATCTGTTTGCCCCGGTTTTCGGGGCGTCGGGCCAATTGGAGCGCGGCCCAAATGGCGGCGCCGGACGAAATGCCCACGGGAATGCCGTCAAGCCGGTTGACCTGTTTGCTCACCGGGCCGGAATCGGCGTCCTTCACGCGGATGACCTCGTCGTACACCTGGGTGTTGAGGACGGCGGGGATGAAGCCGGCGCCGAGACCCTGAAGTTTGTGCGGGCCGGGCTGCCCGCCCGAGAGAACCGGTGAGCCGTCCGGCTCGACGGCGATGATCTTGACGGACGGCTTGCGGGCCTTCAGCACTTCGCCGACGCCGGTGATCGTTCCGCCCGTGCCGACACCGGAGACGACAATGTCAACGCGGCCGTCGGTATCGCGCCAGATTTCCTCGGCGGTGGTCTGGCGGTGGATGGCGGGGTTGGCGGGATTGGAAAACTGTTGCGGGATGTGGCTGTGAGGAATCCGCGCGGCGAGTTCCTCGGCCTTGGCGATGGCTCCCTTCATGCCTTTGGCCCCTTCGGTCAGCACCACCCGTGCGCCCAGGATCTTGAGGATTTTGCGGCGCTCCATGGTCATCGTTTCCGGCATGGTGAGGATGAGCCGGAGTCCCTTGGCGGCGGCGACGAAGGCGAGGGCGATGCCGGTGTTCCCGCTGGTCGCCTCGATCAGGACCGTCTCGGGGGTGATCTTTCCGCTCTTGCTGCCCGCTTCGATCATGGCCAGGCCGATGCGGTCCTTGACGCTCCCCAGCGGATTGAAAAACTCGAGCTTGAGCAGGATTTCGGCCTCGGCGCCATGGGCGACGGCGGTGCGATTGAGCCGGACGAGCGGCGTGTCGCCGATGGTTTCGGTAATGTCGTTGTAGATTTTCATGAGGAGAGCGTTGAAGGAGGAGGGCGGGCGCGGAAGGCCCAACAGGGTCAGGCCTTGGTGATGGCGCCCAGCAGCCGGTGCAGTTCCGGACCGAGTTGGCGGAGTTCCTCCAGATGGGCGGCCGAGAGCCGGCGGAGGAGCGTCTCGCCGCGGGCGGTGAGACGGATTTCGACCCGCCGCCGGTCCACCGGCGACGGCACGCGGCGCACGAGGCCGCGCTGGCCGAGGCGGTCGACGAGCCCGACGGCGCTGTGGTGGCGCACCTGCAGACGCTCCGCGAGCTCGCCGATCGAGACCCGGTCGCGGCCGGGGAATCCCTTGATGCTCAAGAGCGCCTGGTGCTGCTGGGGTTTCAGGCCGGCGGTGCGCGCCGCGTCCTCGCTGAAATGCAGGAAGCGGCGGAGCGCGTAGCGCAGTCCGGCGAGCAGCTCGTAGTGCGATTTGGTGATGCGGCGGGAGGCGGGCATGACGGGGGCGGATGAGGCTTGAAATTGCATTATATCGTACTACGATGCAAATATAATTTCTCCCATGGCCACGAACCACTCCGCTCCGGCGCCGACCGGCTCCGTTTCCTCCTCCTTCCACGCGGGCGACGAGCTCGCCGATTTCAGCACCGACCGGCGGGTGTTGCTGCTCTGTCTCCTCGCGCTGCCCGTCGGCGTGATCGGCGCCTTCGTCGCCAAGGCGCTGCTGTGGCTGATCGCCGTCTTCACCAACGCGGCGTTTTTCCTGCGCTGGTCGGCGGAGCCGGTCACCCTGTCCGGCGGACACTTCGGGTGGTGGGGCGTGGCGGTGCCCGTCCTCGGCGGCCTGATCATCGGCCTGATGGCGCGGTACGGATCCGAGAAGATCCGCGGCCACGGCATTCCCGAGGCGCTCGAGGCGATCCTGCTCGGCCGGAGCTTGATCACGCCGAAGGTGGCCGTGCTCAAACCGGTTTCGTCGGCGGTCTCGATCGGGACGGGCGGGCCCTTCGGCGCCGAGGGCCCGATCATCATGACGGGCGGGGCGTTCGGCTCGCTCTTCGCCCAGTTTTTCCGCCTGTCGGCGGCCGAGCGCAAAACCCTGCTGGTGGCCGGAGCGGCGGCGGGCATGGCGGCGGTGTTCGCCACCCCGGTGGCGGCCGTGCTGCTGGCCGTGGAGCTGTTGCTTTTCGAATGGAAGCCCCGCAGTTTCATCCCGGTGGCGGTGGCGGCGATCGCCGCCTCGTTGGTGCGCGTCCCGTTGCTCGGGGCCGGACCGATTTTCCCCGTGGCGCTCCATGCCGTGCTGGCCCCGCGCGTCCTGGGCCTGGCGCTGCTCCTCGGCATCGCCGCCGGACTGGTCTCGGGCGTGCTCACGATGCTGGTCTATGCCTGCGAGGACGGATTTGGCAAACTGCCGGTGCACTGGATGTGGTGGCCGGCGCTGGGCGGCCTGGCGATCGGGCTGGGCGGATGGCTGGACCCGCGGGTTCTCGGGGTCGGATATGAAACCATCCACGGCCTGCTCGACGGCCGGCTGGTGGGGGCCGCGCTGGTCAGTCTGCTCGTCGCCAAGGGTGTCGTCTGGGCGGCGGCGCTCGGTTCGGGCACGTCCGGCGGGGTGCTGGCCCCGCTGCTCATGATCGGTGGGGCTCTGGGCGCGTGGCTCGGCGGGTTGACCGGTCTGGGGGATCCCGGCTTGTGCGCCATGGTCGGCATGGGGGCGATGATGGGCGGGACGATGCGATCGCCACTCACCGGCGTGGTTTTTCTATTGGAACTCACGCACGACCTGAATGCGCTGCCGGCGCTGCTGATCGGCACCGTGGCCGCGCTGTGCGTCACCGTGCTGTGGCTGCGCCGGTCGATCCTCACGGAAAAGCTGGCGCGCCGCGGCCAGCACATCGCGCGGGAATACAGCGTGGATGTTTTTTCCCTGGTGCGGGTACGGGACGTGATGGATCCCCATCCGCCCAGGGTCCGGAGCGACACGACGGTGGCGGACCTGGCCGATCGCATTGCGCGGCACGATCCGGCGGTGGCCACGCGCCACGCCACGCTCCTCGTCGACGAGGCCGGCCGCCTGGCCGGCATCGTCACACGCAGCGACCTGGTGAAGGTGTTGCAGCGGGGAGGCGCGGGCAGCACAACGGTGTTGGAGGCAGGAAACGGTGAGGCGACGACGATTCATCCCGAGGCCACCTTGCACGACGCGATCACCAAAATGCTCGAAAACCATGTCGGCCGCCTGCCGGTGGTCGACGGAAAGGATCCCGGTTGCGTACTCGGCTACCTCGGCCGGGCGGAGATTCTCGCCGCCCGGGCGCGCCTGCACGACGAGGAGGAGCGCCGGGAAAAGGGGCCGTTGCTGGACTTTATGCGCAGTGGAGCAGACTAAACGCGGCGGGTCACGGGGCTTTTCGCAAATCGGCGAATTCCGGATGCCGGTCGAAATAGGCGGCGGCGTAGGAGCACTGCGGATCGACGTGTTTTCGTTCCTGCCGGGCGAACTCGAGGGCGGCGCGCACGACGATTCCCGCGAGGCCTTTTCCCCGGAACTCCGGGGGCACGTAGGTGTGGGTCAGCGCCAGCACGTTGCCTTGCTCAAGATATTCTGCGAAGGCCTTGGCGGAACCGGTCGTGATTTCGAATCGAGAGGCGGATCGGTTATGAAACGGTTCGGCATCCATCGGCGGAAATGGTTTTTCGCGAATGGCGGGTCGTGGTGGCCGGAAAGCAAGGGGCCGGCGAGCCCAACGGCAATCGTCGACTCAAGAAGTTGAAAATTCCGGCGGACTCAGTCGCCGGAGACCGGGTTGATCCGGCCATCGGGGGCGTAGGTGAGTTCCTTGACCTTGACGCAGCGCAGGTGGTTTTTGCCGCCCGACAAGGAGGCGTCGTGGTAAAACAGATACCACTTGTCTTTGAATTGCGCGATGGAGTGGTGGGTGGTCCAGCCGAGGACGGGCTCGAGAAAGCGCCCGCGGTAGGTATAGGGGCCGTGTGGATTGCGGCTGGTGGCATGGACCAGATAATGGGTGTCCCCGGTAGAATAAGAGAGATAGTAGGTGCCTTCGTGTTTGTGCATCCACGGGCCCTCGAAGTATCGCCTGGCATGGTCGCCGGCGAGCAACGGGCGGCCTTGCTCGTCCAGGATCTGCAGCTCAGTGATACCTCCTTTGAAAGACTTCATGTCGTCGCTCAGCTCGGCAAAACGTGGGCTCAGGGCGGGTTCGTGGTCGGCGGGTTCGACCCCGTTCGGGTCGAACCGTCCGGTGCGCCACTTTTGCAGCTGACCGCCCCAGATCCCGCCCCAGCAGAGGTACGTCCGGCCGTCATCGTCCGGCAGGCAGCACGGGTCGATGCTAAAGCTGCCATTGATAGGAGTGGGTTCGGCTTTAAATGGGCCCGAGGGGTGGGCGCTGATCGCAACCCCGATCCGGAAGACGCCGGCCTTGTCGCGTGCCGGAAAATAGAGGTAATAACGGCCGTGCTTGCATACCGCATCGGGTGCCCATAGCTGCTTTTCTGCCCAAGGGATGTCTTTGAGATCCAAGACAATGCCGTGGTCGGTGACCGGCCCACCGACGTGATCCAAGGAAAAGACATGGTAGTCGACCATGTCGTACTGATCCCCCAGGTCGTTATCCGGAATGTTCCCATCCCGGTCATGGGAGGGGTAAAGGTAGATCCTGCCGCCAAAAACACGAGCCGACGGGTCTGCTGTATAAAGATGAGTAATCAAGGGGGGAGTAGGCATGTATCGAAGGAGGGTTAGTTGAGAGGCGTGGGTCGGGCCAGCGGCAGTTTGTTCACTCTATTGAACAAACCCGTCTAGGGCGCGGTCATTTCTTCCAGCAAACGCAGGTTTTGACGAGCAGTTTCAAAATTCGGATCGAGTTGCAACGCCATTTGCCAGTGGGCCTTCGCCCGGTCGAGTTGACCGAGGCTGGCATAGACGATGGCCAGTCCATTGTGCGCCTCGACAAAATTCGGTCGAAGAAGCAAAGCCTCCTCGTAGTGGCGGATCGCCTCAGACTCGCGCCCGGGTAACTGCGACAAGTGATAGGCAAAAGCGCAATGCGCCGCGGCGAAGTCGGGCTTTAGCCGTAACGCCTCCTGGTAATGGGCCAGCGCTTCCGCTTGGCGTCCGGGGAGATTGGCCAAGGCATTGGCGAGGTTGAAATGCGCCTCCGCGAAATCGGGTTTGAGGCGCAACGCCGTTTCGTAATGGACGATGGCGTCGGGCAGGCGCCCCGGCAGGCGGGCCAGCTCCAAGCCCAAGTCGTTGTGCGCTTCCACGTACTCGGGCCGGAGGGCCAGGGCACGCTCATATTCGGCGATTGCCTCCTGCCTCCTCCCGGGTAGCCGGGCCAGCTCCACCGCCAGAGCCAGATGGGCATCGGGGTAGGCCGGACCGAGTCGCACGGCTTCCTGAAAATGTTCCATGGCCTCGGCGCGACCGCCGGCCTGCTTGGCCAGGGTGAAGCCGAGGATATGGTGGCCCATCCAGGTCGCAGGGTTTTGCGCCACCGCTGAGCGGAAAAGAGTCTCGGTGTCGCGATACAATCCGCTTTGGCGATAGGACAGCACCGCCAATGAACCCACAATCAAGGCAATGCCGAGCCATCCGACCCGACGCAACCAGCGGGGAGCCACCGCCAATCCCTGCGTCGCCCCGGCTGCCGCCAATGCCAGCAGGCCGAGGCCGGCCAGATATTGGAAATGGTCGCTCACGTAGGAAAATCGGAAATAGAAGACGTTGAAGAATCCCAAAGTCGGGGCGAGCCCGCCGACGAACAGGAGCCAGCCCGCCAGCGGCCCGCGCGTCCGGTGGCGCAACATCCACAATCCCAACGTCAGGACCGCCAAGGCGACCAACCCCAAGACCCACCCGACTCCGGCAGCGGACACGTCCCAGCGCGGATAAAAAAACATCAGTCCGTCCGGCCAGACCAGCTTGCCGAGATAAAACCAGACGGCCCGTCCAGCCAGCAGCACGCGTTCCACGCCCGGCAACGTGAAATCCGCCCCCTCGGCCCCGAGGACTTTGCGCTCGACCCAAGAGGTGAGCAGTCCAATGGCGGCGGAACCCAAAAACCACGGAAGGAGAGGAACGAAGTGATCGCGCCAGGATAGTTTCCCGTGCCGCCACCAAAACACGACCAGGAGGGCGGCCGGCAACGTGACGGTCACGGTTTTGCTGCCAAGAGCAAGGACGAACAGCACGGATGCCGCCACGTACCACCGGAGCCGACGGTGCGCCGCGAATTCGAGATAGGCGAGAGCGGCGAGAAGGTAGAACAGGAGCGATAGGGTGTTTTTCTGCTCGGTAATCCATGCCACCGACTCGACGCATACCGGATGCACGGCGAAGAGGAGGGCGGCCAGCCATTCCGCTCCAGGCGGCGGAGTCTGGACTGGTTTTGGCCCAGCCCGCCCGTTCGAGGGAGCGGCCCAGAGGCGCCGGAGAATCAAGGCGAACACACAAGCGGAAGAAGCGTGAAACAGGACGTTGACGAGATGGTAGCCGAGGGCGTGGTCACCCCACAACCGGTGTTCGATCCAGAATGCGCTGAACAGGACGGGGTAGTACTGTTGGGTGGCCCGCACGTCGGACCAAATGAGCCAAAGGCCCTTCCCTGAGCGCAGGCCGAGGCGCGGAACATACGCCGAATCGTCCCAAAGAAAGGAACCTGTGAGCGCCGGCCAATAGCAGACCAGAGTCGCAACCGAGACGAGCAGCACCGGGCCCCAAGGTATGGAAAGGGTTCGCTTGGGGGGGGAGGAGCGCATTGGACAAGAATTAGCCCCGGCGGCGCGGAAATTTCAATCTAATCATCTTCCTGTTTTGCCCCGCCCCCGGTGCCGCAACCCGTCGTCGCGCTCCTTTTTGCCCATCGGCACGGCCGGCGGTTTACTGGGATCGGTCGACGAGGCCACCCGACCGTGGAAAATATCGCATCGAACCGGGCAATTTGGGAACGGATTTGGTGAACGGCAAATTATCTGCCGGAGGGCCTTGCGGTGAATGTCACACCCGCAGATGAATTTACGCTTGCCCAAAGCGCTTATTTCGGTTTTTACCTGACCACTGATGAGTACCCCATCGTGTCTTGCCCGGCTGCAAGCAGCGTATTTTCCGACACCCCTAAGAACGCGCGAGCTGTTCGTCGCGCGGGTGAATCGGCTCCAATTTGCACGCACTGTTCGAGAGAAATCCGGCTGTATGCTGATGCGTGCATAGTGTCAGGGCCGGATTTCGCAGTTTAAACCACCCCCTAAAACCTACACCTAGACTATAGACTATGAAAAACAGGTATTTGCCTGGATACCCGGTCTTGTCGGCGTTGTTGCTTGCTCTGGCCACTGGCGCCTGGGCGCAGCAAACGCCTGCGCCGGCATCGCAACCCGATGCCACCAAGAAAACTGATGAGCTGGAAGTGATCAACCTCTCCCCGTTCGAAGTCTCGACTTCCAACGACAACGGTTACGCCTCGGCGACGACGCTGGCGGGTAATCGCCTCAATACTGAATTGCGCGATATCGGTAACGCGGTATCGGTCGTCAATTCAGCCTTCCTGAAGGACATCAATGCGACGGACAACAAGACGTTGCTCCAATACACGACCAACACTGAAGTCGGCGGCTACTACGGTAACTTTTCCGGCAACGGCGACGGCGCGCATCTCGATGAATCGAGCAAATTCACCAACCCGAACGCCAACACGCGCGTCCGCGGTCTTTCTGCAGCGGACAACACCCGCGACTACTTCCTCACGGACATTCCGTGGGAAGGCTACAACGTCGACGGCGTCGATCTCCAACGCGGTCCCAACTCGATTCTTTTCGGCCAGGGGAGCCCGGCGGGTATCATCAATACTCGTACCAAGCCGGCCAGCTTCAAGGATTCCGATGAAGCGAGCTTCTCGTTTGGCAGCTGGGGCAGCCACCGCGAAATGCTCGACCTGAACAAGGTTTTGATTCCTAACGAACTCGCCCTCCGGGTCGCCGGGGTGGATAACGACGAAAAGTACAAGCAGAAACCGGCCTATTCCCACCAGAAGCGCGGCTACGGTGCC
Organism: uncultured Opitutaceae bacterium; assembly: GCA_964477955.1. Classification (GTDB taxonomy): domain Bacteria; phylum Verrucomicrobiota; class Verrucomicrobiia; order Opitutales; family Opitutaceae; genus Didemnitutus. Next base: position 79,758 of record CAYZGG010000002.1, read on the forward strand.
TTGCGCTGGGAACCCGGCTTCCTGAAGAAAGGTTCGGCCCGCACCATCTTCAAGGCAAACATTGAGTTTGGTCAGATCAATTCCAACAACCCGCGCCAGCTGCCGCCGAACGACGAGATCACGCCGTGGTTCAGCAACGTTGCGACTGCAGGTCAAGACATCGGCGGAAACCCGTTCAATTTCGCCGGCCTGAACAGAATGACGATCACCGCCTGGCAGAACGAGGACGACAACACCGGTCTTCCCGGACACGGCCTCAATCGCCCGTCGCACAACGGACCGGGTGGCCTCTATCCGGGCACGAATCCGACTCCGGCTCAGTTAATCACGGGCTCGATCAAATATGCCGGCATTCCCAACGAATACTTCCAGCCTTGGATTCAGGGCACGATGGACGGCGTTTTTGGAGACCCTGCGTTTAATTTCCAATATAACAACGCAACCCAACCCACCGCCATCAACTGGGAGCCCTCGGCCAACCACGGCATGGATTCCAACGGTAGCAATGGCACCCGCAACAGCTCGATCCAGCCCTACCTGCGCACCGGGAGCGTGGCTTCGTATTCGGAATTCGCCTCTGCCGCCCACCTGTATTACAATGGGCTTCCGGCTTGGTCTTATGGTTTGTACAAGGACAAGTCCCTCACCGATCCTACGGTGTTCGACTTTTACAACAAGCTGTTCGATGGTCCGACCAAGCACGAGTGGCAGAATTTCCGTGTCTACAACGTGAGTCTGGCGCAGACTTTTGCCCATGACCAGTTGGGTTTTGAAGCCACTTATAACAAGGAGTGGTATAAGAACGGCAAGACCCAGCTGCTCTCGAACGACGCCATCAACGTCGATTTCAACCAGACGTACACGGACGGCACAGAAAATGGCAAGAACGGCGTCCCGTTTGCGGATGCCACGGCGAACCCGAATCTGGGCAAAGCCTATGTCGGCGGCGATGGTCTCAGCGGAAACTACCAAACCATTGTCAACCACGAGTCCGGCCACCTGACCGTCTTCGGCGATTACGACTTCAACAAGAACCATACCAATTGGTTCACCCGCCTGCTCGGACGGCAAATCGTTACCGGCCTGCTGAGTGGCGATCGCCGCTATCAAGACGCGCGTAACTTCTCGCTCTACAGCCTGAACGATCCCGCCTATGAAGCTTTGACCAACGCGTCTCCGACAGACAGCGGGAAGCAGGCCTTTAATGCGCTTGGACAGGTCCCGTTCACGTTCATCTATCTGGGCAATTCGCTGCTGAGCGATACCTCGGCCCACGGCATCGCTCTCCCGAATCCCCAGATCGATCCTCATCTCGTCAGCAGCACGGTGGTCAACTTCGATGCGACGTGGAAGCCTTCCACGAATCCCACCGATCCGACCTATGTGAATCCCGGCGCCTTTTGGCACAATCCGTACTACCCGCTCGTCAATCCGATTGCGATCGCTCCGGACGGCCTGTACCGCGATGGGAATGGTAACGTGATTACCACGGGTCTGCCTGGCGACAGCACTCAGTCCGAGAACCCGGCAAACTATGTCGGCTTCCGGAGCTTTCCGATCAATATCGTCGACTCTCTGAAGTCTTACGCCAATGAAAACGCCAACACGACCTCCGCGGCCCTTAACAAGTCCAAGGTCTTCTCCCGGGCGTTCAACTGGCAGGGACACTTCTGGGACAATGCCTTCGTCGCCACTTTCGGCGTGCGCAAGGACATCGCGAGCGCTTGGTCTGATTCGATCAATACCAGCGGTGGCGACCCTAACAATTATGATCGGCTCAACTTGGGCGCGAGTAATTATTTCTTGAAGAGCACGCCGGACAACTCGCTGACGGTCACCTCGCATGCGTACACGACGGTCTTGCACCTCAATCAGTTGCCGATCTTGAACAAGATGCCGGTCCAGGTGAGCTTGTTCTACAACCACTCGACTGACTTCCAACCCGCTGCCCAGCGTGTTGACGTCTACGGGGTGGCATTGGCCGCGCCCTCGGGTGTAACGAAAGACGTGGGTATTCTCCTCGAAACCAACGACGGCCGTTACAGCCTGAAGGTCAACAAATACAATACCAACAGCAGCGGTGCATCTAGCTCCGCCCTGAACGGTGCGTGGTTCATCGGTTCTTCACAAGCTTGGGCTGCCAACTGGGTCAACCGTTTCCAATACAACTGGACCGGCGACACCATTTCCAATGCGGTCGCTGTCAACGATCCGACCGACACCGAATATAACTACGAGCCGGCACCGGGTGAGACCCTCGCCCAAGCCCAGGCTCGTGAGGCCAGCGTCATCGCAGCTTGGCGCACTTGGCAGGCGAGTGTGGATCCGCGCTTCTACAAGGCGTGGGGTATCAACCTTAACGACCACACGCAGAGCGTCGGCGCGTCCGCGCCAAACGGCTTCGCCGTGACCGAGGACAGCTCATCGCAAGGCTATGAAATCGAATTCAATGCCCAGCCGACTCGCAACTGGCGCATCACGGTCAACGGTTCCGAGACCAAGGCGCAGCGCACAAACATCGGCGGCACCAACTTGAAAGCGTTCATGGCCGCCTATACGGCTGCTCTTGATAACGGTGCCAAGGGAAGCGTTGGTGACTTGCGCATCTGGTGGGGCGGTGCTGGTAATGAAACCACCCTCCAGGAATGGAACTCCAACATCGGCTCTGAGTTCAACCAGCGCAAGCTGCAGGAAGGCAGCGATGTTCCCGAGCTGCGCAAGTGGCACTGGAATGCGATCTCCAACTACGAGTTCGATCACGGCATGCTGAAGGGCGTGAACTTCGGCGGCGGTATCCGCTACGAATCCAGCGTCGTCATCGGCTACAAGCCGATTGCCGGAGCCAACCCGGGCGACATTAGCTTCGACATCGCCAACCCCTACATGGGACCGAGCGAAACCAACTTCGACCTCTGGGTTGGTTATAGTCGGAAGGTCTGGCACAACATCGCTTGGAACATCCAGCTAAACGTCCGCAACGTCGGCGTGGGCGACAAGCTCGTGCCGATCACCACGGAACCGGATGGCTCACCGGCGACCTATCGAATCAGATCGCCGCAGTCGATGCAGCTGACCAACACGTTCAGGTTCTAAGCCAAGCTGAACTAAATTGAATTGCCGCGCCCCCGGGGATTTCGATCCTCGGGGGCGCGTTCGTTTTACCGCCTGAATTGTGTCCATCCGGCCCGGAGCATTCGTATCCAGACTTCGCCAAACGGCATCGGCTTGCGACCCCGCGTGGGCCGCGGGCGGCTTGGTGTTGGCCGTGACGGCTGTTTATGCGAACAGCCTTAACGCCCCTTTCATTTTCGATGACCTTCCCGCGGTGGTGCGCAATAGGAGCATCCATCACCTCTGGTCCTCGCTGAGTCCGCCGGTGAACGGCTCGGGCGTCTCGGGCCGCCCGCTGGTCAACTTCTCCCTCTCGGTTAACTACGCGTTCGGCGGTTTGGAGGTGCGCGGTTACCATCTGCTCAACCTCGCCCTGCATGCGTTGGCCTCCTTGGTGCTTTGGGGTGTGCTGCGGCGGACCGCACGTGGTATTTGGTGGGGTCTGCCGGTTGGCCGGACCCCCACGAAAAATGGCGGACGGCAATCCGCCGATTTGCCAACTGCATCCTTGCCGGAAACGGCCGAGCTCTTCGCCGGGATCACCGCTTTGCTCTGGGCGGTCCACCCCCTGCTGACCGAGTCGGTCGTCTGCGTGGTGCAGCGCAATGAAGTGCTCGGAAGCTTGTTCTATTTGCTGACATTGTATTGCTTCATCCGGGGCCTCGAAGTTGGCGACGCGCGGCGAAGTCCGGCGCCCCCTCAGGATGCCCGGCGAACTCTCCGTTGGCTTGGTCTTTCCTGGCTCGCGTGTCTGGCCGGCGTGGCGAGCAAGGAGCACGTCGTAACCGCGCCGCTGCTCGTGTTCTTGTATGACCGTACGTTCATTTCCGGCTCATTTCGCGACGCGTGGCGGCACCGGAGGAAATTCTACGCTGCGCTCGTCGCCACCTGGCTGCTGCTGGCCTGGCTCGTCTGGCACAACCGTTCCCGTGGCGGCACCGTGGGATTTGGGCTCGGCATCACCCCGTGGGAGTATCTGCTCACGCAAAGTCGCGCGATCGTGTTGTATCTGAGGCTGTCCTTCTGGCCGCACCCGCTGGTCCTGGATTATGGCTGGCCGGTGGTGCGGACCCTCGGCGATGTCCTTTGGCAATCGACGCTCGTGCTGACAATGCTCGCGGCGGCGGCCATCGCTTTTTGGCGAAAGTCTGGAGCTGGTTTTCTCGCGATCAGTTTCTTCCTGCTTCTCGCGCCGAGCTCGAGCTTCGTCCCCCTGGCCACCCAGACCATCGCGGAACATCGGATGTACCTGCCGCTGGCGACAGTACTCGGGCCGCTCGTCGCCTCCGCTCTTACCCTTGCGCAACGCGCCGGGAGAGGCGGCCTAAGACTCGCAACTGCCGGCTTCATTGCGGTCTCCCTGGCGCTCGGGATGGCGACGGTGAAGCGGAACGCGGACTATCGCACCGAGTTGTCTATCTGGCTCGATACCGTCGCCAAGTGGCCCACCAATGCCCGGGCCCAAGGGAATTTGGGGCGTGCCTATCTTTTGCTTGGCCGCCCGGAGGAGGCGATCGCCGCCTCCCGCGAGGAGCTGCGAGTCGACCCCAGCTATCGCGGCGCGGGCCGGGGGAACATCGGCCGGGCGCTCACCGAACTCGGCCGGCCGACTGAGGCGTTGCCCTATTTTGACGAAGGCCTGCGGCTGGAGCCCGACGACGTCGACTTGCACAACAACTACGGCATCGCCCTGGCGGCCCTCGGCCGCTGGACGGAGGCCATCGCGCAATACGAGGAGGTCCTGCGCCTGCAGCCGGACTTCGCCAATGCGCATAACAACCTGGCCAATGCGCTTTTGAAACTCGGCCGGCCGGCGGAGGCCATCAGCCACTACGAAGCTGCCTTGGGGCTCGACTCCCATCTCGCCGACGCGGAAGCAAACTTGGGGCGGACGCTGGCCGAGACCGGCCATGCAGCGGAGGCCATGCCGCATTTTGAAAAGGCGCTGCTGGCCGATCCTGATTCGGCGGACGCACATATTGACCTGGCAAACGGGCTGATGGCGACCGGCCGGCCGGCGGAGGCGATTCTGCACTACGAGACTGCACTGCGCCTGCAGCCGGATCGCGCCCTCGCGCATTTTGGACTCGGCAATGTCCTCGCTTCGCAGGGGAATTTCGCCGGGGCCATAACTCACTACGAGGCGGCGGTGCGCCTCCAGCCGCAACTGGTCGCGGCTCAGCACAATCTCGCCGCGGCGCTCATGCGCCTGGACCGGCCGGCCGACGCGCTGCCGCATTACGAGGCGGTCGTCCGCCTGTCGGCCACCTCGGCCGAGGCATACCACGAGCTGTCGCTGGTGCTCGGGGATTTGCGGCGGTGGAATGAGGCCAAACGGAACGACGAGGAAGCCCTGCGGTTGAATCCAAATTATGCGGAAGCGAAGGAACACCTGGAATGGCTGCAGCAGCAGGACTGATTTTTCGCTGACTTGGGCCGCCGCCCGTTGATCGCGCCCGCCCGGCTGTTCGTCCTGACCAAGCTTTTGCGGTCGGGGAACGGAAGCCGGTTCCGGGGTGGGCCAGATCCGTCAGGGCAATTGGCGCAGGATCTCCCGGCAGAATTGTGCGGTTGTCGCGTTGCCTTTGCGTTCGGCAATTTCCGCGCCGGCGGCGAGAACCTGCCGGGCCTCGGCGATCCGTCCGACCGCTGCATAGACCTGACCGAGAAAAAGGGAACTCTGGGGATTGTCGGGCTGCCGGCGGTGATATTCTTCGAGTGGCGCCACCGCCTCTGCAAACCGGCCCTGGATCAGGCAGAGGGTGCCGAGTCGAGCCTGCAAATCGGGATGATGAGGATCGATCGCCACCCCGTCGCGGTAGTGCTGTTCGGCTGAGGCCAGGTCCTTTTGCGCTTCCGCGGCCATTCCCGCCCGAAGGTGCCAGTAGGCCATGAGCTCGCGGGCTTGCGGCATTTCCGGATGCGAAGCGTAAAGCGGCAGGAGATATCGGGCCGCCGACTCCCAGCGCCCGGAATCCACCTCGATCTGCGCCAGCATCGCCAGCGACGCCGGGAACGTGGGCTTCAGCGCCAGCGAGCGTTGGAGCGCCAAGACGGCTTCGTCGAGTTGCCGGATGGCCAGAAGGGCGACAGCGAGATTGTAGTTGGAATTGGCGTCGTTGGGATTGAGGGCCACGGCGGTCCGGAGTGCCTGGACCGCGGCCTCCCGTTCGCCGCTATCGCCCAGCGACACGCCGAGGGCGTCGTACAGTTCGAATTCCTCCCCGAGTCTGGTCAGGCCCTGCCGCGCGATCCGCACCGCCTCGGCCGGTTGCTTCAGTTCGCGATAGGTCCGGCTGAAGTCGACGTAGTACATTGCCGGCGGCGTCGCCGTCCCAGCCTGGCGCAAGCCCTGTTCAAACACGTCGCGGGCCTTGGCGGCGTCGCCGAGCTCCAGATGAAGGGCGCCGAGGAGGCTGTAGGCCACGAGTGCATCCGGACGGAGCTGGATCGCGCGTTCGAAAAAGTGCTTTCCCCGGTCGCCGTGCTTGGTCTGGAATTCCACCGTGCCGCGGATGCACAGCTGCTCGTAGTCGAAACACCATTCCCCGAGCTCGTCGAGCCACGGATCGTCGGCCTCGCGGAAGCGCCCCGTTTCACGCCCCAGCCAGCGCTGCCGGTCCGCACCCTTGGTGTCGCCGTCGGCGGCCAGCATCTCGGCATAGAGATTGTGTCCGGGCGAAAAGTCGGGCGCCTCCTTGACGAGTATTTCGATGAATTCCCGCGCTTGCGGGCGCCGGCCCTGCTGGAGGGCGGCGCGCGCCAGTCCAAGATGGGCGTAAGGGTCGACCGGGATCAGCGCCAGCCGCTTTTGGTAGCTGCGTTCGGCCTCCGCGATCTGGCCGGTCTTGAACTGCAGATCAGCCAGTTTCAACCAAGCCGGCGCATAATTCGGCGCCAGCTCCGTGGTTTGCGCCAGCAGCTGGGCGAGGCCGGGGTAGTCGTTGGCGCTGCGCCGCAGGTCGGCGAGGTAATAACACCACCGCGCTTCGCGGGGCTGAACGGCGCGCAGCAACTGCCAGCAAGCCTCGGCCTCGCGGGGGAAGCCGCTGGCTTGGTAGAGCCGGCCCAGCTCGATTGCGCCCGCCAATGCAGTGGCGGGTTCCTTGGCCTCGTGCTCCGCCTTGGCCAGCCGCTCGGCGAGCATTTTCGGAAGCGCTCCCTTCTCGGGCCCGGCCGGCAAATCCGCGCTCAGTCGCGCCAGTGCTTGATGGGCGCGCCACGCCGGGGCGACCAATGCGCCGACCGCGCCCAAGCCGACTAGCCCCGCCGCAAGGAGCGGCCACTTGAAGGACGGGCGCGGAGTGGGCTGGGAGCCGGACATCGGGTCAGAAGGTCAGAGACTCAAGCACGACCGGTCAAGCCGGCAACCGGCGACTTTCGCCGGCCGGCGACGGAAACGGACCGGATGATCCAGGCCCAATTCCCGCCGGCACGTCATTCGCGGGGGGTCCGATACCCCAAAGCTTGCTTCGGCTGGTTTGGGCTGGAGGAGCCTGCTTGCAGGCGACTCGGCAGGACGTGGCACGGGTCTCCCGACCCGTGATGGTCAGAACACGGGTCGGGAGACCCGTGCCACAAAGAATCGCCCGCAAGCAGGCTCCTGCAAAAAGGCGAAGAAATGGCGGGCACGGAGAATTGGCGTTGGTCTGGTCAAATGCCCCGGGGCTTGCCTCGGGGATCTTTACTTCCTTCGCCACAGCGTGATGTTGCTCATGCGTTCGTACGGCGGCACGGCGTGAAAACCGCCGGTGACGATGACGGGGATGCCGTTGCCGTCGAGGTCGCCGACCTCCGCGGTCACCAGTTGGATGGGCTGATGGGCGAGAGCGACCGGGGTAAAATTCCCCCGGCCGTCGTTCAGCCACGCCATCATCGTCACGACGTTCGGATCGGTCCAGTCCGCGTAGCAACTCACCGCCAGCAAGTCCACGGTGCCGTCGCCATTCAGGTCCGCGGCGCACGGCGAGTAGGCGCCAGGCAGGTCGCCCACCCGGTGAAACTTGAAATGTCCGCCCCCGAGATTCTCGAGCCACTGGATGCCATGCCACGGCCGCGAGCCGGGCACGGCATAATCGAAACCGTCGCCGTTGGTGTAGATCAGGTCCGGCCGGCCGTCGCGATTGACGTCGGCCACGGCGAGCCCGCTGCTGCCGTAGTCCTCGTTGGTTGAGCCCCAGAGAATGGATTCGTCAAAATGCCCCTGTCCGAGATTCCGGAACAAGTGAACCTCCTCCCATTCCTGGGAGATCAATGCGGCGAAATCCGGCCGGCCGTCGCCGTCAAAATCCGCCACCGGCGTATGGATGCAGCCGGACTGGGTGTTCACGATGTGGCTGTCGAAGGTCCAGTCGCCCTTGTTCTCCATCCAGCGGGTCTCGCCCTGGGCATAGCCGAACTGGCCGACCACGAGATCGAGCCGGCGGTCCGTGTGCCCGGTCAGGTTCGCGCCGCGCACGTCCGTGACGCGCGCAATGCCGTCGATCAGCACGCGTCGGCGGAAATGCTGGTTGTCGAGATTCTCGAGCACGACGACGGAGCCGATCCGGTCGTTGTTGGGTGTGATCTGGCCCATCGAGGCCACGAGCACGTCGAGACGGCCGCTCCCGTTGACATCGGCGACCGCCACGTGGGCCGGGCCAGGAATGTCCTCGCCGATGATTTGCTCGGTGAAGACGCCGCGCGGCGCCTGGCGGATCCAGCGAACGGTGTTTTTCCGGCCATCGCAGTAGAGCACGTCGAGCAGCCCGTCGCCATCGAGGTCGGCGAGCGTGAGATTGGTCACCATCGGTCGGCCGAACTCGCTGACCGGTGCGCCGATGGGGATGGGAACGTATTCCAGGTGCGCCTGGGCGGCCGTCAGCGGCGGCGGGGTGCGGGCGGCGGCGGGCGGCGGAGCGAGGGGGGTGTCGCGGTTCTGCCAGAGTCGCACGCCGATCAAACCGGCCACGCCGACGGCGCCGAAGGCCCAGATGAGGTAGACGAACTTCGGGAATCGAGAGGTCATGGCTGTTTGCGTAATTCCGGCGGCAGCAGTTGCTGCGCGAGCACCCGAAGGCGGGCGTCCTCGATTTCCAGACGGAAAACACGGCACATTTCCTGGAAGTGCTGGAGCGAGGCGTTCGTCAGCGAGCGCAGTCGCGGCTCGTCGATCTCGGCCACGCAGCGTCGCGTCTGTTCGCGTGCGAGATCAAAACGGCGGCCCTCCACCAGCGCGACGGCCAGGCTGACGCGACGATCCCAAAGCAGGCCGTCGTCATCGCCGCGGGCGAGCGCGGCCTGCACATCCGCGAGCGCCCGCCCGAAGGCCGGTGCGTCCCCGGCGGCCTGGGCCACCAACGCGCGCGCGGCCGCCGCGCCTAGGTCGGCCGGAAACATATGTTCCAGGGTGTTCGCCACGCTCCCGGCCTTCCCGGGCATGTCCATCTCCAGGAAATATTCCGCAAGATGGCTGAGGGCGGTCGCATTGTCCTGCACCTCGACGACCTGAAAGATCGCGACCGACTGCCCCTCGAATCCCGCCACCGCGGGCAGGTGATAAGGGACTGGACGCAGCCAGCGCGGGGGCAGCCAGCGGTGCAGCGAGGCCATCAGGGAGTGCTCCTCCTGCACGGCGCCGAGGCGTGCATATTCGTCGAGAAAATTGTCCCACGATGGGATGACGATGTAGCTCAGGTTCCGCCCGCGGGCCACAGCCTGGGCCTCGTCCGGGGTGGAGGCCCCCGCAATCCGGATCGAGGCGATGGAACCATCGCGGTTTTCAAAATACGGTGTCCCGAGACCGGACAATCCTCCGTGAAAGATGAACGAGGTCGTCAGGTTCGGCGGCGCGAGTACGACGGCGCCCTCCGGTCCGGCCTGCCGGGCCAGCCAATGTGCGAGGTCGCGCTCGATCAAGGCCTCCACATCGCTTACCGCGGCGGTGTCGTGCCGGTCGGCGAGGGCTTTCTCGACGAGGACCACGGCGCCCGGGGCCAGCAGGATCAGAACGCCGGCAACCCCCAGCGAGAGGCGAGGCCTGGGAATGCGCGCGCGCTGGACGGCGACGGCGAGTGCGATCAGCAAGGCGAGCAGCACGGCGTCCACGGCATTCCAACCGCGCAGCACGAAGCACGCAAAGCCGATCGCGACCAACGCGGGACCGGCCGCGAGCGCCAGCATGGCCCGCGACGGCCAGTCCGCGCCGCGCCGCAGGAACAACCACCCGGCCGGCACCAGCAGCAGCAGCGGCAGAAGCGTGGCGACGAGCGAAAGCGTGAAGCCGTCGCGAACCAACCAGGTCCACAGATTCGGCGCCACCACCCCTCCGGCGAGATTGGTCAGGCGGGTGGAATTCGGATCGATCGTGAAAAGGTCGCGGCTCTCGGTCAGGGGCACCGCCACCAGCAGGGCGGCCACGGCGAGCAGGCCGGCGCTCATTGCGACGATCGTCCGCCAGTTTTTCCACGGAGCGCGCTGCTGCAGGCACGCGGTGACACGGGCGAGCAGTTCGCCGACGCCAAGCCAGGCGAGTCCGTAGAGCGGATGGACTTCGCGCAATTGGAGGGTGCCCAGGTAGTCGGGACTGTATTCGAGCAGATAACCGGCCAGACTGGCGGTGGCGCCGCCGAGGGCCCAGTGCCGCCAGGGCAGGGCCGCGTGCGCCACGGCGGGCGCGCCGGGCCGGGCGGCGCGCCGGGCCGCCCAAGCCGCCACGAACCCGCCGAGTGCGATCCCCGCGACGAACGGAATCGTCCGGTCAACATCGACCCACAGCCCGACGCCAGTGGACACTCCGCCGGCGAGAAACCAAAGGGCCGCGGGGTCGCGTTTCGGTGAGCTCCCGTCCGGCCGGGGCGTGTCTTTTCCACGGGCGTGGATGCCCGTGAGCAGCAGCAGCACGCTCCACAGGGCGAAGAACCGGACCAGGCCGTCGTCGTTGGGTTGGCCGGGAAGGAACGCCCCGCCGAGGGGAAAGATCGTCACGAGGGCCACCGACAAGAGGGCGACGGGAACAGGGCCGAATTGCCAGGCGACGAAAATCACCGCCGCGAGCAAAAGCAGGGCCTGCAATAGCGGATCGGCAATTCGCGCCGCGTTTTCCATCGCCAATCCGGACGGCTGTCCGGAGACCACGTGATAGACCTCGCCAACCAGACCGAGCCACCACCGATAAGGCGAGGGGGTGAGCACCGTGCGGCCGGTTGGAGCGTTGTCATAGCTCACATGGCGCACCCGCCAGTCGCGCTGCGCCAGCATTTGCTGGGTTTGGACGATCCATTGATAGCTGTCGTTGTTGTGCTCCGGCACGATCAACTGGCGCAGACCGCCGGCGTAACCTGAGGGCGAGGCCGGATCAACGGCCACGTCGGTCGCGACCAGATTCGTGACATAGTCGACCCGGTGAAGGTGGGCGGCGGCCAGCCAGAATAGAAATCCCAAGGTGGCTGCGAGCACAACAGGCCAGAGGGCGTGGGAAAACCGGGATGGGAAGCTCATTCAGGCGGCAACGGGTGACTCATCATCATGCTGCGGACGCGGGCCGGGCGAGGCAAAAACGATGGCGTCCTTGACTCTGCCGCGGCCACTCGGTGGTATTTTGCGGTACGAATGTCCATTCCCACGAAAAACATTCTTGCCTCGCCGTGGCAGGTTTCCGCCGGCGCCGGGCTCCGGGCGGGGAGTGCGGTGCGCCGGGACGGCCGGGAAGATTCGGCCCGCAACCGCAGTGACGGCCGTCCGGGCCGTCTCGGGTTTTGCGGGTGGATGTGGGTGTGGCTGCTGGCTGGCGCGTTGCCCGCGGCAGCGGCAGAGTCGGGGCCCGGCGGATTGGCGGAGGCCCCGCTGGCGGCGCGTTCCGGTCCGCGCGGGGCGACCATGTTCAAGCTGATGACTCCGGAGCAGACCGGCATCGTCACCGAAAACCGGTACGACGACCCGAAGATGTGGGGCGAACATTACCAGGAGCTGACCCTCGGCGAGACCGGCACGGGCGTGGCGATCGGCGACTTTGACAACGACGGCCGTCCGGACGTCTTTGTCGTGAGCAAGACCGGCGGCTGCCGGCTGTTTCGCAACCTGGGCAATTGGAAATTCGAGGATGTCACCGAGAAGGCGAAACTGACGGAGGGGGAGGGCGGGAGCGTGGACCCAGGCGCGTGGCGGCAGGGAGCGGTGTTCGCGGATGTGAACAACGACGGCTGGCTGGATATCTACGTCTGCCGCTTCAATGCGCCCAACCTCCTCTACATCAATCAACGCGACGGCACCTTCAAGGAGGAGGCGGCGGCGCGCGGCCTGGGCGTGGTGGATGCCTGTGGGGTGGCGGCGTTTTGTGACTACGACCGGGACGGCTCGCTGGACGTGTACATCACCGCGAACATGCTGGATGCCGCGAAACATCCGAACGGGCAGAGGGGTTATCTGTTTCACAACAATGGCGACGGTACGTTCACCAATGTGACGGAGAAGGCGGGCATCTATGGCGAAACGCTGTCGCACTCGGCGACGTGGTGGGACTACGACGGCGACGGCTGGCCGGACCTCTACGTCGCGAATGATTTTGCGGCGCCCGACCGGCTCTACCACAACAACCGCGACGGCACTTTCACGGATGTCATCAACGAAGTGCTACCGCACATGCCCTATTCCTCGATGGGCGCGGATCTGGCGGACATCAACAACGACGGCCGCCTCGATTTCTTTGTCGCTGACATGGCCGCTACCACCCACGAGAAGGACCATCGCGGCATGGCCTACTCGCGCGCACTCACGAACACCGCGGACTTCGGCATGACCGGGGCGCCGCAATATTCGCGCAATGTGCTGTACCTCGGCACCGGAACGGGACGTTTTCTGGAGGCCGCGCAACTCGCGGGGTTGGGGGCGACGGACTGGACGTGGTCACCGCGCTTCGAGGACTTGGACAACGACGGCCGGATCGACTGCTTCTTCACCACCGGCATGAATCGCGAATTTCAGAACGCCGATCTGCGGGACCGCATCATTCTGGCGGAAAGCCTCGAGGACCGGATGAACATCATGCGGGCCAGTCCGAAGCTGGTGGAGGCGAATCTGGCCTACCGCAACCTGGGGGACCTGCGCTTTGAGGAAGTCGGCGCGGCGTGGGGACTGAACCAACGCGGCGTGAGCTACGGGGCGGCGTTCGGCGACCTGGACGGAGACGGCGATCTGGACATCGTCTATGCCAATTTCGAGGACGGGGTGACGGTTTTGCGCAACGACTGCGACACGGGCCACCGGCTGGTGGTCTCCCTGCGTGGAGCCCGGTCCAACCGCTTCGGGGTGGGCGCCACCGTGCGAGTGGAGAGCGCTCTGGGGACGCAGGTGCGCACGCTGGTGGTGGCCCGCGGCTACCTGTCGAGCAGCGAACCGATCCTGCACTTCGGCCTGGGCGAGGACGCCACCGTCGACCGGCTGACCGTCAACTGGCCCAGTGGCCAGACCCAGACCTTCGCACACCTGCCGGTGGATCGGAAGTTCACGATCACCGAACCGGCGGCGCCGGCCGCTATTCCATCAGCACCGTCACCCGTCCCGCCGGCCCAGTTTGCGGAAGTAAGCCAGGCGACCGGCTTGTCTTTGGATGCCCGGCAATCCGATCGGCAGGAAGGCAACTCCCAGCCGCTGATGCCCGTCAGGTTTCGCAATCGCGGCCCCGCTCTCGCCGTGGGCGATGTTGACGGCGACGGACGCGACGACGTGCTCCTCGGCGGTACCTTGGCCGACTCCGCCCGGTTGCTGCTGCGGCAAAACGACCACTTCGTCCTGACGGACGCCACGGCCCTCGCCAATGGTACTCCGGTTGAAGACGGCCCGGTTCTGCTGTTCGACGCGGACGGCGACGGTGCGAACGACATCCTGCTGACGCGCAGCGGCACCGCCCTCGCCTTGAATTCCCCGGAGTATCAGCCGCAGCTGTTCCTCAACGACGGCCACGGCCATTTCCACCTTTCGCCCGACGCGCTGCCGCCGCTGCCCATCAGCGTCGGGGCCGTTGCCGCCGCCGACTTCAACCGCGACGGCCACCTGGACCTTTTCCTGGGGGGCCGCGTCCGGCCGGGCCAATATCCCGTCTCGCCGCGCAGCGCGCTTTTGCTCAATCGCGGGGGCCACTTCGAAGATGTCACCGACACCCTGGCGCCCGCCTTGCGCGAAGTCGGGATGGTCAGCTCCGCCCTCTGGAGCGACGTCGACGGGGACGGCTGGCCGGACCTGCTCCTCGCCTTGGAATGGGGCACCGTGAAATATTTCCACAACGAGCAGGGCCGGGGCTTCACCGACCAGACCGAATCCGCCGGCTTTGCCGCGGCCGGCACGGGCTGGTGGACTTCCCTTGCCAGCGCCGATTTCAACCAGGACGGCCAGCCCGACTTCGTGGTGGGCAACGTCGGCCTCAACACCCAATACCACGCCACCCCCGAGCATCCCGCATTGATCTTCTACGGCAGCTTCGCCCCGGGGCGGCCGCAGCTCGTCGAGGCCTACTACGAGGGCGACAAGCTCTATCCCTGGCGCACGCGAAAGGAGCTTGGCTCCGTCATTCCCTCCCTCCTGCGCCGGTATCCCAAAAACGACCAATACGCCCGCGCCACGCTGCCGGATATCCTCGGCGCCGACAAACTCGCCGCCGTGCGCCGCTTCGCAGCCACCGAGTTGCGCAGCGGGGTCTTTCTCAGCCAGCCGGATCACACCTACCGCTTTGTCCCCTTGCCGCGCCTCGCGCAGATTGCCCCGTTCCAGGGTCTCGCGGCCGGCGACTTCGACGGAGACGGCCACGCCGACATCTATGCCTTGCAGAACTCGTACGCCCCGAATCCGGGCGTGGGCCGTTTCGACGGCGGGCTCAGCCAGCTCCTGCGCGGCGACGGTCACGGGCAATTCACCCCGGTGCCGCCGGTGGAGAGCGGCCTCGTCGTGCCCGGCGATGCGAAGGCGCTCGCCGTCCTCGATCTCGATGGCGACGGCTGGCCGGACTTCCTCGTCACGCGCAGCAACGCGACCACGCTGGCCTGGCGCAACACCGGCGTGCCCGGCCGCCATCTGTTCAGTGTGCGCCTGCACGGCGTGGCCGGAAACACGGCCGCGATTGGCGCGCGGGTGCAGGTGGAGCTAGCCGACGGCACGACGCAGACCGCCGAGGTGCAGGCCGGCAGCGGCTACTATTCGCAGTCCAGTCCGGCCGTTTTCTTCGGATACCCGGACGCCACGCCGCCCCGCCGGCTCTCCGTCCGCTGGCCCGATGGCACCACCTCGGAACACGCCTTGACGCAACCTGCGACTAGGCTGGATATTGATCACCCATGAGCCGTCCCTTTTCCCGCGCCGTCGCATCGCCCCGCTGGAGCAGCGCATTATTTCTGCTGACCGGGCTGGCCGTCTTTCCTCCGCTTTTCGCCGCCGAGACTGGCGGTTCCTCCGCGGCTGCGCCCGATTCCCGGCCGCCCGCGGCCGGCAAGGTCCAGCCCGCGAGCACGCTGCGGATGGTCAAGCTCCTGACCGAGATTCCGCGCGAGATCGATCCGTTCGTCGTTCCCTATTTCGCCGGGAAGACGGCGGAACTCGTGCGCCGGAAGTTTCCCGAGGCCAAGACGGCGGGCGAGCGCGCGACCATGCAATGGCGCTATGCGACGGCCCTGCTGAATGACGGCGAGTCGGAGGCGGCCCTGCAGGCCATCGACGATCTCGATCGCATGCTGGCGGACAACGGCCTGTCGCCGAAGCCGGACGATGTGGCGAAGTTCAAGCTGCTCCGCGCGGTTTGCTGGCTGCGGCTGGGCGAACAGCAGAACTGCATGGCCAACCACAACGCCGATTCCTGTCTGCTGCCGATCCGCGGCGGCGGCGTGCACACGCAGACCCGGGGCTCGCGCGGGGCGGTCAAAGTCCTCCAGGAACTGCTCGACACCTCCCCCAGCCCTTACGCGATCTGGCTGTTCAACATCGCGTACATGACGCTCGGCGAATACCCCGACCAGATGCCGGAACAATGGCGCGTGCCGCCGGAAGTCTTCAACTCCGATTACGACATCAAGCGCTTCCCCGACATCGCGGGCCAGGTGGGGCTCGACGTGGATGATCAATCCGGCGGAGTCGTGATGGATGACTTCGACAATGACGGGCTGTTGGACTTGATGATCTCGAGTTCGGGCTTGGACAGCCAGCTGCGTTATTTTCACAACAATGGCGACGGGACCTTTACGGATCTGACCGAATCGGCGGGGCTGATGGGCCTCACGGGTGGCCTCAACCTCATTCAGGCCGACTACAACAACGACGGGTTTGTCGATGTGCTGGTGATGCGCGGCGGCTGGCTGGGCAAGGACGGTCGTTACCCGGATTCGCTGCTGCGCAACAACGGCGACAACACGTTCACGGACGTCACCGAGGAAGCCGGCCTGCTCAGCTTCCATCCGGACCAGACCGCGGTGTGGTTCGACTACAACGGCGACGGCCTGGTGGATCTCTTCGTGGGCAATGAAACCCTGCCCGGCAGCGATGCGGTGGATCCCTGCCAGCTTTTCCGGAACAACGGCGACGGCACTTTCACGGATGTGGCCGCCGAAAACGGGGTGGCGGTGGTCGCTTGGGTCAAGGCGGTCGTGACGGGCGATTTCAACAACGACGGCCGCCCCGATCTCTACATTTCGGTTTTTGGCGGACCCAATCTCCTGTTGCGCAACGACGGGCCCGCGGGCGCCGACCATTCGCCGAAGGCACCCTGGCGCTTCACCAATGTCGCCGCCCAGGCGGGAGTGACCGAGCCCATCAAGAGTTTCCCGTGCTGGTTCTTTGACTATGACAATGACGGCTGGCCCGACATCTTTGTCAGCGGCTACTCCATCAGGAATGCCGGCGATATTCTCGCCGATTATCTCGGCGACGCGCCGCCCTCGGCGGAACGCGCCCGGCTTTATCACAACAATCGTGACGGCACGTTCACGGACGTCACCAAACAAGCCGGCCTTTACAAGGTCCTGGAGTCCATGGGCGCGAACTTTGGCGATCTCGACAACGACGGCTGGCTTGATTTCTACGTGGGCACGGGCGATCCCATCCTGGGCACGCTCATACCGAACCGGATGTTTCGCAACGACGGCCAGGGTCATTTCCAGGATGTGACGACGTCCGGCGGTTTCGGCCAGTTGCAGAAGGGACACGCGATTGCCTTTGGTGACTTGAACAACGATGGCGCGCAGGATATTTATTCCCATCTCGGCGGGGCCTTGATCGGCGATCACTACCCGAGCCAGCTGTTCGCCAACCCGGGCCACGGCAATCACTGGCTCAAGCTGAAACTGGAGGGCGTCCAGTCCAACCGGTCGGCCCTGGGCGCCCGCATCAAGGTGGTGGCTAAGACTGCCGGGGGCGAACGCGAGATTTACCGCGTCGTGGGCAGCGGCGGCAGCTTCGGGGCTTCCCCGTTGCGCCAGGAAATCGGGCTCGGCCAGGCCACGGCCATCGCCCGGGTGGAGATCTTCTGGCCGCGCACCGGCCTGACCCAGGTCATCGGGGACCTGCAACTCGACCACGCCTACCTCGTCCGCGAGGGGGACAATTCCGCGCGCGAGCAGGTACTCAAGAGCTTTCCCTGGCCGGCACCCGGGGCGACCCCGGCGCACCACCATCATATGATGGCCGGAGCCCCGGCCACCGTTCCGGACCTGCCCGGAAAATAGGGTTGGTTTGTCCTTTTCAAGGAAAGGATTTTGTTGTTTAATCCGGTGTTCCACCACCGTTCCTCCCCAATTGGACGAATCATGAAAACCACGCGTTTTTTGTCCTGTAGCGCAGCGATTTTCGCCGCATTGATTTCCGGGCTTCCGACCCAGGCTCGGGACGACAGTCTCGTCACCGCCGTGTTCTCCAATGCCCGCCGGGATTATGTGCGGGCGAAGAATTCAGACGGCAGTTTCAAGCGGGAAACCTACGTGGTGGGCAACGGCGGTTATAATCCCGGCGTCGCGGCCGACCCTTCGATCGACCGGGTGTCTTTTCCGGATCTCATCCGCGTCATGGCGGGCTACCTCGCCAAAGAGAGCTATGTACCGGCCCCGGCCGGCCAGACGGCGGATCTCCTGTTGGTCCTCGCTTGGGGCACGACCATGCCGTTTGACGACAGCACCTACCGCCTCGGGCTCTACAATATGGCCATGTCGACCAACCGCCTCAAGCTGGCGAACTACGACCTGCAGAACACCCCCCATGCGCGCGATCGCAGCTTTGAAGGCATTCAGTCGCCGTTGGCGGCCGTGCAGAACGCCGCCCAGGAAGAATTCGTCAACGATATGATCACGATGCGGATGTTCGACGACATGCGGAGCAAGTCCGACGAACAAAATGCCCGGCTGCTGGGTTACGTGTCGGAAGTCAACCGGACGAACGACCTTCTCCGGTTCGCCGGCGCCGGTTCGTACTACGACGACCTGATCTCCGATCTCGAAAACGAACGGTACTATGTGATCGTGTCCGCTTACGACTACCGGCTGGCGCAGGAAAAAAAACCGAAGTTGCTCTGGACAACCCGGGTCAGCATCCAGGCCCAAGGCAACCATTTTGATCGGAGTGTGGCGGCCATGCTGGCATCGGCCTCTCATCATTTCGGCCAGAACACCGACCGCCTGATCCGCCAATACCACGAGGGCGTGGTGGGCATCGGCGAGTTCAAGGTGGTCGGCATCGCGCCTGATCCGTCCTCGAAGGAGCAGCCGGCGGACAAGAAATGACGTTGACGCCCGGGCGCCGGGCCGTCGGCCGGACCGTCGCAGTCCGCACTCCTTGACTCCGGTCACGGACCGCGTCGTATTTTTGCGCGTCCAATGTCCTTCGCTCCCACCCGCGTTCCTGCATTCGTCCGGCGGCTTGTTCCGCGGTTGGTTTGGATGACCGGCGTGCTGCTGGCGCCACGGGGGAGTGCGGCGGAGCAGCCGGGGCTCGACGAAACGGCGCTGGCCGCACGGTCGGGTCCGGCCGGAGCGACGATGTTCAAGGAAATGCTGCCGGCGGACACGGGGCTCGTGACCGAAAACAATTACGCCGACCCGGCGATGTGGGGAGAGCACTACCAGGAGCTGGCCTACGGAGCCATGGGCACCGGGGTGGCGATCGGCGACTTCGACAACGACGGCAAACCGGATGTGCTGGTGGTGAGCAAAACGGAGGGGTGCCGGTTGTTTCGGAATCTGGGCAACTGGAAGTTCGCGGATGTATCGGAGCAGGCCGGATTGCGGGGTGGCGCGGGGACCTGGAACAAAGGGCTCGCCTGGGCAAAGAGCCTGGTCGGACCGGACGCGACGGCCGAGGGAGAGATCGCCGCCTGGCGCCAGGGGGCGACGTTCGTGGACGTGAACAATGACGGTTGGCTGGACATTTACATCTGCCGATTCGGGGCGCCGAACCTGCTTTACATCAACCAGCGCGACGGGACGTTCAAGGAAGAGGCGGCGTCGCGGGGGCTGGCGGTGAACGACGCCTCGGGGATGGCGGCCTTTTGCGACTATGATCGGGACGGGTGGCTGGACGTGTATATCCAGACGAACATGCTGGATGCGGTGAAACACCCGAACGGACAGCAGGGGTACCTGTTTCACAACAACCGGGACGGGACGTTCACGAATGTGACAGCGAAGGCGGGAATCTCCGGGGAAACGCTGTCGCATTCGGCCACCTGGTGGGATTTCGATGGCGACGGGTGGCCCGACCTTTACGTGACGTGCGACTATGGGACGCCTGACCGCCTCTATCACAACAACCGCGACGGAACCTTCACGGATGTCATCAACCAGGTCGTGCCGCACATGCCGTATTATTCGATGGGATCGGACCTGGGTGACGTGAACAACGACGGGTTGATCGACCTTTTCGTGGCCGACATGGCCGCGAGTTCCCACGACAAAGACCAGCGCGGCATGGCCTATTCGCGACTCCGCGCCCAGCTCGAGCCGGCGGATCCTTCCGTGGCGCCGCAGTACATGCACAACGCACTGTATCTGAACACGGGTACCGGCCGGTGCCTGGAGGCAGCGCACCTGGCGGGGCTGGCCGCCACGGACTGGACCTGGTCGGTGCGACTGGAGGACCTGGACAACGACGGACGACTCGATCTTTTTTTCACCAACGGCATGACGCGGGAATATCACAACGCGGATCTGCTCGGTCGCATCATGTCCCTCGAAAATCCTGCCGACTCCCGGCGCGTCGTGCGCTCGAGTCCGTTGCTGGCGGAGAGACATCTGGCGTTTCGGAACCTGGGCGGCCTGCAATTTGCGGAGGTCGGGGCGCAGTGGGGCTTGAACCAGCGCGGGGTGAGCTTCGGGGCGGCGTTCGGGGATCTGGATGGCGACGGTGACCTGGACCTGGTGTACGCGAACTACGAAAAGGGCGTGACGGTACTGCGCAACGACTGTGCCACCGGCCACAGCATCGAGGTGGCGCTGCGGGGGACGGAGTCGAACCGGTTCGGTGTGGGCGCGACCGTCCACCTCGAGAGCGCAGCCGGTCCGCAGGTCCGCCAGCTGGTGCTGGCGCGGGGATACCTCTCGAACAGTGAACCGATGCTGCATTTTGGGCTGGGCGAGGACACAAAGATCAAAACGCTGACGGTGGAGTGGCCGAGCGGCCAGAAACAGCGCTTCACGGACTTGAACGTCGACCGGAAGTTCACGATCACCGAACCCACCGGACCGGCCAACCCGGACGCACCGCTGCCGGCACCGCCTGGACAGTTTGCCGAAGTGGGGGCGCAAACCGGCCTGGCGGTGCTGAGCCGGGAAGCGAACCGTTCGGAAAACAGCACGCAGGCATTGCTGCCGGAACGCTTCAGCCGACGAGGCCCCGCCTTGGCCGTGGGCGCCCTCCGCGGGAGCGGAACCAATGACGTGCTGATCGGAGGAACATCGGCGGAGTCCGCGCGGGTGCTCAGTTCCGACGGTCCCGGACACTTTCAGCCCACCCCCGGCGCGCTGTCCAGTGCGCCGAGTTTGTTGGAAGACGGCCCGGTGCTGATCTTCGATGCGGACGGCGACGGCGCCAACGACGTGCTGGTCACCCACGGTGGGGCGAACCTGCCGGCCGGTTCCGCGGAGTATCAACCCACTCTCTGGCTCAACGACGGCCACGGGAACCTCCGTCCGGCCCCCGCCGGCGCGCTGCCCGCCCTGCCGCTGAGCGTGGGCGCAGTGGCGGCCGCAGACTTCGACCACGACGGCCGGCTGGATCTTTTCTTGGGCGGCCGGGTGCAGCCCGGCCACTATCCGCGGCCGCCCCGCAGTGCACTTTTGGCCAACCGCGGAGGCCGGTTCGAGGACGTGACCGATACGCTGGCTCCCGGCCTGCGGGAAGTGGGGATGGTGACGTCGGCCCTGTGGAGCGACGTGGACGGTGACGGCTGGCCGGACCTGATCATCGCTTTGGAATGGGGCGGGGTAAGATATTTCCACAACCGTCAGGGCCAAGGCTTCGACGACTGGACGGAACGCTCGGGTTTCGGCTCGGCCGGCACGGGCTGGTGGACCTCGCTGGCCACCGCGGACTTCAATGGCGACGGCCGCCCGGACTACGTGGTGGGCAACGTCGGGCTGAACACCCAATACCACGCGCGCCCGGAGCATCCGGCGCTGCTGTTTGCCGGCGACTTTCGGGGCGACGGATCAAACCAGCTGGTCGAGGCCTATTACGAGGGTGACAAATTTTATCCGTGGCGGACCCGGACCGAACTCGCCAACCAGATCCCCGCGATCCTGAAACGCTACCCGAAAAACGACCTGTATGCGCGGGCCACGTTGGGGGAAATCCTCGGGGAGGCGAAGCTGGCCGCTGCCACGCGGTACGCGGCGACGGAGCTGCGCAGCGGGGTGCTGTTGAGCCAGCCCGATGGAACCTACCGATTTGAAGTGCTGCCACAGGTCGCGCAAATCGCGCCGTTTCAAGGCGTGGTGGCGGGAGACTTTGACGGGGACGGGCACGCGGACATCTATGCGGTGCAGAACTCCTACGCGCCGGTGGCGCTGGTAGGGCACTTTGACGGCGGCTTGAGCCAGTTGCTGCGCGGCGACGGCCAGGGACACTTCACGGCGGTGACGCCGTTGGCCAGCGGGCTGGTGGTGCCGGGTGATGCGAAGGCGCTGGCCGTGCTCGATCTTGACGGGGACGGCTGGCCGGACTTTGTGCTGACGCGCAACAACGACACGACCCAGGCTTACCGCAATCGCGGGGTCGCCGGGCGCCACGCCTTGCGCGTGGAGTTGCGGGGCCTGGCGGGTAATCCCACGGCGGTCGGGGCGCGAGTGAGCCTGGAGCTCGCGGACGGTTCGGTGCAGACGGCGGAGGTGCTGGCCGGTGGAGGCTATTATTCGCAATCCGCGCCGGCCTGCTTCTTCGGCTGGCCCGAGGGCAATCCGCCCCGTGGCCTGCACGTGCGCTGGCCCACCGGCCAATCCTCGACCCATCCGGTGCCTCCAGACGCTTCCTCGCTCGCCGTTTCACTTCCGTGAATCCTCCTTCGCCACGAACCGATTCCAAGCAGGCGCCCGCCGGGCTGCGTCCGTGGCTCGGACGACTGGCGCTGGCGATCGGAGTCCCGCTGCTCCTTTTCGGCACGCTCGAGCTGGCTTTGCGCGCCGCCGGGTACGGCTACGCAATGGATTTTTTCATTCCCGACGAGCAGCCGGGGATCTATCGCACGAATCCCCATTTCACCGACGCGTTTTTCCCCGCCTCGTTTGGATTGAAGCCGGTCAATTTCCGGCTGCCAAAGGAAAAACCCGCCGGCGAAACCCGCATCTTTGTGCTGGGGGAGTCGGCGGCCATGGGCGTCCCGGAACCCGGTTTCGGGTTGGCTCCACAGTTACAGGCGCAACTGCGCGCGGCTTACCCCGACCGGGTCGTGCGGGTCTACAATCTCGGCGTCACCGCAATCAATTCGCACGCGATTGTGCCGATCGCCCTCCAGGCGCTTACCTTTCACCCCGACCTGCTCGTGTTTTACATGGGCAACAACGAGGTCGTCGGTCCGTTCGGTCCGAGTTCGGTGGTCACCGGAGGCGTGCCGCCCCGGCTGTTGATTCGCCTCGCCCTGTGGTTGCGCCGCTGGCGCACCACCCAGTTGCTGGCGGCGGGGCTGCAACGGCTGCGCCCCGCGGGCGGGACGTTCAAGGACTGGCGCGGGATGGAAATGTTCGCAGGCAAGGCCGTTCCGGCCGACGACCCGCGGCTCGCGAGGACCTACGCCAATTTTGGCGCCAATCTCGACGAGATCCTCGACGCCGCCGGCGCCACCGGCGCCAAGGTGCTGCTCTCGACCGTTGCCGTGAACCTGCGGGACTGTGCGCCGTTCTTGTCCCGCCACGGACCGCTGACCCCGGCGCAGCAGGCGGAGTGGGAGAGCGCGAATGCCCGGGGCGACTTTGCGGCGGCGGTGGCCATTGATCCGGCGTATGCGGAGTCTCATTTCCGCCTGGCGCGTGAACTCGAACACCGCGGTTCCTCCGAACGGGCCCGGCCGGAGTATCTGGCGGCGCGCCAATTCGACGCCCTGCGCTTTCGGGCCGATGCCCGGATCAACGAGATCATCCGGTCGGCGGCGCGATCGCGGGAACCAAACCTCACGCTCGCGGATACAGCCGTCGCCCTGGGGGCGGACGCGACCTCCACCGGACCCGCGGCCGGCGCCGGGTTGTTCTTTGAGCATGTGCACCTGACCTGGGCGGGAAATTATGCGCTGGCGCGCCTGCTCGCCGACGCGGCGGCCGGAGCGCTGGGACCGCGGACCGCGCCGTGGCTTTCGTCGGAGGATTGCGCGGCGGTCGTGGGTTTCACCGCCTTCGGCCGGGTGGGCATGGCCCGGGAGATGGACGCGCTCACCGGGAGGCCGCCTTTCACCCAACAGCTAAATTACGCCGTATCGCGCGCCCGGTTGCGTGCGGAAATCGCCGCGGCCGAGGCGGACCTCGGCGGCCCGGGGGCGCTGCAGAACCTGGTGGCGACCGTGCACCGCGCGCGTCAGCGCGACCCCGGCAACGCCTTCCTCTATTCGCAAGAAGCCCTCCTGGAGGCTGAGCTTGGTCACCCCGGCGAGGCGCTGGACCTGAGCACGGAACAGGCGGCTCTCGAACCCGCTTCGCCGGAACTGACGGCTCGACGGGCTTTTTTTCTGCTGCAACTCAGCCGTGGGGCCGAGGCCGAGGCGATCCTGTTGCAATCCGCCCGGGAGGCGCCGTTCTACTTCCAGACCTATGCCCTGCTCGGTCAGACGTGGGGGACGAATCGCGAGTGGGCCAAGGCGATGGATTATTTCGCCGCCTTGGTGCGCCGGATGCCGGAAAGTCTCGCGGCCCGGCACGCCTATGCCGAGGCCCTGGCCGGCGGAGGGAAATGGGCCGAAGCGGAGGCCCAGTGGCGGTGGGTCCTGCGCTCGACGCCGGATGACGAGGCGGCCCTGACTCCCCTGGCCGGCTATCTGCAGGCGCATGGACGACAGGATGAGGCGGTCGCCCTCATGGTGGCAGCCTGCGCCTACAATCCCCGCAACTTTACGAACAACCAACGCCTGGCCCAGTATTTCGACGAGCGGGGCGACACCGGACAGGCGGTGAAATACATGGAGGCCCTCGCCGCGAGCGGTCCCGTCAATGGGTTGCTCTACGAGGATCTTTCGCGCGACCTTGAGAAACTCGGACGCAAAGACGAGCTGCCGGCGATTTTGGATCGGGGCCGCGAGGTGGCGGAGGCGGCGGGCGATGAATCCTTGCGCGAGCAGATCGATCGCCTGATCCGGAGCCGTTGACCCGCGTCCGAACCCACGCGGGCGACCGGACTATTCGCCGCCTTTGGCCGGGACCAAGTCGCGCCCAAACGTCTGCCGGTAGGCGTCAAGCAGCCGCCCGACCTGTTCGCGGGGAACGCGCGGCTGGTTGACCACGCGCTCAAGCCAGCGGCGGGACTCCGTTTCGTTGGCGGTGGAGACGGCGTAAAAGGCGAGGATGCCCAGTGCGGCCGGATCGCCGGGATCGGCGTCGAGGGCTTCGTTCAGTTTTTGCACCCCTTCGCCCACGCGACCCGTTTCGATATAGAGACTCCCGAGTTCGACCAGCGCGTCCGGTTCGTTCGGGCGCAGCCGAATGGAAATCAGGAACTCGTTCACCGCCTCCTCGCCGCGGCCGGCCTTGCGTAGATTGCGCGCGCGCATCAGGTGCAGGCCGGGGGAGGACGGGCAATGCTTCAGTCCGGCGGTCAGGGTGCTTTCGGCGGCGAGATTCTCGCCGATCTGCGCCTGCAGATCGCTCAACCGGGCCCACCCGTCGGAGAAATCCGGCGCCAGCGTCGTGCAGAGCTCGAGCTGCTCGCGGGCGACAGGGATGTTGTGCTGCTCCACGGAAAGACACCCGAGTTGAAAATGGCAGGAAACATCCTCCGGCGCGAGGGCGATGGCCCGCTCCAGCAAACTGACCGCCTTGGCCCGGTCGTGAAAACTGGTGGCCAGTCCCGCGGCGAGCGAGAGTCGGTAAGAATCGAAGCAGTCGTCGTTCAGTTCTTCCAGCCATGGGTCCGGCGGATCGCGGTAGGCGCCCGAGGCCTTGTTGGCGCCGCGAATCGCGGCCGCCTGTTCGCGCAGACCGAGGCGTTCATAGAGGCTCACGATCAGGTCGTAGCCGAGGCTGTAGTTTGTCTGGCTGACGACCGCTTCAAGCCGCGTGCGCGCCTGGTCCCACCGTCCGGCCTCCAGATCGATTCGCGCCAGGCCCAGCAAGGCGTAGGAATTGTCGGGATTGATTCGCAGCACGTCGGCATACGCGGTGGCGGCTTCGGCATTTTGATTCGATTTCAACAGGCAGTCTCCCAGGCGCAGGCGGGCCGGAATGTAGTCCGGTGCGAGCCGGATCACCTGCCGCCACAGCCTGGTGCCGTCCGCGATTTCGCCGTAGCCGGCGAGGATCGTGGCGTGGCGATGCAGCCAGCGCGCCTCGGTGGGCGCCAGCTCTTCGAGACCCGTGTAACACCTGGCCGCCTCGTCCAGGAAACCATTGGCGTGGTAGAGGCGGCTGAGTTCCGCCAGGCCCGGCGATGCGGTGAAGCGACTCCGCGCCCGCTGTTGGGCGGCAACGATCCGGTCGCGCAGCACGGGCAGCACCGGACTCAAATCCGGCACGGCCGGCAGCGCCCGGGCGACGATCGCCTGGCGCTCCCCGGCGTATCGCCACCACCAGAAACCACCGCCCGCGAGAACGACGCAGAAAATCAAAATCAGGATCCGGAACGGCTTCATGGCGCGGCAGGCCTCCAGAGCGTGATCCGCCCCATGTCGGCGTAAGGCGGATAGACATAGAAGCCGCCGGTGACCAACGACGGATGGCCGTGGCCGTCGAAATCGCCGGCGGCCAGGGCGACCTGATCCTTGGGCATCCGCGCGAGGACCCGGGGTTCGAAGTTCATGTGCCCGTCGTTGCGAAACCACATCAGCGAAATCACGTTTCGGTTCTTGTTGCTCCAGTCGGCATAGGCGGAGACGGCCACCACATCCATGGCGCCGTCGCCATCGAGGTCGACTCCCACCGGACTGTAGGCACCCGGCAGATTGCCGATGCGGTGGTAAACGAAATTTCCCTCGCCGGTGTTTTCCAGCCATTGCAGGCCGTGCCACGGGCGGGGCCCGGGGGTGGCCGCCGGACCGAAACCGTCGCCATTGCTGTAGAGGATGTCCGGGCGTCCGTCGCGGTTCAGATCGCACACGCTGATGCCGCTGCTGCCATAATCCTCGTTGGTCGAGCCCCAGATGCGCTTCGTCCCGAAATTTCCCCCGCCCTGGTTCTCGAAATAATAAATCTCCTCCCATTGCTGGGAGATCACCGCGACAATGTCGGGGCGATGGTCGCCGTTGAAATCTGCGATGCAGACATTGATGGCCCCGGAAAGCTCGAGCAGGACGTGCCGGCGAAACTCCCATTTCCCCGTCCGCTCCAGCCAGCTGACCTCGCCCTGATCGTAACCGAACTGGGCCAGGGCCAGATCCATTTTCCCGTCGCCGTTCAAATCGGCCGCGCGGGCATCGGTGACGCGGGACGTGTTCTCGAGCACGGTGTGCGGGGTGAAATGTTCGTGCCCGTCGTTTTCCAGGATGAACACCGTGCCGATCTTGTCGTTGTCGGGAAAGACGACGCCCATGCTGGAGACAATCAGATCCAGATGACCGGTTCCGTTCATGTCGGCGGCCTCGACGTGCACCGGGGCCCGCATGTTTTCGGCCAGGACCTTTTCTTCAAAGACACCCGGTGAAACCTGCCGGAGCCAGATCACCTTGTTTTGCCGCGCTTCGCAGAAAACGAGGTCCAGCAATCCATCCTGATCCAGATCCACCGCCAGGACGTGCGCAATCCACGGCGGCTGATCGCCGGCCTCGGTTCCCAGGGATTGTGGATGCAGGTACGACATCCAGGGACTCGGCGGGGGCTTGCTCGCGTCCAGCTTGGCGTCGGCCAACTCCGGGCGGGTGCAGCCGGCGAGCAGAACGAACGCCGTTGCGGGAATCAGCATCAGCGCAGCGAAATCGTTTAACAGCGGCCGAACCGGTTTCATCTTCTCCAACCTTCCAGCTTCCCTCGGAAATGCACGTTTAAAACCAAATTGCACGAGGCCGAAGCGAAGGAGGCAAATGACCTTGTTTATGATCATGCTTTTTTTGCCGAAGACAATCGGACGGCCTGCCCGTACCCGGCGGGTTTGTGGGAGCCGACCGACGAAACACTACAGACGAATGGTCGCGGCGGGAGTGGCTTTGCCGAGGTTCACCTCGCGCTCGATCTGCCGGCCGTCGGGCAGCGTGATCGTCAGCGAATAGCTGCCGTAAAATCCCCGGAAGTTGATCCGGCCGTCGGCAGCCTCACTCACGGAGCCGCGGGTGGTCCACACTTCCCGGAGCAGGTGGCTGATCCGAACTCCGGCCGCATTCAACGTGTTGTCTGCGTTCATCAGCGCCGCGTCCGGCCCCATCCAATGCGTCTTGGCGCTGAAGCCCCACAGCACGATGGCCTGCACGGAAGGGTGACTAAAGCCGAGGCGGAAAAGCATTTCCAGGTCGTCGCCGCGACGTTCGGCGTTGGGCGTTTTGGCGCTGATCTCCGTCAGATGAACGGGCAGTTTGGTCGCGGCGTAAAGGCGATCGAGCGTGGCGATGAACATGGCGGGAGTCAGCGGCGAACTCATCATCCACTCGGGGCGGTCCCCGCCCAACGGTGGTGCCGACGGATTGTCCGTGAGCCGGTCACTGTCGTGGGACTGGATGCCGATCCCGCCGACGGGCGCCCTCTTGGCCTGCAGTTCGCGCACGAGGGCGATCAGCCGTTCCGTTTTCTCGGGGTTGCCGAGAATGGCATATTCATTGAGGAACAACGCCGCCCGGGGGTCGATGCGGGCCGCCTCCTTGAACATCCACGGAACAATGTCGGCCCCGAGGCGCTCGCGGAAAAACGATCCGTCGAGCATCTCGTTGTTCACGTCCCAGCACACCACCTGTCCCTTGTAGCGCGTCACCGTATCCGTCAGCCGGCGGTCGACCGCGGCCCGCAGCTCTTTCGCGTCGAGCTTGACCAGCCATGGCATGGCAAACTGCTGCTTTTCCCAAAACAGGTTGTGTCCGCGCATGACCAGGCCGTTTTCCTTGGCGAAGGCGAGCAGAGCGTCCGCGCGCGAGTAATCCTCGCGTCCGCGGGTTGCCTCGTCGTCGTACCATTTCATTTCGTTTTCGCACACGAGCGCGTTGAAGTTATCGAGGATGAACTGGCGGTAGTGCCGCCCATCCTCGCCCTGGTCCGCAAACGGAGCGGAGGCGATGGCCATGCCGAAGAGAAATT
Organism: uncultured Opitutaceae bacterium; assembly: GCA_964477955.1. Taxonomy (GTDB): domain Bacteria; phylum Verrucomicrobiota; class Verrucomicrobiia; order Opitutales; family Opitutaceae; genus Didemnitutus. The sequence goes on from CAYZGG010000002.1 coordinate 108,710, forward strand.
CGTGATGCTTCAGACGATAGGTCGCCTGTTTGATCCGGAGGGGCGCGCCGGTTTGGTCCCGGATCTCGACCGTGAAATCACCCTTGCGGAGATTTTCAATCCGGGCATCGGCCTCGGTTCGCCAGTCGGCCCGGGCGAACAAGGGGAGGGCGAGAACAAGAATCGTACGAAGACAGGCTCTCATGGAAGCCAAAGGTGGCGGAAGGGGGAGGGCGAACCAAGCCGATTTTTTGAATGACGCGCGCGGCCGCTGGCGATGGTACGAAGGTCCTGACAAAAGAACGTGTCCGGCGCACCGTTTCGAGTGGTGGGTCTGGCGCTCACGGCGTTTTCGGCGACCTGTCGGTTTGGGCTGCAAATAGGCCGGACCGTCTTCCGCCCCCGTCTTCACCCGTTGTGGATTATCCGGCCACCGGCAGCCCCCGGCGATCCTGCGGCCAGACCGCGCGCGCGAGGGCTTGGGTCAGCGCATTTTCGACCTTGTTGCGGGCCTCGTTGATGTTCCGCCGCATCGCCTGGCGCGCCCCTTCGGGATCGCGACGGGCAATCGCCTCGAGAATTTGCAGGTGATCGGCCGCCGTCGTCTGCACCCGGCTGGGATTGGTGCTGACGATCTGGCGAACATAGCGAAGGCGGGCGTAGAGGTCGGTCAGGGCGTCGAAGATGTGGCCGTTGTCGAGGGCCCGGGCGAGACTGAGATGGAACTGCTCGTCGGCCTGGAGCAACTGGGCGCTTTGCAGCTTCGCGGCCGCTGCCGGCTCCACCAGGGCTTCCCAACGGCTGCGTTCCGCTTGAGTTGATTCGGCCGGGACGTTCGTATGGGCCAGGCTCTCGACGACGAACAGCTCCAGCGCCAGCCGCAGATCGTAGAGTTCATGAATCGCGCGCAGGTCGGGTTGCTTGACATAGCAACCCTGGTTCGGCACCCGCTGGACGAGTCCTTGTTCGACCAGGATGTTCAGCGCTTCGCGGACCGGAATGCGACTGGCGGAGAACTCGACGCAAAGCTCCCGTTCGTTCAAGTGATGATTGGGCGGATAATGCCAGCCGAGAATCCGCTCCCGGATGGTTTCCGCCACCCGCTGGCTGATCTGCTTTGATTTCCGCGGCTTGCGCGCGCCGTGGCTGGCGAGTTGGGGAGGGTTGAGGGAGCGGCCCATGCGATGCGCGATTCGAGCGTGCGGCCACCCTTGAACGTCCCGCGATCGGCCGCAACCCAAATCGGATACTTAATTGTATACAAGCTGGCATACGAGCTGCATCACGACGAAAACCTTTCCACCCTCCACCCGTCATGAAAACGCGATCTCTTCTCACCTCGTTCACCTCCTGCGCGCTGTTGGCGGCCGGCCTGGCCCGCGCCGATTCGCCGGACCCCGAGCCGGTCAAACTGCAGAACTATGAGGTTCACGACCGGAGCGAGGATCCGCTTTCGATCCTGCCGGCGCGACCGACCGACAGCATCTTCGGCACCACTGAAAGCCTGCTCGAGACGCCGCGGTCGGTCAGCGTCCTGGAGAGCGACCTGCTGGCCCAGTACGGGGTGCAGACGGTGAACGATTTTGTCGCGGTGACAGCCGGCACGTTTACCGGAAATTATTTTGGCGTGCCCGGCGCGCTGGAGGTCCGTGGCGGGGAGGCGGACAACTTCTTCCGCGGTTTCCGGCGGGTACAGAATCTTGGGAATTTTCCCACCGTGATCTCCTCGTCCGACTATGTGGAAATCATCAAGGGGCCGCCGCCGCCGGTCTACGACGCGGGCTCGGTGGGTGGGATCCTCAATTTCGTGCCGAAAACCGCCCGGAGCGAAACGGCCAAGCTGATCACCGAGCCGGAAGGCAAGCTCACGGTCACGGGCGGCACCTATTCCAAGCGGCTGGTGACCGGTGAATATGGCGCGCCGTTCAAGTTTTTCGGCCGGAAGGCGGGCTACTACGCCTTCGTGAGCGACGAAGACTCGAAAAGTTACTTCGACAACATCTACAACAAGGACTTCCTCGGGCAGCTGGCGGTCAACGTCGAACTCAGCCCCACGGTGGACCTGGAGTTCGGCGGCATGTACCAGCACGCGAATCTCAACCAGAGCCTCGGCTGGAATCGCGTGACGCAGAACCTGATCGACCACGGCCAGTACCTGTCGGGCGCGCCGCTCGTCAACGTGGCCAAGCCGGGCGAGGCGGGGATCTCGGCGAACGACGTCTTTCCCGGGCAGCTGCTGGCCTTTGCGTTCGCCCCGAATTATTTCGCGCCGATCTTCCTTTCGCCGGCGTATGGCTACCAGAACTACCTCTTCGCCCTCGACCCGGCGACGGTGAAGACCGTGCAGCTCAGCCCCCATCAGATCCAGGCCGAGGCGTCGGACTTCGCCAAGACCGATTCTCCGACCGCCTATTTCGACGTGGTCGCGCACCTCGGCGCGGAATCCACGCTGAAGAACCAGACCTTTGCGGACAGCATGAATCATCTCAAGTATTCGAGCTACGGGTTCGCGGCCCGGTACAAGGAGTTCGTGTTCGAGAACCGGACCACGTACGACGGATCGTTCCGGCTCGGCGACAGCGTGAAGGTGAAGGACTCCGCCGGCTTCGCCTTCCGTTACACCGACGGCGACGAGGCCGAGGGGCGGGACATCCTGCAGGTGGAGAATCGGCGCGACATTTCCGTGGGCGCGACGCCCAACACCCGCTTTCTCCCGGCGTATGACGGCGGATTCGGCTACAACTGGCGGCAGATCGGTGCCTCGGGCGACGTCGGGGCGTTCGCGATGCTGGAAGCCACGTTCTGGGATCGCGCCACGATCACCCTGGCCGGACGGAAAGACCGGATGCAGGCGCACACCCTCGGCACGGACTTCAACGGCGTCTTCAGTCGTGGCGACTCCTCCGACGACGGGTTCACCACCAACCTCAGCGCTGAGTATCGGATCACGCCGGGGCTCATCCCGTACGTCACCTTCGCCCGGGCGCGCTATGTCGACCTCGGACAGGGTGGCATGCTGCCGGCGCCGGAGATCGAGGGCGGGAGCTGGATGCAACCCTCCGCGCTGGACGAGGTGGGCGTGAAATACTCCGGGATGGGCGGAAAACTCTATGCCACGCTGGCGGCCTATCGCCAGAAGAAGTCCGACTACGACAGTCTCACCAACACCTTCGACTTCTACCACGCGCGGGGCGTGGAGTCGGAACTGCGTTTCGCCCCCGACAAGCACTGGGCGATCACCGGCGCGGCCACCTGGCAGCGGACGGAGATCCTCAGCCCGCCCTTTTTCAACAGCCTGCCCCCGGCGGTCCTCGGCTTCACCGATCCGTCGCTGGCCTACGGCGGCAACTTCAACGGCACGGGTTCGCTCCTCGGGCTCACCGGTCCGCTTCGGGTGCCGCGGCCGGCGCGGGTGTTCAGCCTGTTCGGCACTTATCTTTCCGAGGCCGGGGTGGGCGTCAGCTTCGGCGCCACCTACGTGCCGTCGTATTACGCCGGCTATTTTCAGCAGGTGCTGCTGCCCTCGTACGTCGTCTGCCGCGCGGGACTTTCCTACAAGATTGACCGCCACTGGAGCACGACGCTCCAGGTCAACAATCTTTTCAACCAGCGGTACTACCTGCCGCAGTATTTGTTCCAGGACGTCTTCATCAGCCCCGGGGAGGGGACCACGGCCCAGTTCATGCTGGCCTACAAGTGGTGAGCGGACCAACTTTCGCCCCTCGAAAATTCCATCCTCTTGCCCATGCCATCATTTAATTCTCCCGACGTCGTCGCGCAGGTGGAGCAACACCACGACGCCTACGAACGCGCATTGATCGCCCATGACGTGGCCGCCTTGGACGGTTATTTCTGGGATTCGCCCGACGTGGTGCGTTACGGCGTATCCGAACACCTCTACGGTGCGGAAGCGGTCGCCGAATATCGCCGGAGCGGCGGTCCGACGCTCACCGACCGGCGGCTGGTCCGGCGCAAGGTCGTGGCCATCGGCGACAACGTGGCCTCCGTGATGTGCGAGTTCCATCAAAAGGTCTTCGGGCAGCCACGCCACAGCCGGCAGTCGCAGGTCTGGGTGCGGCTCGATGGCGGCGGCTGGAAAATCGTGGCGGCGCACGTGTCGAACGCGCTGATGGGCCCGCCCCAGGCCGGTTCGCTGGAGGCCTTCGCCGACCAGACGGCGGCCGTCCTGGGCGTGCCGCTGGCGGCCGCGCATCGGCCCGGAGTCGTGCAAAACCTGGAGCGGGCGGCGGCGATTGCCGCTCCCTTGCTCAAACTGCCGCTGGCCGCCGAGGCGGAGGTCGCTTCCGTGTTTGTCCCATGACGCCCGCCCTGCCCACCGCAGTCGAAATTGCCGCCTCGATCCGGTCGAAACGCGTCTCGGCGCGCGAGATCGCCGCCGCCGCGCTGGCGCGGCTCCGCACCACCGGTCCCGAATTGAACGCCTTCACCCTCGTGACCGCCGACCGTGCGCTGGCCGAGGCGGTGAAGGTGGATGAAGCAATTGCGACGGGCCGCGATCCCGGCCCGCTCGCGGGCGTGCCCTATGCGGTCAAGAACCTCTTCGATCTGGCGGGTGAAGTGACCGTCGCCGGGTCCAAAATCAACCGCGACGATCCGGCGGCGACGGCGGACGCCACCGCCGTGACACGGCTGCACCAGGCGGGCGCGGTCTGCCTGGGTGCTGTGAACATGGGCGAGTATGCTTACGACTTCACCACCGAAAATTCCCATTACGGCCCGACGCGAAATCCCCATGACCCGACCCGTTCTCCCGGCGGCTCCTCCGGCGGTTCGGCGGCGGCCGTGGCCGCGGGCATCGTGCCGATCGCGCTCGGTACCGATACGAACGGATCGATCCGCGTGCCGGCGTCATTTTGCGGCATCTGGGGCCTCAAGCCGACGTACGGCCGGGTCTCCCGCACCGGCGCTTTTCTGTTTGTGGAAAGTCTCGATCACGTGGGTCCGTTCGCCCGCAGCGTCGCCGATTTGGCCGTCACCTTTGAGACCCTGCAGGGGCCCGATCCGCGCGATCCCGCGTGCTCCGCCCGTGCGGCCGAACCCATGACGGGGCTGACCAGCGGCCCGGCAGGCCTGCGCGTGGCGGTGCTGGGCGGATACTTCGAGAAAGGCGCCTCGGCGGAGGCCCGTGCGGCCGTCGGGCAGGTCGCCGCGGCCTTGCAGGCGGATCGCCGGGTTGAACTGCCGACGCCCGAACTGGCGAGAGCGGCCGCCTACACCATCACCGCGGCGGAAGGAGGCCATCGGCACCTCGCCCGCCTGCGCACGCGCGCGGGGGATTTTGACCCCAAGACCCGCGACCGGTTTTTGGCCGGAGCATTGAGCCCGGCGGCGTGGCTGCTGCAGGCCCACAAGTTCCGCGCCGCCTGGCGGGACCAGATTCGCGAGATCTTTCGCGACGTGGACATCCTGCTGGCGCCGGCGACGCCGGTGAGTGCCACGAAGATTGGTCAGGACATGGTCGAACTGGATGGCATCGAGGTGCCGCTGCGGCCCAACCTGGGCCTGTTCACGCAGCCGATTTCCTTCGTCGGCCTGCCCGTCGTGGCGGCGCCGGTGTGGACGGCCGGTCCGCTGCCGATCGGAGTGCAATTGATCGGAGCCCCTTGGAGCGAAAACTCCCTGCTCCGGGTGGCGTGGGCGCTGGAAAGCTCCGGGGTGTGCCGTGCGCCGGTCGCGAAAATCGAATGAATGCCCGTCCACCGCGCCCGGCGTTTTGGGTTTCGGGAGACTGGAACGCGCTCTTCGGCTTTGGCACGAACATCCTGGTCAATCTGCTCACGATCACGAGCCTGCTGCGTTATGTTTTGCGGATGCCCGACGCGCTCGTGTTCGGAGGGATTCTGCCCGCGACGGGACTGATGCTCGCGCTTTCGACCGGGTACTATGCGTGGCTGGCGTACTCCGTGGCGCGGAAGACCGGACGAACGGACGTCTGCGCGCTCCCTTCCGGCATCAGTGTCGGGCATATGTTCGTGGTGGTTTTCGTGATCATGCAGCCGATCCTGCAGAAGACGGGAAATCCGGAGAAAGCGTGGGAAGCGGGCCTCGCCTGGGTGTGTATCCAAAGCGTGGTCTTGATGGTCGGCGGCTTCGTTGCCCCCTACATCCGGCGCGTCACGCCGCGAGCAGCGCTGCTCGGTCCGCTCGCCGGCATTGCCCTCACCTTCATCGCCATGGGACCGGTGCTGCAGATGTTTCTCACGCCGGTGATCGGGCTGGTCTGCTTCACCGTGGTGCTGGTCAGCTGGCTTGGCGGCGTGCGGTTTTATCGCGGTGTGCCGGCGGGACTGGTCGCCATCGCGGTTGGCAGCCTGATCGCGTGGGTCAGCAAGGCGACCGGCTGGCCGATGGGCGGCACGGCCCTCGGACACTGGTCGGAATCGGTGGCAAGTTTCGGGTTCCATGTCCCGCTCCCCGCGATCGGCCACGTCTTCTCCGGATTCGAATATGCCGGGGTCCTCCTCATGACGGCCATCCCCTTCGGCCTCTACGACCTGATCGAGGCGATCGACAATGTAGAGAGCGCGGCGGCGGCCGGGGACAGTTTCCCCTCCATCCGGGTCCTGACGGCGGATGGAATCGTGAGCCTGATCGGCTGTCTCATGGGGAATCCGTTCATCAACGCCGTCTACATCGGTCACTCCGGTTGGAAGGCGATGGGGGGGCGGATCGGCTATTCCGCCGGCGCCGGGCTCCTGACGATTGTCCTTTGCTGGCTCGGCCTGATCTCGGTCGTGTCGGCGGCGTTGCCGGGTGTGGCGGTTCTGCCCATCCTCCTTTATATCGGCATGCTGATGGGATCGCAGGCGTTTCAGGAGACGCCCCGCCGCCACGCACCGGCGGTCGTGCTGGCCATCATTCCCACGCTCGCCGGCTGGGCCTTGAATCAGATCAACGGCGCGCTCTCCGCCGCCGGATATCCCGACGGGCCGTCGGCCACCCTGCTCGCCCGGCTCGATGGCCAGGGGATTTTGTACCACGGATTGGAAATCCTGAGCGGCGGCTCCGTGCTCACCGGAATGGTCTTCAGCGCGGTGACCGTGCTGGTGATTGATCGCGAGTTCGGCAAGGCGGCCGCCTTCGCCCTGTTTGGCGCCGGACTGACGTTCTTCGGCTTCATGCACGGCCAGCGCATCGGCCTCGGCGAAAACCCCGCCATGGTCGCGAGCTATTTGTGCATGGCGGCGATCCTGGCGGGAATCGCGCGCACGAACGCGGCGTTTGCGCCCGGACCTCAGCCGTCGGCCGAGCCAGCGAAAACGGCGGACTAGGCGACGCGGGTGGGGCCGTGGCCGCTGAATTCGTTGCGCAATTCCTGGCAGGCGGCGTGGACCGACAGCTCGAATTTCTGCAAATCAAAGCTGGGGAAAAGATGTTCCTGCAAGACGCGCCACTCCGGCGTGTCCTGGAGCGGGAGGGGTGCCCCCAGCGCGGGCTCCCCGCAGGCGCCCACGGCGTTGAGCTGGCAGAGATGACGGGCCAGCGACACAATGGCGACCAACGCCCGGTCCTCGGTGGCCGCCTCGGGCTGATCGACCCAGCGCATGACATTGACATAGTGCCCGGACAGATGGCTGCGCGCCGCGAAGCGGGCTCCGATCTGGAAGGTGGTGCAGCCGAGGAAAAGTTTTTCCGTCTCGCCAAGTGAAACCCGGTGCTGCCGGGCATGATCGACGAGCACCTGGAATCCGACCGGGTGCAGGCGCAGCAGGATAACCTTGCCGAGGTCGTGCAGCAGCCCGGCCATCCGAGCCAGGGATTCCATGCTGTAGAACTCGAGATAGTGGCACGTGAACCGGGCGATGCGCGCAACGCCTCGCTGAAACATCCAGAACCGTCCCCAATCCAGAACAGGCGGCAGCTCCATGAAACGGCTGCGGGCGACCGGAATCTGCCGCGCCAACGATTCGAGGCGCGTTTCGCCAAGCAGGCTGACCGACAACCTCGCGTCCTCGATGACGTTCTCGCCCTCTTTGGCGGGATGTTCCTTGTTGGCGGCAACAAGCACCAGGGCCGCCAGCCCGGGATCCCGATCCACAATGTCCATGAGCGGATTCAGGCAGGAAGGGTGCCCGTTGGCCATCATCTGAAAAGAGGCGGCGGAGGTGTCGATCACCGGCACGCCCGCGAGTCCGTCGATCTCCTGCTGCAGCCGGGCCCAGTCCACCATCGGGCAGCGCTGGTCCGCCGGAGCGGTCTTCCAGCGTTCCCGCTCGCGGGCCTCGGCTTCGTCGCCCAGTTCGGAGCCGCGCTGGAAACCTGGCGGCACGATCGTGCCGTCGAGCCGGTAACGGATGAGCTGACAGGCGAAACGCACGGCGGCCAGGTCCGCGGGAAGTTCGCCCCACGTGCCCTGCTGGGCCGAGTCGACGAGCCCGTTCAGGCACTCGACCAGACCCCAGGCACCGGCCTCTTCGGCGCGCTCCACGAGCGGCTTCACCAAGGCGGTGATTTCCGTGGAACGCTCCCGCGCGCCGTGTTCCTGCAGCGGGGCGAACGCCCCCTCGACGGCTTGGCGCACCGCGTCGAGCATCCGATGAACCTCGTCCGGCCGGTACCCCATCATTTTGCAGAAGGATTTTTCCTCTTCGAAGTGCTGGCTCCGCCAGGGGTTGGCCTCCGTCTTGGCGATCTCGGCGAAGATATCGTCGTCGTGATACGGTTTGATATGAAAGCCCTGGATGTGCAGCTCGAGGCTGCGCTTCACCGAATCGCGGTCGCCGTGCTCGGCATAGATGACGATCGGCAGCAACTTCAGCAACCGGTCCGCCTTCAGCCGCTGCACCAGCGCGAGGCCGTTGGCGGGCCCGGCGAGCTGCAGCTCGGTGAACACCAGGTCGACCTTGACGTTTTGGTGAATGAAATCCCACGCCTCCTGGGCGGTCGAAACGCTGGCGAAATGATGTTCGCCGCGGGAGAGGATCCCCTGCATCGCCCGCCGGGCGGTTTCAGAGGGATCGACGAGAAGAATTCCGGACATGGGGCGTGGTGGAGAGGGGACGCCCACCTTTCGGCGTCGGCCGGGGATGATCCTGAATTCTCCGTAACACGCAACAAAACGTCGCACGCAACCCGCGGCGGACCGGCCTTCATTCTGACCGGCGGGTCCCGGTCGTTGGCTCACCGGACTGGGACCGGGGTCGGAGCCGCGGCTAAGCCGGGATCGTACAATTGAAATGAGGTGGAACCGGACCTCCGTGTTTGGGCCGGTTTTCCTTGCGTGACCGCTTCAGCCCGCCCGGAGTTCGGGCTCCTTCTTTCAAGCGAGCAGGCTCGCCGGAACATCATTCTCAATTGCATGAGTCCGGCTCATGCGCAACAAAACGGCGCGGCTTTGGCCGCGCCGGGAATCGTGCGGGAAAAGAGAGCGGGTCGGGCTCAGCGCCAGCAGCCCTCGATGAACACGTAGCCTTCGGGACGGCGCTCCCAGCGGGGCTCGATCCAGACGGCATGCGGGTGCGGCGGGTGTTCCCAATGCCCTTCGATCCAGGCATGCCGGCCTTCGCGCCAGACCCAGTAGCCGCGGATCCAGATGTGGTCGGGTGACGGGCGCTCGCGTTCGACGATGACCTCACGCCGTGGCGGCGGCGGGGGCTGGGCGATGAAGTTCAGCCGGACGCCGACGACGGGCGCCACGCTCACGCGCTCCTGGACCACCACCGGACCGTTGCGCCACGAGCCGGCGACGAACACGTAGCCGCGGTCGCGATGCTCCCAACGCGGTTCCACCCAGACGCAGCCCGCCCGCGGAGGCAGTTCCCAGTGGCCGCCAATCCAGACGTGGCCGCCGCCGCGCCAGGCCCAGTAGCCGCGGATCCACACGTGCCCGGGTGAGGGTGGGGCGAGGATGATCTCCTCGCGCGGGGGTGGCGGTGGGGTTTCGATCACCATGGCATCGAGCGCCAGTGGGCGAACCGGCTCGGCATAGACGGCGGCGCGAACCCGGACGGGCTCCACGACGCAGCCGCTCAGGCAGGTGAGGGCGGGAACCAGCAGGGCGAGCGCCCGGCCGGGAATTTTCGGGAAGCGTTGGAAGGAGGAGTTCATGGGAAGGAAGACGGAGGGCTTGATGGAAAAATTGGGCTGAAGATGGCGGCGGAGTTTTTTCGGGAGAGGAAAGCGGCAGGGAAATATTTTTCCGGGACGGTTCGGGCCACGCTATTGCGGGATGGTCGGCCGCGCGGACTCGTTCCCGGTGAAACCGCCGCCACGGTACCGATCGCGGCGGCGGTTTCGTTGTTTCCCGGTTGGCCGCTCAGCCCTGAGGAGAAGCGGAAGGTGTGGTGGTCACGGTCGGCGCGGAGAAATCGACCGTGCGGGTGGAGACCTGGCCGTTGGGACCGGTGTTTTCGATCGTGCGGACGCCGGAACCGTCGGCGTTGTACTTCGTGTCGACAACCCGGTCGTCGGTTTTGCCATTCGGTCCTGTCACCTCGGTGTTCTTGACGACCTCACCCGGCGACTTGGTCAGGGACGTGTCGATCGTGGTCTGGCCGCCTTTCGGCCCGGTGATGGTCGTGTCCTTGGTGTAGCCGTTGGCGTTCTTGGTGGTCGCGGAGTTCAGGGTGCTGACGCCGTTCGGGCCGGTGAGAGTGCCGGTCGTGGTCGACCCGGTGCTGCTCTTGACCTTGGTCAGATCAAACGAGCTGGTCTGGCCGTTGAGGCCGGTTTTCGTGCCGTCGATCTGGTAGGTGTTGGGGGCGGTTTCTGTGACCGTGCCCTGGCGCGAGGCGGTCTTGCCGTTGATCAGCGTCGTGGAGGAATTGAAAGTGCCGGTGTCGGAGGTCTTGTTCCAGGTGGAGCTGCTGCTGTGGTTGCCGCTCTGGCCGTTTTGATTCGTCCAGGTCGTGCTGCTCTGCCGCGAACCGGGGCTGCGGGTCGTGCTGGAGCTGAACGTGCCGGAATTGCCGTTGCTCGATTGGTAGGTGCCGGTCCGGGAACGCGTGCGCGTCTGCGCAGCGGAGGCGGAGGGAACGGACAAAGCGATCGTGAGGCCGGTCGCGCAGAGGAGGGGGAGGAGCTTTTTCATGGAGTTGGTTGATGACGTTTCTGAATGTTGTTTCTTTCTACGCCTCCATCATGCCACGGGAAAATTGCCGCGACCTTGCGCCGGCATTACACTTTGGTAATAATGCGCCCCGGTCGCTGGGCTCGAACATTACCAAACTGTAATGTTCGAGCAATCAGACCGTAATCGACGCCGGGCAGAATTGTCGTACGTTGAAAAGGTCCACCATGTCCTCCGAGCGCCAAGTCCGCCGCCTGCTCGGCACCGCCGTCGCGCTGTGCTCGCTCGTGGCGCTCCCGGCCTTGGCGGCGGCGGAAAACGGGCCCGTCGTTCCGCCCGCCGCCGTGGCGACCGGCCCCGGCCCGGTGACCGGCGAACTGGCGCACTTCGGGGTTTTTCTCGATCAGCACCCGTTTGTCGAAATGCGGCTGCGGGAGAATACGGCCATCCTGAACAATCCGGCCTTCCTCCGGAACCACCCGTTGGTTGAACAATTTCTCGCCCGCCACCCCGGCCTGGCCGCCGAGGTCGCCGCCCGGCCCCGCTGGTTTGTGCATCGCGAGCTGGCGCGCCAGGCCGGGGCGCCTCTGACGCGCGAGCAGCTGACCGAGTTCGACCGGTGGCTCGACCAGCGTCCCGGACTAGAAAAGCAGCTCCTCCAGCACCCCGGCCTGTTGCGCCAGCCCGAATTCGTCCACAATCACCCCGAGCTGCACGAATACCTGAAACGCCATCCGGGATTCGATCACAGCGGCGAAGCCAAGCCGGAGCGGCCGCTCAAATCCGAACGCAGGAACTGAAGTGGCGGCGAGTCCGGCAGCGGCCTCGCCCCTTTCGGCGCAAGAATCGAAGGTTTGCCCATCGCAGAGACTAGCCGCGAGGATCGGCGGTCCAAGTCGGCGCCATCGATTGGTTGGAGCGGATCACGCTTACTTCGGCGCGTTCGACCCGCGCTCTCGCAAATAGTCGTTCAATCCCTTTGCGAGGGTAACAAAATCGGAGGGTATCATGATAACTGTCGTGCTGTTGTTTTCAGCGCCGACCTCAGATATCATTTGAAAGCGTCGCAGCTCAAGAGCGGCTGGATTTTCGGCCATTTGCAAAGCAGCAGCGGACAGTTTTTGCGAAGCTTCCAACTCAGCTTCAGCCTTAATTATTCGTGCGCGCTTTTCACGAATCGCCTCGGCCTGCATCGCCATCACTTGCTGCATCGCTTCTGGCAATTCCACATCCTTCATCTCGAAGCGTTCAACCTCAAGGCCCCAGGCCGCCACTGAACCTGCGATGCTTTGCTGAAGCAGTCCATTGATCTTGTCCCGTTGCTGAAGCACCTCATCGAGATCGTGCTGGCCAATGATATTTCGCAACCCCGTCAACGCGAGCTGGTACACTGCCGCACTCGAGTCCTTAACCGCGATCACGGACTTTGCAGAATCAATGACACGATACCAAAGAACAGCGTTCACTTTGATGGTAACACTGTCTCGCGTGATGGTCTCCTGTTGTTCGGCCGAAACGGTGCGAGTACGAATATCGATCGTAATCGTCCGCTCGACGCCGAGCGGAATTATCCAGTAAATCCCTGGCCCGCGAAGGCCCATGTAACGCCCGAGGCGAAAGAGGACCCCGCGTTCGTACTCTTGGGCGATGCGCAGTCCGGAAAGGAGTAGAAATAGAAGGATTCCCAGTGAGACAATGATGGTCATTTTCGGAAGAGGAGTCGTATCAAGAACGATGCGCGCTCACCGACTAATAGGCCGGCCCCGGATTAGCTCAATCAAATTGGCTTTTGCCGGAATCCAGCCACAGTGAAGAGAGACACCCTGCTCTTTCGAGGAATCACGGGCGGCCGGTTCACCCCGAGGCTTTGGCCACCGGTTGCCGCGGCAGGCGCAGCACAAAGCTGGAGCCGCGGCCGGGCGCTGAGTCGACCTCGACGCGCCCTTCGTGCGCCTCGACGATGGCTTTTACCAGACTCAAGCCGAGACCCATGCCGGGGGCGGAGCGGCTGCGGTCGGCGCGGAAAAGCCGGTCCCAGATTTTTGGCAGATCCGCCGCTGAAATCCCGAGACCATCATCCTGCACGCAGAGCAGCACTTCGCGTTCGGTCAGCTCGGCAGACAACACGACCGAACGGCCGGTGCCCAGATATTTGAGCGCATTGTCGACCAGATTGGCCAGCGCCCGACGCAGGCGCACGCGGTCGCCTGCGAATTCGACGCCCGGCCCCGCCCGGACCTCCAGCTTGGCGCCCTTTTCCTCGGCGGTGAATTCGTAGAGCTCCGCCACCTCGGAGAAAATTTCGGCGGCGACAATATTTTCCCGCCGGAGCTTCATCGCGCCCGCCTCGGCCTCCGCGACGTCGAGCAGCGTGTCGAGCGTGGCCTGCACGCGCTGCGTTTCCTCCAGGCAGTCGGCGAGAGCCTCGCGGGCCGCGCTCTCCGCGCCCGCCTGCGCGAGGCCGGTTTCGGCGGTGGAGCGCAGGCGGGTGAGCGGGGTGCGCAGGTCGTGGGCCACGCTGTCGAGCGATTGCCGCAGGCTTTCGACCAGACGCTGCTGCCGTTCGAGCACCGCGTTAAAAGCCTCGGCCAGATTGCGCAACTCACCCCGGGCTTTCGGTGGAGTCACGCGGGCGGACCAATCGCCGGTGCCCCCGATATGGTGCATCACCGCCACGGTGCGACGCAGCGGTCGCAGCGCGACGAAGACCAGGAGCACACCGCCGATGATGCCGGCGAGCAGCAGCGGAGCGACGGCGGTGGTGAACAGGCCGCGGTAGGTGTTCCGGACATCGGAAAGCACGGCGGAAAAACGCGCGGCTTGCAGCGCCTCGCCGGACTCGAGGGCGAGCGTGGTCGCGGTCCAGCCGTCCGCGGCGTGCACGCCGCCGCCCATTTCAGCCGAGGGTGAGTCGAGTTTGGCCCAAGGTGCGTCCGGCGCGTTGGCGGTGGCGCCGTGGAAAATGACGGAATGGTCGGCCGCTTCCACCCGGATCGCGAGTTGTTCGCCCGTGGTCGTCTCGAGTTCCTTGAGGAAATTGGTCAGTCCCTCGCTGCGGGAGTCGCGCCACGCCAGGCGCAAGTCCTCGCTCCGGTCCAACACCAGCGAAGCCTCCTCCCGCGCCAGCGCGCGCTCGAGCAGCGTGCCGGCGCCGAAGTAGATGGTGGCGACGGCGACGGCGAACAGCCCGCCGACGCCGAGGGCGAGGCGCAGGCTGAAGCGCCAGTCCGGGCGCTTATTTTTCGCGGAGGACATAGCCGAAACCGCGTTCGGTATGAAGCAGTTTCACCGCATCCTTCTGGTCCAGCTTGGCGCGCAGGCGGCAGACCAGCACGTCGACCACGTTGGTCTGGGGATCGAAGCCGTAGTCGTAGACATGTTCGAGCACGGCGGTTTTCGAAACCACGCGGCCGGCGTTGCGCATGAGGTATTCGAGCAGGGCGAATTCTCGCGGCTGCAGCTCCATTGGTTCCCCGGCCCGGCTCGCGCGACGGGAAAGCAGGTCCAGCTCGACGTCGGCGTAACTCAGCCGCGTGGTCTCGGGCTGGGCCGTGCTGCGCCGGACCAGCGCCTGCACGCGCGCCAGCAGTTCGGTGAACGAAAATGGTTTGGTCAGGTAGTCGTCGCCGCCGCGGCGCAGCCCGGCCACGCGGTCGTCGACGCTGCGGCGGGCGCTGAGGATCAGCACGGGAAACCGCAGCCCGGCGGAGCGCATCTGCTCGATGAGGGAGAGTCCGTCGAACCCCGGCAGCATCACGTCGACCACCGCCACGTCGTACGGGGTCGCCTTGGCGACGGCGAGGGCGTCGGGTCCGTTCGCCGCCGTGTCGACGGCGAAGCCGGCTTCCCGCAGGCCTTTCTCCACGAACGACGAAATTTTCAGGTCATCATCGACCACCAGAGCACGCATCGAGGGACTTTGACAAACCGGCCGGAAAGGGGCGAGCAAGATTGCGCGGCGAAGGGGCGGGCAACCCAGCCCGGCGCGGAACGGCGCCGGGCGCGGGCCCAAGCGCTAGTGGAAATCATGGCTGGCCTGGGCCGGCAGTCCGGCGGCCGGCAGGGCGGCCACTTTTTCCGCGATGATGTGGATCACTCCCTGTTCATTTTGCACGCGGCCGGTGATGAGCAGCGCCGGTTCCAGGTTGATGACGAGCCGGTACTGCTCAAACAGGTCGGGCCATACGACGGCGTTGGCGTGTCCGGTCTCATCTTCCAGGGTGATGAAACAAACGCCGCTGGCCGTGCCCGGGCGCTGGCGCGTGATGACGGCGCCGCCGATCTGCACCCGGTCGCCGTTCCGCGCTTTTTTCAGTTCCGCGGCCGGCCAGACCTCGGGGCACTGACCGCGCAGGAGCTGCATGGGATGCGGGCCGGTCGTCAGAGCCACGGTTTCGTAGTCGGCCTGCAGGCGCTCCAGCCGGTTCATCGGTTCCAAGGGCGACAGCTCGGGCGTGGCCTCGAGAGCGGCGGCGAGCCGGAACAATTCATCGTTGGCTTCGGGGGATTCCACCTGCCACAGCGCGGCGCGCCGGTGTCCGGCGAGGGCGTTGAGCGCGCCCGATTTGGCCAGGGCCCGCCGCTCCGCGGGATTGAAATCCGTCCGCCGCAGGAAATCCGTGACCGAGGTGAATGGTTGCTGGTGCCGCGCCGCGAGCATCGCCTGGAGTCCGTCCGCCCGCACGCCGCGCACGGAGCCGAAGCCGAGCCGGATTGCGTCGTCGGTCACCACCTCGCATTTCAGCGCGGAGGACTGGAGGCACACCGGCAGGGTCTTCACGCCGTGGCGGCGGGCGTCCTGCACGAGCGTGGCCGCCGAATAAAAGCCCATGGGTTGGTTGTTCAGCAGGCCGGCGTAAAACTCTGCGGGGCGGTGGACCTTGAGCCACGCCGAGGCATAGGCGATATGGGCGAACGAGATCGCATGGCTCTCGGGAAAACCATACTTGGCGAAAGTCGCCAGCGAATGCAGGATGGATTCGATGGCCGGCGCCATGACGCCATTGCGGCCCAGGGCCTCGCCAAGCTTGGCCTTCATCCGGTTGAGCCGGTCGGGGTCGCGGGTGAACCCAATGGCGCGTCGCAATTCATCGGCCTCCGCCGCCGTGAATCCGCCCAGCTCCATCGCGAGCCGCAGCACCTGTTCCTGGAACAGCACGACCCCGAGCGTCCGCTCGAGGATCGGCTTCGCCCGCTCATCAGGATAGGTCACCGGCTCCTTGCCGGCGCGCCGCGCCAGGTAGGGGTTCACCGCGTTGCCCTGGATCGGACCGGGCCGGATGATCGCGATTTCAATCGCCAGGTCGTAGAACGTCTCCGGCTTCATGCGCGGCAGCGTGCTCATCTGGGCGCGCGATTCGATTTGGAAGAGCCCGACGGTATCCGCCTCCTGCATCAGTTTGAACGTCGCGGGGTCGTTCATTGGCAGCCGCGCCAGGTCCACGGGCTGGCCGCGCTGCGCGCAGATTTCCAGCGAATCCTGCAGTGCGGCCACCATGCCGAGGCCCAGCAGGTCGATCTTGATGATGCCGAGGTCCTCGCAATCCGACTTGTCCCACTGCAGCACCGAGCGCCCGGGCATGCGGGCGTTTTCCAGCGGCACAAAATCGCTGAGGGCGCCGGCGCAGAGCACCATGCCGCCCGAATGCTGGCCCAGGTGACGCGGCAAGTCGCGCACCCGCTGGTAAGTGTCGAGCAACGCCGCCAGGCGCGGGTGTCCGGCCGGAAGCCCCGCCATCCGCAGATGCTCGGCCAGCTCTAGGGTCTCCCGGTAATCCCCGTGATGAAACAGCGAGGAGAAACGGTCGAGCACGTCGTCCGGGAGGCCCAGCACCTTGCCGACCTCGCGGAGGGTGCTCTTGCCGCGGAAGCAGATCACGTTCGCCGTCATCGCCGCGCCCAGGCGGCCGTATTTCTGGTAGACTTGCTGGATCACTTCCTCGCGCCGTTCCATGCTCGGCAGGTCGAGGTCGATGTCCGGCCAGTCGGTGCGGCCTTCCGACAGGAACCGTTCGAAGAGCAGCTTGCTGGCGATGGGGTCCACCGCGGTGATGCCGAGGGCATAGCAGACGACGCTGTTGGCGGCGCTGCCGCGGCCCTGCACGAAAATGTTCCGCTCCCGCGCGAAGGTGCAGAGATCCCACACGATCAGGAAATAGCCGCTGAACCCGAGCTTCGCGATCAGGGCCAGTTCGCGCTCCAGCTGCCGCCGCACCTGCCCGACCACCGACCCGTAGCGCTGCTGCGCACCGAAGAAGGTCATCTTGTGCAGAAACGAGTCCTGGGTTTCCCCCGGGGGCACGCCGTAGTCGGGGAACCGGTAGCCGAGGTTTTCGAGCGTGAAGTCCAGCCGTTCGGCCAGTCGCGCCGTGTTTTCCACGGCCTCCGGCAGGTCGGCAAACCGCGCGGTCATGGAGCGCGTGTCCAGCAGGTGCCGCTCGTGGTTCCGCGTGAGTTTCCGGCCGGCGGCGTCGAGCGTCGTGTGCTCGCGCAGACAGGTGAAGACATCCACGACCGTGCGGTCCGCAGCCGTGGCGTGCACGACTCCGTTCGTGGCGAGCAACGGCAGCTGTCGCGCCCGGGCCCAATCGACCAGGAATTCGTTCTCGTCCTCCTCGCCGGGCACGAGGTGCCGTTGCAATTCCACGTACAGCCGGTCGGCTCCGAAGATCGAGTGCAACCGTTCGCCGGCCTCGGCTGCGGCCGCGCCGCCGCGCTGCCGCCAGGCGCGCCGCACCGGACCTTCCTCGTCGCCGGTGAGGGCGATCAGCCCGTCGTTGCTTTCCGCCAGCTCCCGCCAGGTCACACGGCCCTCGCCTTTGGGGGCGCGCAGGTTGGCGGTGGTCAGCAGCGCTCCGAGCCGCCGGTAGCCGGCCTGCGAGGCGGCGAGCACCGGCACGACCGCGCCATCCTCCAGCGTGAGCTCGCAGCCGACCAAGGCGCGGAGGCCGGCCTCCTTCGCCTTCGTGTGCAGGCGCACGGCGCCGGGGACGCCGTCGCGGTCGCAGAGCGCCAGCGCGGGCAGTCCCCGACGCGCGGCCTCGGTGACGAGAGCCTCCGGCGAGGAACCGCCGCGGAGGAAGGAAAAGGCGCTGCGGGCGTGAAGTTCGACGTAGTTCATCAGTCGATCTCCCCCTCGATGGTCCAGCCGTCCGCGGTCCGGACCAGTTGATAAACGCCGCCGCGGGCCAGTTCGACGTGCCAGGTTTCGACGGCCCAGCCCTCCGGTTGCCACCAGCCGCCGCTGCTGCGCCAGGGGCCGGCGACGGTGCGAACGCGGCCGCCCACCGCACCGGACAAATCCGCGGGTCGCGCGTTTTCCAAAACAACGAGCATGGGTCGCGGCGGGCGGAACCGCCGCAGCACCCCACCGCGCGGCGGATGCACGAGTGGCGCCGCCGGTGCGGGCACGCTCTCCGCCGGTTTCTCCAGCGTGAAAGAATCCGGCCGCCACGAATCGGACGGGACCGGCGTGCCGAGGCGATCGGAGCCGAGGATCGCCGCGACACGCGCGAAATTTTCCCAGAAAGAGTGCGGGTCGCGCAGGCCCGTCTCGAACAGTCCGTCCTGTTTCACCTGCGGACGGGTTGGAGTCGCCACCAGTTGTGCGGCGATCAGGCGTGACGGCAGCTTCAGCGTCTCCAGGTGGGCGTGCATCACCTTGAGCCAGCCGTCCACGTCGGTGCCGGGTTCGGCGAGAGAAAACTCCCTCCGGTAATCCGTCTCATTTTCCAGGAGCAACGTGAGCGCCAGTGCCTGCGCTACGAAGCCGGCGCCCCGCAGCTCGAAGGCGAGGCATTCGGCGAAGCGCCGCAGCTTGAACAGCAGGGGCTCGAGGTTTTCGATCGGTGGCTCGTAGTCCCACCGGGCGGCGAAAGTCACGGCTGGCGGTGTGAGGCGGAGGACGCGCGTGGCTTCCCCGGCGGCTCGTTCCCACATGGCCACGCCGTCCGTGCCAAGCCGGCGCCCGATTTCGGCTTTCGGCAGCGCCGTCAGCTGCCCGAGCGTCCGGATGCCCCAGTTGTCCAGCACGCCGGCCTGCTCGGCCGTGGGGCCGGCGAAAGCGAGCGGCAGGTTTTGGAGGAATTCATTTTTTTCGCCGACGACCAGTACGGGCGTGGCGCAGCGGGCCGCGTAGAAGGCGAGCAACGGAGTGGCGCCCACACCGGCCCGCGCGGGCAGGCCCAGCCGGGTGAGCTCCGCCACGCGTTCGTGCAGGGCGGCGGTCGTTTTCACCGGATCCGCCCCCTGCAGATCCACCGTGCAGCATCCGCCGGTGGTGGCCTCGACGCGCGGCGACAACGAGAACGCCGCGGCGACCAGCAACCGGTTCGACACGGTTTCGGCCGTCGGGTCGCGGGGGCGGAGCACGATGCCGGGACAACGCGCCATCGCGAGTGTCACGGCCAGCCCGGGTGTCACGCCTTCGGCCTCGGGGGACACCTCGGTCAGCACGGCCTTGCGGCCTTCGCCGTCGATGAGGGCGACGGGTTGATGCCGCAGCGCCGGTTCGCTGCAGCGGAGGGCATGCAGCGCGAAATCGGGCACGAGCAGCACGGCGAAGTTCATGCGGTTAATTCCTCCGCGAGAAAACCCCGTGACGCCTGCACCGGCAGATCCTCCAGCCACTGGCCGCGGGTCTGTCGCGGTCCGGCCAGGGATCGCCGGCCGCCCAGCTCCAGCCGCCAGCGCACAGCCGGCACGAGACCGCTGCGGCTGAACACGGCCACGGCGGCCGGTTGACGCTCCGCCACGCGATGCAATCGGTGCCACCGGGTCGACGGGGTGCGATTCAGAGCGGAGGCCGGCACATCGCGCAGGTCGAGGAGCACCACCGCATAATTGCCGTCGCGCAAGAGCACGTCCGCCGCGGCCAGCGCCTCGGTCAGGTGCCGGCAGCGCGCCCAGACCAGATGGCGCAGCACCTCGAGGGGGACCGCTTCCGGGGCGAACGCGTCGGCCGCATCGATCAGGGCCACGCGTTGTCGTGCGGCGCGGGTCGTTTCCAAGAGTTGCGCCAGCACCGACTGGCCGCCCGTCCCCGGTGCGCACACCACCTCGGTCAGCTGGCCGGTGGGCAGACCGCCTCCCAGGAGTTCATCGATCGCGCGGACGCCCGTGGGCACCCCGCTCGGCGGGCGGGCGGGCGGATTCCAAGCGGCCACAAGCGACCGCAGCGCGGCAATGGTTGAGGGGCTGGACATGGCGCGTCATCGGCCTTCAGGCGATCCTCCGTCGCACCACGCCGACCACCACGCCCTGCGCTTCCAATTGCCGGGGCGCGATGTCGGGGTAGCGCGGGTTGGCTGCGCGCAGGAGCGTTCGACCCTGCTCCCGTACGAGGCGTTTCAAGGTCGTCATGGTTTCATCGACCAGCGCGGCGATGATGTCGCCCGGCCGGGGCTCGCGGCGCACGAGGGCCACGAGGTCGCCATCGAAGATATTCGCGCCGGTCATCGAGTCGCCGGTGACGCGCAAGAACCAGAAATGATCCGGCCGCGGTTTTCTCACGCCAAACACCGCTGGATCGATGTTCACGGTTTCTTCGGGTTCCTGTTCACGCAGGGCGGGCAACCCGGCCGGGATGGCGCCGAAGACCGGAAAGGAGTGGCGGGCGAGCCGGCTGGTTTCGAGGCCCCATTTGCCATCGGCGAGCTTGGCCAGCTTCCCTTCGGCGGCGAGAGCCCGCAGGTGCTTCAGTGCCGCCGGCTGACTGAACCCGAATTTGCGCGCCACTTCGCGCGTGGAGGGCGGGACGCCTTCCGCTTCCTGGAAGGTACGGACGTAGGTGAAGACTTCCTCTTGGCGTTCCGTCATGGTTATCAAGTGATAACCTATGGGGAAAAAGGCAAGTGGTTTTACGGAGGTCGAAAGTCCTTCCCAAGGGCTCTACGGAACCAATTGCAGGGGCCCAGTCTCGCTGCGCCCGCTTGGGTTTGATAATCCTTGGGCGCAGCGAGACTGCGCCCCTACGCCGTTTGCAGGCGATCTTTGTGGCACGGGTCTCCCGACCCGTGATGATCGGCACACGGGTCGGGAGACCC
>CAYZGG010000003.1:0-121699 GCA_964477955.1 uncultured Opitutaceae bacterium
AATTCCTGGGCCGCCCGCGTTCGATGGATCCGTTCCTCGAATACGTCGGCATCAAAAAGTAGTCGTCGCCGGATCGAAATCGCTTCTCGCCAGCGCGCTGCAAAAAAATGCTGCGCGACAGGATCGACGGCCGGTTTTGCGACGGAAGACAAACCCGGAGATTCATTCGGACGCCGGCGCTGGCGCCTAGGGTATTTCCCGCAGGCCTGAAGCAGGAGCAGGAAAATATTATGAACTTTCCCGCTCATTAGGAGTCGGTGGAGGCAGAACCGATTGAACATGCTGCCCGTAAAGCTCCCGCCCGTGGAAGATGAGGCACTGGTCCGGATCACACGGCTGGTGCGCCGGGTCTGTGTCTTGCGCGAGCAGGGTGAGACAGCCGAGGCCAAGCGGCTTGAAGACGAGAAGCTCGGCTCGGAAATCCGCGACCTGCGCCTAAGCCAGGGACCTCAGGCTCTGCCGGAAGGCGAACTGGCCGCCCTTTTTGCCACGGAAAGCAAACGGGCGATCGAGGCCGTCGCCCTGGCCGAAATGCTCATTCCCCAGCTCCTCGGTCGCCTGCCGGCCAATCCGGTGCCGGCGCCGGCCCCGGTTCGACCGTTCGTTCCCACCTCCGTGCCGGCGCCCGAGCTGCGGCCCGCGACGATGGGCGGTTCGCCCGCCATCCCCGATCTGCTCGACGCCATGCTCGCTCGGGAGCGAACCGCGCTCCGCCGCACCTGATTTTTCAGCAATCCAAACCTCCATCCTCCACCCATTATGACGACTGCGACCATTGAGAAGAAAATCCCCCCTGCCTCCGTCCCCGCCAACATCGAACGCCCGGGCGAAACCATCGTCCTGCCTCGCAAGATCGGCGACCGCCGACGCCTGCTCGTCGGCTTTGACCTCGGGACGAACGCCTCCTGCGTGCTCGCCGGTTCTCCGGACACCCGCGACATCACGATCAGCCGGGTCATTCCTTCGGTCGTCGGCTATGCCCGCGAGGGCTTGGTGGACGGAATCATCGCCGGCAACGCCCGGGTCCTCTTCGGCGAGGAAGCCATCAACCATCGCCTGCAGGTCAAGCTGATCGCGCCCTTGGCGGACGGAGTCATCGCCCACGTCGACGCGGCCCGCGATTTCATCCGCCGTATCCGCGCGGTGGTGGACCCGACCGCTTCGGCCGAGATCCGTGCGGTCATCGGCATGCCGGCCAACGCCGGGGAAGCTGCGCGGGAGAACATTCGCTCGTGCTGCGCCGGGGTGTTCGACCGGATCCTCCTCGTGCCCGAGCCGTTCCTGGCGGCGCTGGGTTTCCGGGATGACGGTCGTCTGGGTCAGCCCAATTACAGCGATCCCGTCACCAACTCCCTGTTCATCGACATCGGCGGTGGGACCACCGATCTCTGTCTGATCCAGGGCTGCTTCCCCTCGGCGGAAGACCAGATCAGTCTGGCGTTCGCCGGCGACGCGATTGACCAGAGCATCGAGGATGATCTGCTGCGCATTTATCCCAACAACGGATTATCGCGTTCGACCATCCGGCAGATCAAGGAGGAGAACTCCTATGTCGGACCCATCCGGAAGCCGATCGACGTGAAGGTCCTGATTGGGGGCAAGAACCATACCCTCGAACTCGGTGAAATTATCGGGCGGGCCTGCAACCAGCTGCTGGATAAATTCTACCCGGCGCTCACCACGCTGATCGCGCGCGCGCCGTCGGACTCCGTGGCCCAATTGCTCGAGAACATCGTCATCACCGGCGGCGGCAGCTGCATCCGGGGCCTCGACACCGTGCTTCAGCAAAGACTGGCGGCCGATGGATACTCGACTCCCAAGGTCCAGCTCGTGGGTCCGGACTACAAACGCTTCGTGGCCATCGGTGCGCTCAAGGCCGCGCGCGCCGCCCGCGAGGACCAGTGGCAGCACTTGCTCGCCTGAACGCAATTCACAGCGGGTATCCGAAAACCGGGCAGTGCGAGGTAGGGGCGCAGTTTTGCTGCGGCCTGCGCGGGGTTGAGAATCCTTGGGCGCAGCAAGACTGCGCCCCTACGATGGTTGACGCGAAGACGCCTTCGCGCGGGGTTTTAGGCCCGCCGGTCAAGGCGCGGACGAAAGCCCTTTTTCGGTTTGGAGCTGGGTGATGGAGAGCCTCTGCAGCGAGCTTACCTTTGCTTAAGTGGAGGGCCCGTCTCCCGACGGACCGCGGACGGTCGGGAGACCGTCCCTCCATGGCAGCCGTTCAGCTCCGTTCGAGCGGTGTAGGTGGCGGGCTGGTCCCGCCACTTCTCGTTGCGCGGCCAGCGCGCAGCCCACGTCCAAATCGCTCCCAATCTCAGACGCTCTCCAGCAGCTTGTTGAGCCGGGCGATCATGCGGGAGGGGTCCTCCAGCAGGCCTGCGGCGATCAGGGCGTTGTCGAGCAGCTGCTCGGCGATGAGCTCGGCCTTCTCCGCATTGACGGTGCGGGTCTGAGCGAGCTTCTTGATCACCGCATGCCGCGGATTGATCTCTAGGTTCACCTTCACAGGTTCGTCGGCCTCGCCGGATTTTTTCAGGGCCTTCATCATCCGGCGCATTTGCGGTGACATGAACTTGTCGGCGTTGGTGGCGAGCGCCGGGGAACCCACCAGCCGGTCACTGGCCTTCACGTCGGCGACCTGCGCGCCGAGGGTTTCCTTGAGCCATTTGGCCAAATCCTTGACGTCTCCCTCGCTCAGGGCGTCGCCGGTCTGCGGAATGTCGTCGAGTTTCACGTCGGCGTGGTCGGCGGCCAGGAATTTCCTGCCGTCGAACTCGCGGGCATTGTTGAACACATATTCGTCCACGGGTTCGTAGCAGAAGAGCACCTCGAGGTTGCGGGCCTTGAAGCCTTCGAGGTAGGGCCCGGACTCGATGGCCTCGCGGTTCGGAGCGACGAGGAAATAGATTTCCTTCTGGCCGTCCTTCTGGCGCGACACGTAGTCGGTGAGCGAAGTCGTCTTGCCCTTTTCCGTGAGAGACGACTCAAACCGCAGGAGTTTCAGCAGGGTATCCTTGTGGGTATAGTCGAGCGCGGCGCCCTCCTTGAGGAAAATGCCGAACTGGGCATAGAACTCGGCGAAGGCTTCGGGGCGCTGGGCGGCCTCCTCTTCAAGCAGCTTGAGAAAACGCTTGGTGATGACTTTGTTCAGCTTGTCGATGAGGGCCTTGTCCTGCATCGTTTCGCGCGAGATGTTCAACGGCAGGTCTTCGCTGTCGACCACGCCTTTGAGGAAACGCAGCCACTCGGGCAGCAGGTCCTTGGGTTTCGCGTCGATCAGCACCTTGCGGCAGTAGAGCGCGACCGACGGTTCGAGGCGGGCGAAACCCAGGCGCTCGGTGTTTTCCTGCGGGACGAAGAGCAGGGCATTGATGGAAAGCGGGGCGTCGGCGGAAAAATGAAGGCGGTAGCGGGGCGCGTCGGTGGCATGGCCCTGAAATTTGTAGAACTCCGCGTATTCCTCCTCCTTGATCTCGTTTTTGTTTCGCAGCCAGAGCGCCTGGACGGTGTTGAGTTTCGTGCCGTTGAGCGTGATCGGAAACCCGACGAACGAGCTGTAGCGGGTGAGGATGTCCTTCAGTTTCCAATCCTGCGCGAATTCGGCGCAGTCGTCCTTCAGCTCGATCACGATCTTGCAGCCGCGGCGCTGGCCCTCGCTCTCCTCGATTTCATAGCTGCCGGAGCCGTCGCTCGTCCAGAGCTGGCCGGGTTCGTCCTTGCGCCAGGAATGGGTGTAGACCTTCACGGACTTGGCGACCATGAAGGCCGAGTAGAAGCCGACGCCGAACTGGCCGATCAGGTTGGCGTTCTTCGCGCCGCCCTCGCCGAGGGCCTTGAGGAAGGCCTTGGACCCGGAGTGCGCGATGGTGCCGAGGTTCTCCACCAGCTCGGCGCGGGTCATGCCGAGGCCGAAATCCTGGATGGTGACCGTCTTCGCCTTGTCGTCGGTGGTGAGATTGATTTCGAGCGGCAGATTGTCGTCGTGCACTTCCTTCTCGGTCAGCTGGAGGTGACGGAGTTTCTCGAGGGCGTCGGAGGCGTTGGAGACGAGCTCGCGGACGAAGATCTCCTTTTCGGTGTAGAGGGAGTGGATGACGATATCGAGCAACTGCTTGATCTCGGCTTGGAACTCGAATTTCTGCGGAGTGACGGTGGACATGGGCGGGAGTGAAAGTGAAGGTGAAAAATGCCGGGGAGGCGATTTACGGTCGAGCCCGCTAGTTTAGCGAGCTTTGTGAAAAATCAAGCGCCCGATGCAGAGCCACGAAACCGATCTGCCCGGCCGGAGACTGGTGCGCCGTCAGGGCTAAAAGCAACCTTGGCGCGACGCATTGCTAAGTTTGTCGCCCCGCCGATCATTGCAGGGCGACCCGGCCCTCCAGTTTGATGGCGTCGGAGGCGCCGCCGACGAGAAGGCTGTATTCGTGCGGCTCGGTTTTCCAGGCGTGCGTGGCTGCATCCCAGTAGGCGAAATCCCTGGCCGTGAGGCGGATTCGCACGGTCCGGCTCTCGCCGGGCTGCAGCACGATCTTGCTGAAGCCCTTGAGCTCTTTTTCCGGGCGGGGAACAGCGGAAAGGGTATCGCGCACGTAGAGCTGGGCAGTCTCGGCGCCGGCGGTCTGGCCAGTGTTGGTGACGGTGAATTCAACGCTGACCCGCTCATCGAGCGGCATCGCCGCCGGGGTGACCTTGAGATCCTTGTAGTCAAAGGTCGTGTAGGAAAGACCATGGCCGAAGTAGTAGAGCGGTTCGATCTTCTTCGCGTCGTACCAGCGGTAGCCGACGAACACCCCCTCTTTGTAGTTAATGTTGTTCAGGCGGTGGGACATGTTGTTGTCCTCATCCCATCCGGTGTAGAGTTTTTCTCCCGCGGGAATGTAACCATAGCCGGGGGAATCTTCGAAGCGCTTTTCGATTGAGATCGGAAGTTTGCCGGAGGGGTTGGTGGCGCCGCACAAAACCTCGGCGAGGGCCCGGTTGCCAATCTGGCCGGGATACCAGGCGTAGAGCACGGCGGCGGCCCGGTCGTTCCAGCCAGTCATCTGGATGCCGCCGCCGGTGTTGACGATGACGACCGTGTGCGGATTGAGCGACACCGCCCGGACCACCCGCTGCTCCTCGGCGGCGGGCAGCGCGAACGGTTTGTCCCAGCCCTCGCTGTCGGAGGTGCCGGTGCTGAGCAGCACAACATCAGCGGATTTCAGCTGTTCGTCGGACGGTTGCGGAACGTAGGTGAGCGCTGCTCCGTAGGTATCCTTGAGTGCCTGCAAAAGGGAGACGGTCTGGTAGCCCTGCACTTCGGCGGAACCGAGGCCGCGGGCCAGATCCTCGGCGTAGCGGCCGGTGAGCAGAATCTTCTTTCCGGAGTCTTTGCGAAGCGGGAGTTCGGCGTTGTTTTTCAGCAGGACGATGGCCTCGCGGGCGGTTTGCAGGGCGATCTCCTCGTGCTCGGGGTACTTGCCAAGAAAGTAATCGTCCTTCACCGGGCGGTCGTAGAGGCCCATGGCGATGCAGGTGCGGATGATGCTTTTCGCCATGCGGTCGATCTGGGCCTCGGTGACCTTGCCGGCTTTGAGCAGGCGGTCGGCATCGGACTTGATGAATTTCTCGCCGGGCATTTCAAGGTCCTGGCCGGATTGGATGATTTTCCCGGCATCCCAGACGGACCACCAGTCCGTCATGACGAGCCATTTGTAGCCCAGCTCGCCGCGCAGGAGGTCGGTGATGACGGCGTGATTCTGGCCGCACCATTCGCCGTTGAGCTGGTTGTAGGAAGTCATCACGGACATGGCGCCGGCGTCGATGCCGGCCTTGAAAGCGGGCAGATAGATTTCGTGGAGGGTGCGTTCGTCGATGATCGAGTTCGAGGTGCGCCGGTAGAAATCGGTGTTGTTGCCGAGGAAGTGTTTCAGCGTGGGAATGGTGCCGGTGTCGAGCACGCCCATGACGTAGCGTTCGACCATGCGGGCGGCGAGGAACGGGTCCTCGCCGAAGTACTCGAAGTTGCGCCCGTTCTGGGCAACGCGGTAGATGTTCATGCCCGGTCCGAGCAAAATGGCGATGCCGCCGGCGCGGCATTCCTCGCCGATGCTGTGGGCGTACTGGTAGGCCAGGGTGGGATTCCAGGTGGCGGTGAGGCCGAGGGGATTGGGGAACGCGGTGGATTTTTCGAGGGCGTTGCTGAGATTGCGACGGATGTTCACCCCGCTGGTCGCGTCGGAGAGGTAAAGTTCGGGCATGCCCAGTTCGGGCCAGCCTTTGATGTAAAACGAATTGTGCCCGGTGATCAGCTGCAGCTTTTGGGCGAGTGTCATCCGGGCGAGGACCTCGCCGGCCCGCCGGTCAGCGTCCTCGTAACTGACCGGAGTTTTGAAGGACGGCTCGGCGGCGGCCGGGAGACTGGCGAGCAAAAGAAGGGCCGGAAGCATGGCACGGCGGGACCGGAAGTTCATGAAGGGGCGAAACGCTCACGCTAAAGATTTTCGCACCGTCCGCCAACCAAAACTTGCAGGCCCGGCGGGTTCGCCTGATGCTGTCGCCAGCGATGAAAATTTGCGGACTCTTCCTCCTGATGCTGTTCGGCCTGACGGCCTGCACCTCGGTCGACACGGCGCTGGATAACAAAACCGACCTCCGGCCGTATCATCGGATCTACGTGCAGAGTGCGTCGAACGACAACGAACATCTGGACCTGTTCCTTGTGGCCGGCCTCCGGGAGCTTGGCTTGGAGGCGTCGGCCGGGGTGCGCACGATGATGCCCGACAACACGCAGGCGGTGATCATCTACGAACAGGTCTGGAACTGGGAATTTGGGGCCAGTTATCTGTACCGCCTCGAGGTGAGCGTGCGCGATGTCCGGACGGAGGAATTGCTGGCGCACGGGGTGATCGTTCATCCCGGGGTCAGCAAGAAATCCCCGGCGCAGATGGTGCACGACCTGTTGCAACCGCTGTTTGCGCCGAAGAAATAGTGCGGTGGACCGAACGGCGGCGCGGCCGGCCGCCGATCCCGACGAGGCTCAGGTGCCGAGGAAGAAATCGCGGTCCTGATGCAGCTTGGACGGAACGTAGGATTTCGTCTTGTTGAGCACCGCGCCGACGTTCGGGTTGGACTGCTTGAGCAGGGCGGCCGCCCGCTGGGCCGTCTCGGCGTCGGTCTTCTCCGACTCGAGCACCATCAGGACCATGTCCATGGCTCCGACGAGTCGCGGCGTGACGCTGATCTGACTGACCGCGGGCATGTCGAAAATGATGTAGTCAAAATCGGCGGCCTTGAGTTTGGGGAGCAGCTGGTTGAAGCGCTGGGGCATGCCTTTCGCGAGCCGGGCGTTGTTCGGCGACTCGGAAACGACGTAAAGGTTTTCCTGGACCTGGGCGCGGTTCTTGGAATCGAAAAGAAACATCTGTTCGAGGCCGTCCGCGGATTTGCCCTTGTGAAAATGCTGGGCCGAGCCCTGGCCCTGGGTCATGTCGACCAGGAGAACATTGCCTTCGCCGGTTTCCGAGAAGGAGCGCGCGAGACTGGCGGCGGTGGTCGTGACGCCCGAATCCTGTCCGAGGCCGGTGACGGCGACGAGTTTCGGTTTGTGCGTCAGGTTGATGCTGTCGAAGTAACTGATCAGCCGGTCGCGCAGGGTTTCGTAGAAGGGATCGAGCGGGGAATTTTCCCGCGCCTGGGTGGAAACCAGCGAGCCTGATTTGCCATCGACGGGATCTTTGGAGTCGGTCGAGGAACCGGTCAGGAGGGCACTGGGTGGCGGGGCGGGCAGGTTGAGCCTCAGCGTGTCCTTGCGATTGAGCATCGGCACCGAAAGGAACAGAGGAATTTTGAGGGTCCGCTCGATATCGGCCGGCCGGCGCAGGGAGCGGTCGAAATAGAACTCGATCAGGAACGCCCAGAGCAGGCCCAAAGCCAGGCCGCTTCCGCCGATGGCGCCGAGGATCTGGTACGTCTTCTTCCAGTCCTTGTGCGGCGGCGTCGGGCTTTCGAGCTGGCTGATGTTCGAAACGCCCCCGCCAGTGAGGGCCTCGTTGAATTTTGATTTCTCCAGGCTGGAGGAGAAATAGCGATAATTGATTTCCTGCAGATCCTTGCGGCGGACGAGTTCCTGGATCGAAGCCTCGAGCTCGTCGAGTTTGGAAGCCTCGGCGCGAACCCCGTCATATTGGGCGGTCAGCGTCTTGAGCTTGGCCTGCAGCGCCCCAACCTGGGCGCTTTGCGCCACCGGGTCGAAATCACCGGGCTGGCGCCCGCTGGAGGACGACGTGGGGGCGAGCCGCAATCTGGTCAGCGCAGGAAAGTCGTTTTCGAGATTCCTTTTTTGTTCGCTTGTTTCGGCGATCATGGACCGGACCTCCTTCACGCGGGGGCTTTCCTCGGTGAACTGGGTGGAAAGCTCCTGGTCGCGTTTTTCCAAGAGTTCAAGCCGGGTGGAGATTTTCTGGTAGAGCTCGATTTTCTCGCGGGGCGGAGGAGGAAGCGGTTTTTCGCTGTCGCCGGCGGCCGGCACCGTCTGTTTGGTCATCACCTGCAGAATGGAGGTCCGCTCGGACAATTCGGCTTGGGCGTCAAAAATCTGCTGCTTGATGCGGCTCATCTGTTCGGAATACGACTTCTTGGCATCATCCACCGAGATGACGCCGGCCTTGTTGGTCACCCGGTGCAGTTCCTCCGTGGTCTGGGCCAGTTGCGCGCGCAAGGTGTCCGTCTCCTGCGAGAGAAAATCGCCGGCCATGCCCATGACGCTGTGCACTTCCAGATGTTTCTTTTTATAGCTTTCCACCAGTTCCCGCAACACTACCTGCACGACCTCGGGATCCGGGTGGCGAAAGGTCAGGCGGATGACACTGCTCTTGGGCGGAACGTCGACCACCAGTCCGGCCCGGATGATGCCGGCGGCCTCGTTGGAGTCCTTGCCGCCGTCGATCTTGGCGAGTATTTTTTCCGGGCCGACGTTTTTGGCGACCTGGATCGCGAGATCCAGGCTGGTCAGGATTTCCAACTCGGAGTTGATGATCGTTTCGCCGCTGCGATCGGTCATGATTCTCTTCGGGTCATCCCCGCCCGCCGGGCCGACGGTTTGGGAATCGGAGAGCACGTAACGGATGAACAATTTGGTTTCCGATTGGTACGGCGCCGGCATGAACTTGTAAACCGCGGCCGCTCCCACCAGCCCGGCGAGGGTGAGGAGAACGATCTTCAGCTTGTGCCGGAACAAAGCATAGTAGATATCGGCTAGCTCAAAAGTGGAGCTTTTCGCAGTCGCGTCTTGAGTTTGCATGAATCGATATGGGTTGGTTGGGCGGCCGTTTTACAAGGCCTGCGGCAGGTGATTTTAATAGTGGGCTGGAGGTTGTTCGTCCATGGGAATCGCTGCGTTTTTAACCCATGTGGGGATAGAGCAGAGCGCCCGCGGCGCGCAGGACAGGGATGGGCAGCCGGCGGAAAACCTGGCTGTGCCAGCCGCTGGCACCGTCCTTGGCCGGCAGGTACGCGCGCTGCCGCAGGTCATAGCGAAAATATTCCACGGTCTGCTCGGTTGTGCCCCAATTGAGTTTGTAGCGGCGCAGGCCCTCGTTGGTCAGGGAGGTGCGGCCGAAGTCCAACAGGTCGTAACCCTCCGCGGCATACCGGCGGATGGCCTGCCACATGACGAGCTGGTTGGCCCGCAGGTGTTGGAAATCGTCGTCGGAGGCCCCATATTTATAGAGCGCCTTCTTGCCCGCATGGAAATAGACGGCGCCTGCGACCGGTCGATCGCCATGCGTGGCGAGCACGGTCCAGCCGTGACCGCCCGCCAGGACGTGACGCTGGATGTTGTCGAAAAACCGGGCCGGCTGCGGCGGCAGACCATGGCGTTTGCGCGTGAGGCAAAGCAAGCGGTAGAATGAATCCATGCCGGCGGCATCCCGGGAAAAATCGATTTTCAGTCCGTCCTGCTGACCGGCTTTTTTGATGGCCCGCCGCACGGCTCCGTCAAACCGGCCCTGCAAGGCCGCCTCGCCGCCCCGCAGGTCGAGTTGGTGCCCATAGAACACGGTCGAAGCCGGAGTCTCGCCAAGGAAGTGTCGGCCTCCGCAGGTCTCGAGGTACTTCCAGCCCTGCCCGGTACCGTATTGGTAGGCCGCCTCGCGCAGCTGCCGGGCCGCATCGGCGTCGGCGGCCAGAGGCTCGCAGGCGTCGGTGAAGGGAAGGGCCACGCCCCGCCGGCCGGTGAGCCAGCTGCGGACTTCCATCAAGGGGAGCAGAGCCTGCGGCCGGCCGGCCTCGTTCCGCACAAAATAAACGGGCCGGTAGCCATAGGTTTCATGCAGGACGCGCGCCCAGGCGCGCCCGTGGAAAAAGCCCGCGCCGGGCAGGCTGCCCACCGACTGGTCCCAGTCGGGATATTCCAAAGGGTTGACGATCCCAATACCGGAGGCTCCGGGCGCAGAGTGAGGCTGGTCCGACGGCATGGATGGTCCGGGAGGGAGGGCGTGACTTCAGGCCGGCGCGGTGGCGCGCGAAGACAGACAGGATTTGAGCTGGGCCGCCACACTGTCGATCTGCTCGTCGGTCAGTTCGGGGAACATGGGCAGGGACAGGAACGACTGGGCGCAGGCTTCGCTCACCGGGAAATCGCCGGCCTTGTAGCCCAGATTGGCGTAGGCGTTCTGCACGTGCACCGGCACGGGATAGTGGATGCCGCAGGCGATGCCACGTTCCGCGAGCTGCTGGAGCAGGGCGTCCCGGTCCCCGACCTGCAGGGGAAAGATATGATAAATATGACGCCCGTAAGTGGCCTCCCGCGGCAGCACGACTCCGGGCGTGCCGGCCAGCAGCGCCAGATAACGGGCCGCGGCCCGGCGCCGGCCGTCGTTGGCCCGGTCGAGGTATTTCAACTTCACCTGCAACACCGCCGCCTGGATTCCGTCCATGCGGGCGTTCCAGCCGACGACATCGTGGAAATATTTCTTCTTTTGTCCATGTTCCCGGAACATGTGGAGGCGGTCCCGCAGCGCCGGATCGTTGGTGGTGATGGCACCGGCTTCGCCCCAGGCGCCAAGATTTTTGCCGGGATAAAAGCTGAAGGAACCGGCATGGCCGATGGAGCCCGCCTTGCGGCCCTTGTAGAGCGTCCCCTGAGCCTGGGCGGCATCCTCGACCACCACGAGATTGTGCTTCCGCGCAATGGCCATGATCGGATCCATGTCGGCGCACTGGCCGAAAAGATGCACGGGGATGATGGCCTTGGTCCGCGGCGTGATCGCCGCTTCGATCCGGGTCACGTCGATCGTGAACGTATGCGGATCAATGTCGACGAACACCGGTTTGGCCCCGGCGTAGGTGATCGCCTCGGCGGTGGCCATGAAGGTCATGGGCACGGTGATGACCTCGTCGCCGGCGCCGACGCCCAGGGCGAGCAGGGACAGCCAGAGCGAGTCGGTGCCGTTGGCCACGCCGACGCAGCACTTGACCTCGCAGTATCGGGCATAGGCCTCCTCGAAGCGCGCGACGAAAGGGCCACCGGCGAAGGCGTTGACATCGATGACCTCGTTCATGGCGGCCATGACTTCCTGACGGATCGGATCGTGATGGGCTTTGAGGTCGAGGAACGGGACTTTGAGCAATGACATGGCGGTGGGGTTGAAAAGGATGCAGTGAGAAAAGTGGGTCAGACCCGGCGCAGGATTTTTGCCGGATTGCCCACGACGATCACACCGGCGGGGACGTCTTTCGTGACGACCGCGCCCGCGCCGATGATCGAGCCTTCGCCGACGGTGATGCCGCAGAGCAAGGTGGCATTGGAACCGATGGAGGCGCCGCGTTTCACGAGAGTCGGCTGGCAGCTCCAGTCGGCGTCGGTTTGCAAGCTGCCGTCGGGATTGGCGGCGCGGGGCAGCAGGTCGTTGGTGAACATCACGCCGTGACCGACGAACACTTCGTCCTCCAGCGTGACGCCTTCGCAGATGAAGGTGTGGCTGGAGATTTTGCAGCGCCGCCCGATCTTGGCGCCCTTCTGAATCTCCACAAAGGTGCCGACCTTGGATTCGTCGCCGATTTCGCAGCCGTAGAGGTTGGTGAAGCCGAAGATGCGGACGTCTTTGCCCAGCTTGACGTTTGCAGCGATCTGTTGATTCGGAAGCGGGGAAGGGTTCATGCCGGCGACGGGGCGGAAAAGCTCAGGGGAGCTTTTCGGGAATGCGGCCGGCGGGGGCGGGGGTCGCGGCCGGAGTGCCGGCGGAGACGCCACCATTGTTCCAAGGTGCGTCCGTGTTGGAGAACCAGCCCTTGGCCACGGCCGGGTTCTGGGCTCCGGGCAGGTCGACTGGTGCACCCTTCATCTTCAGCGAATCCGAGGAAGCTTCCAGAATGCGCACCACTTCCATGCCCTTTTGGCCCGACGTGATCGGGATGATGCCGTTCCGAATGCAGTCGAGGAAATGCAGGCATTCCGTTTTCAAGGGCTCGTCCTGCTTGATGTAAGGGCTGTAGATGTCGCCGTAATGGTAGGCGTAATGAAATTCCGCGAACGTGTCGTAGTGCGGCGGGCGTTCCACGCGGACGTCGAAGATCTTGATTTTCTCCTGCGGTGCCAGGTCGTCGTAAACGATCATGCGCTCGCTGCCGACAATCGTCATTTCGCGCACCTTGCGGGGATCCAGCCAGCTGCTCTGGATCAAGGCCGAGCGTTGCTTCGAAAAATGCATGTTCATCGAGGTCACATCTTCGATGCCGGGGGTGATGTGGGCCTCGCCCCGACAGTTAAGGCTGTACGGGGTTTCCCCCATGATGTGCAGAATGATCGAGATGTCGTGCGGGGCCAGATCCCAGGTGACATTGATGTCCTTCTGGAACAGCCCGAGGTTGAGGCGGCGGGCGGAGATGTACCGGATGTCCCCAATGTCGTGATTGTCCACGATCTCCTTGATTTTCTTGACTGCCGGCGAATAAAGAAACGTGTGGCCCACCATCAGGATGAGGCCGCGTTTTTGGGCGAGCTCGATCAGCTCTGCGCACTCGGCGGTGGACCGGGCCATCGGCTTTTCGATGAACGTGTGTTTGCCGGCCAGCAGACTGGCCTTGGCCATCGGGTAGTGATGCTTGACCGAGGTCGCGATGGCCAGTGCGTCAATTTCGGCGTCCTGCAGGAGCGTGTCGAAACTGGTCTCCCCCGCGACTTCCGGGTAAAGCGTTCGCAGATGCCGCAGGCGATCCTCGCTCACGTCGCACATCGACTTGAGACGGCAGTCAGGCAGGAAGCGAAGATTCCGAATCAGGTTCGGACCCCAATAGCCGCAGCCGACGACACTGACGGTAAGCAATTTCTTCATTGTATGAGTGTCGCGGCCAAACCCTTCCGGGGCAAGCCCTAGAATCAGCCGAAAAATATTACCAAACGCTTAACGACTGCTGAGCGAAGGCCGCGGTTTGGCCATGCCCGCATGGGCGACAGCCGGGGCGGCCGAAGCCTTGCGCCGGGCCCGGGTGTCCTGGATCTGGGTATATAGCGCCACCGGAGTCAGGAGGATGATCTTCAGGTCAAGCGGCAGCGACAGGGTCCGCGTATACTGGATGTCGAAGCGGATCATGTCTTCGAACGTTGTCCGGTTCTTGCCGGAAACCTGCCACAGACCGGTCAGCCCGGGCACGGCGTTGAACCGTTCGCGCTGCCAGGGAAGGTACTGCTCAAATTCGGCCGGAATGCACGGACGCGGGCCTACCAGAGTCATGTCGCCGCGAAAAATATTAATGATCTGCGGCAATTCGTCCAATCCGGACGCCCGCAGCAACCAGCCAAAGGGGATCAGGCGGGAGTCGCCCCGGGAATCCAGCTTCACCATGGGAGCGTTGGTCTGCATCAGTTCCTTGAAATAATCCTGATGCACCCGCGTATCCGCGGAAACCGACATCGTCCGGAATTTAAAAATCTTGAAGCGCTGCCCTCTGAAGCCAACGCGTTCCTGCCTGAAGAAAACCGGACCGGGCGAAACCAAGGACGTGACGATCGTCATCATCAACACGCACACCGCCAAGATCGGGAAGGCGACAACGCAGCAGAGAATATCGAGCGTGCGTTTCCAAACGGGGATTTCACGCGGAGCGCGAAATGACTGTTTGGTTTTGATCTCAGGATTGTTGCAAATGGGTTCCATTGGATGAAAATTCAAAGTGTTTTTAAGCGTGTAGTGTTCTGACGACCGGTGGAGCAAGAGTGTTTCAGTTGAAGCACCAAACACTGGATGAATTTAAACGAGCAATTAGACTATTACCGATGAGTGCGCGAATCGAGCACAGAATATCTCTTTCGGTGGAGTATTTTTCCACGATTGACGCCCGAAAACCCAAGGAAGAACGGGACGGGCGGGTAAAGTCGACTCTCTCAGCGTTCCCTGCAGGGGAGAAATTTATATCGCGATGATTGATAGAATTATAGGATGAAGATTGGCGGGGCGCTGTTTGAGACCCGAAGGTGAGCGTGAACCGGTTTGAGTGCGCAGAAACACCCAAAGTTCCATGTTGGTGAAAATTCCCGGCGACTCGACGGTTTTTGTAGCCTGGGTTGACATGATAAAGAATCGGTCCGGTACCGCTCTTATTATCATCTTTAAATGCTGCGCTTTCTCCTCGAGAAAACGGCAGTTCGTTTTTGGACGACTGAGTGAGAAATGCGTATTTGCAATAGCCGTCCATTTGAGACCGCTAGCTTTCCTTTCCAACTACGACATGCAAGTTTTTTTCATTCACAGTATAGGTTATAATACCTATATTGTATAAGAGTATATATCTATGTGCATTACAAAAAACAACTTACTCTGGTGCCTATCAAATACCTAATAATTGAACCGCAACTGACCCTGCATCTTTGAAGGGCTTGGGAACTGACGGTCCCTGAGAGACTAATGTCCCTGAAAAGTGACCTTTGCCAATATCGGCTTCTTCTTTTTAAAGCTGAGGCAGCAAGTTAATTTTGAGTGTCAGCTGCCGGCGGGCGAAGGAAGATCTCTCAAATTCAATATCGGTGACGTAGCTGAGCCAACGCAGAAACGACCGGCGCCACCGGGTAAATCGAAGGTTTATTTTTCCGCAACGCAGATGCCACAAACGTCCGCAAAAAAATCGTGTCCCTTGTCATCGACGAGAATGAAAGCGGGGAAGTCCTGCACTTCGATTCGCCAGATTGCTTCCATTCCGAGTTCCGGATATTCGAGCACCTCGACCTTCTTGATGTTGTCCTGCGCGAGAATGGCCGCCGGGCCGCCGATACTGCCAAGATAAAATCCTCCGTGCTTCCGGCAGGAATCCGTCACCGCCTTGCTGCGATTGCCTTTGGCGAGCATGACGCGCGAACCGCCGTGCGCTTGGAACGTCTCGACGTAGCTGTCCATCCGGCCCGCCGTGGTCGGCCCGAACGAACCGGAAGCCAGCCCGGCCGGCGTCTTCGCGGGCCCGGCATAGTAGACCGGGTGGTTCTTGATGTAGTCGGGAAGTCCCTGTCCCGCGTCGATGCGCTCCTTGAGTTTCGCGTGAGCGATGTCGCGCGCGACAATCATCGGTCCGGTCAGCGAAACGCGGGTGGTGACGGGATACCGCGAGAGCTCGGCCACGATTTCCGGCATCGGGCGGTTGAGGTCGATCTGGACGATCCCGTTGTCCTTGAAGGCCCGCGCTTCGGCGGGGATGTACGCGGCGGGATCGGTCTCCATTTTCTCGAGGAAAATGCCCTCGCGGGTGATTTTGCCTTTGATGTTGCGATCGGCGCTGCAGGACACGCCGAGGCCCACGGGACAGCTGGCCCCGTGCCGCGGCAGCCGGACGACGCGCGCATCCAGGGCGAAGTATTTGCCGCCGAACTGCGCGCCAACTCCGGTCTTGCGCGCGAGCTCCATCACCTTGGCTTCGAATGCGAGGTCGCGAAACGCCCGCCCGTGCTCGTTGCCGGTGGTGGGCAGGGTGTCGAGGTACTTGGTCGTGGCGAGCTTCACGGTCTTCATGCAGGCCTCCGCGCTCGTCCCTCCGATGACGAACACCAGATGATAGGGCGGGCAGGCGGAGGTTCCGAGCAGCAGCAGTTTGTCGGCGATGAATTTTTCCAGATTCTTCGGGTTGAGCAGCGCCTTGGTTTCCTGGAAAAGAAACATCTTGTTGGCCGACCCGCCGCCCTTGGCCACGAACAGAAAATCGAAGCGCGCGCCCTCGACGGCGAGCACATCGATTTGCGCCGGCAGATTGGTGCCGGTGTTCGTCTCCCGGAACATGTCGAGCGGCGCCACCTGGGAGTAGCGCAGATTCTCCTGCGTGTAGCACTCATACACGCCGCGGGAGAGCCACTCCGCGTCGTTGATCCCGGTCCAGACCTGCTGGCCCTTCTTGACGAAAATTGCCGCCGTGCCCGTGTCCTGGCACATGGGCAGGATTCCGCGGGCGGCAATCTCGGCGTTTTTCAAAAGCGTGAGCGCAACATACCGGTCGTTAGCCGAGGCCTCCGGATCCCGCAGGATGCCGGTCAACTGCTCCAGGTGTTTCTTCCGCAGGAAAAAGTTCGTATCGTGAAAGGCTTCGCGAGCCAGCCGGGCCAGCGCCTCCGGTGCGACCTTCAGGATCTCCTTCCCCTCAAACCAGGCGGTCGACACGCCGTCCTTGGAAAGCAGACGGTACTCGGTTTCGTCCGCGCCGAGCGGCAGAGGATCCTGGTAGGAAAATGAGGGGGTGGGCATGAATCCACACTTATCGCGAACCACCCCGATGACAAGCGGACGCGCG
This sequence comes from uncultured Opitutaceae bacterium, assembly GCA_964477955.1. GTDB lineage: Bacteria > Verrucomicrobiota > Verrucomicrobiia > Opitutales > Opitutaceae > Didemnitutus. Next base: position 16,747 of record CAYZGG010000003.1, read on the forward strand.
CGGCCCGGCGCGGGTATTATTTCCTCCGCTGGGTGCCATTACCGGCCCGGCGCTCACAGCATTTTCAACTTGGGCAGGTCCTGCACGTCAATGTAGCCGACGGGCCGGCCTCGCCCATCGAGGGCAAACAGATCGGAGATCTTAAACTGCTGAAAAAGCTTGAGCGCCTCCACCGCCAGCGCCTCCACCGCCACGGTCTTGCCGCCGCGGGTCATGAACCCGCCCACCGGCTTTTTCAGGAAATCCGCGCCCCCGTTCAGCGCGCTGCGGCGGAAATCACCGTCGGTGAAGATGCCGGTGAGCCGGCCGCGCGCGTCCACGAGCGCGACCGCGCCCGTCTTGGCCTTGGTCATGGCGAAAATCGCCTCCTGCACGGTCGTCCCGGCCTCCGTCAGGACCGGACAGCCCGCGTCCTCGCGCATGATATCCTTCACCCGCAGCAGCAAGGTGAGGCCCAGGGTGCCGGCGGGATGAAAGCGGGCGAAACCTTCGCGGGTCAGGCCGCGGCTTTCCAGCAGCACCATGGCCAGCGCGTCGCCCAAGGCGAGGGCGGCGGTGGTGCTCGCGGTCGGAGCCAGCGCGAGCGGACAGGCCTCGCGCGGACAATCGTACACCAGGCGGAAGTCCGCGCCGCGCGCGAGCTCGCTGCCGGCCGACCCGGTCAGGGCGACGGTTTGCAGACCGAATTTTTCGAACAACGGCAGCAGCCGCAGCATCTCGGAGGTCGCCCCGCTGTTGCTCAGCAAAATGCCGAGGTCGCCAGCCATGCACAGGCCGAGGTCGCCGTGCAAGGCCTGGGTCGGGTCGAGAAAACAGGACGGGACGCCGATGCTGTTGAAGGTGCCGGTGAGCTTCTCCGCGATGTGCGCGTTCTTGCCGATGCCGGAGAAGACCAGCTTGTGCCCGGCGGCGGCGGTCGCCTCGACCGCACGCACCACCCGGACGAAATCGCCGTTCAGCGCGGCGGCGGTGGCGTCAAGCGCCTCGCGTTCGAGGGCGAGGCAGTGGCGGGCCTTGGTGAGGACGGTTTTGTCGGACAGCGGCATCAAATCCTTGAGTTGGCGGGGAACCACGGGCAAACCTACCGGTCGCGGTTCCGCGTTCAACTCCATTCCGCCTGTGTGCCGTTTCATTTTCTCCCTCCGCCTCTGCCTGCAGCTTTCCCTCGCGGCCGCGGCCTTCGTGCTGGGCGGGTGTGGTGACAACAGCCGTCTTTCCTCGGGCACGGAGACCGACGAACCTTATTACCGGGAGGGTGATTCGTTGCTGCGTTCGGGTCGCCGGCAGGAGGCACTGACCGCATTTTTGAAGGTCATCGACAAACGCGGAGAGGATGCGCCCGAGTCCCATCTCAACGTCGGCCTGATCTACCAGCAGCATATCAACGACCCGCTGTCGGCGATTTATCATTACAAGAAATATCTGGCGCTCCGTCCGAACAGCCCGCAGGCGCCGCTCGTCCGGCAGCGCATCGATGCGGCGATCCGCGAGTTCGCCCGCACCCTGCCCGCGCAGCCGCTGGAGGGGGCACCGGAGCGCGTCGACCTCGTTGCGGCCCTGGACCGGATGAAGCAGGAAAACGACCAGCTCAAGCAGCAGGTCGCCGACCTCAAGGCCGGCCGCGAGGTGGCGGACGCCCCGCTGCCGGAGCCGTCCGGCCCCATTCCTTCTGTCGCGGCACCGCCTCCGGATCCGAATCGTTTCAATCTTACCTTCGAGAGCATCCCCACCGTCCGCATGCGGACACCAACCCCCGAACCGGTTGCGCCTCCGGCCCCGGCGCCGAAGAGCTCCAGCGCCGCCTCGCGGCGCGAATCCGCGCCGACCCCTCCGGCCCCGGCCCACGGCGCGGCGCGGAAACACACGGTGCAGCGGGGAGACACGCTGTCCAACCTGGCGCAGAAATATTTTGGCAATCGGGCCCGCTGGCATGAAATCTACAACGCCAACCGCAAGGTCATGAGGAACGAAGGCGATTTGCACGTCGGGATGGAACTGGTCATCCCGCCCTGAGCGCGCGCCGCGCTTAAGCCATGGGGTGGGCTTGCCGCCGGCGTCCGGATCGCCAGTTTTTTGGGCATGCCGCCCACTTCCCGCCGCACGGCCGTTTTCACCGAGTCGCTCATTCGCGAGATGACGCGCGTCGCCCTTGAGCACGGCGCGATCAATCTCTCGCAAGGTTTTCCCGATTTCAACCCGCCCCCCGCGGTCCTCGCCGCCGCCCGCGCGGAGATGGACGGCGACCACCACCAATATGCCGTGACCTGGGGTGCGCTGCCGCTGCGCCGGGCGCTCGCGGCGAAACTCACCCGCCACACCTGCCTGGCCTGCGATCCCGACGCCCACCTCATCGTGACGTGCGGCGCCACGGAGGCGATGATGGTGGCGATCATGACGGTTTGCGATGTCGGGGACAGCATCGGACTCTTTTCGCCGTTCTATGAAAATTACAGCGCCGATGCGATCCTGTCGGGGGCCCGGCCCGTTTTTGCGCACCTACAGGCGCCGGACTACACCTTCGATCCCGCGGAATTGCGCCGGGTTTTTGCCAGCGGAATCAAGGCGTTCATCCTCTGCAATCCTTCCAACCCCACCGGCAAGGTGTTCACGTCCGGCGAGCTCGGGCAGATTGCCGCGCTGGCCCGGGAGTTCGACACCTTTGTCATCACCGATGAAGTCTACGAGCACATCGTGTTTCCCCCGCACCGGCACACCTACCTCTCCGCGCTCCCGGGCATGGCCGAACGCACGATCATGTGCAGTTCACTCTCCAAGACGTTTGCCATCACCGGTTGGAGGATCGGCTACGTGCACGCCGCGCCGGCGGTCGTGGCGCAGGGCCGGAAGGTACATGATTTCCTCACCGTTGGCGCGGCGGCCCCGCTGCAGCACGCGATCGTCGCCGGCCTCCAGCTGCCGGACGAATATTATGCCGGACTGACGCGGGAGTATGCGGAGCGCCGGGACATCCTGCTCGGCTACCTTGACCAGACCGGCCTGGCCTACACCCGGCCGCAGGGCGCATATTTCGTCATGCTCGATGTGTCCCCGTTCGGCCGGACCGACGACGTGGAGTTTGCCCGCTGGATGGCCCGCGAGATCGGCGTGGCCGCGGTGCCTGGCTCGGTCTTTTTCGACACGCCGGAACACCGTTATGTGCGGCTGAATTTCGCCAAGCGCCATGAGACGCTCCACGCAGCGGGCGAGCGCCTGCTCAAGCTCAAACGCGGTTAGTTCCGCCGTCCCGGGTGTCGCAAGCGCCCGACGGTGGTTCGGTCCTGTCGCTATACCGTTTGCGAGAACCGGCGCGGCCCGCGGTCGAGATAGGCGTCGAAGCGCATGGCAATGATGCGCCGGAAAAGCCCGCCGAGCGGCGTGATCTCAAAGCCTCCGGCGTCGCGTTTCACGAGCCCGTCGGCCTCGAGGTCGGAGAGGGAAGCGATTTCGGTTGCATAGGCCGCGACCACATCGAGGCCGAGCTGTTGCGAGAGCACGCCGTAGTCGACGCGGTGGCGGCACATGACTTCCATGATCAGGGCGCGACGCTGGCGGTCCGTTACGCTGAGCAGGAAGCCCCGTTCAATGGGCAGCCGGCCGGCCGCGAGCGCCTGCTCGTAGGCGGGCAGCTCCTTGCCGTTCTGCCGGAACGATCCTTCGGTCTGGGAAATCGACGACATGCCGAAACCGTACAGCGAGGCCCCCGCGCGAGTGGAGTAACCCTGGAAATTCCGATACAACGTGCCGTTGTCGTGGGCCCGGGCGAGTTCGTCGTCGGGCCGGGCGAAATGATCCATGCCGATGTGCACGTAGCCCGCCGCGGTCAGGGCTCGCGTCGCCGCGGAGAACATCGCGAGCTTTTCCTCGGTCGACGGCAGCTGCCGGCGCTGGTCGAAGATTTTCTGCGAGGGTTTGAGCCACGGAACATGGGCATAGCTGAAAACCGCGAGGCGATCGGGCTTGAGCGCGATGACGTCTTCGAGGGTCTTCGTAAACGACTCCGTGGTCTGTGCCGGCAGGCCGTAGATCAGGTCGAGGCTGACCGATTCGTAGCCGGCCTCGCGCAGCCAGTCGATTGCCTGGCGGGTCAACGCCAGCGGCTGCCAGCGGTGGATCGCGAGCTGGACGGAGGGATTCGTGTCCTGCACGCCGAGCGAAGCCCGGTTGCAGCCGAGCCGGCGGTAGGCATCGACGTGCTCCCGGGTCAGCCGGCGCGGATCGATTTCGACGGAAATTTCCGCATCGGGCGCAAAGGAAAACACCGACCGGATGGCCTGGCCGAGGCGGTCGATTTCCGCCGGCGGCAGGAAGGTGGGGGTGCCGCCGCCGAAATGCAGCTGGGTCACGGGCCGCTGCCGGTTCACCAACGGCGCGGTCAGCGCGAGCTCCTTGACGAGCAGGCTGACGTAGTCGGCGGCTGAGGCGCGGCGCTGCGTGATGACGGTATTGCAGCCGCAATACCAGCACAGGGTCTCGCAGAAAGGCAGGTGAAAATAGAGCGAGAGCGGACGCGTCGGGTCGCGGTTGTCCGCCGCGATCTCGGCGAACAGCGCCTCGTGGTCATACTGCTCCGTGAAGTGCGGTGCCGTCGGATACGACGTGTAGCGCGGCCCGGGCAGGTTGTATTTGCGCACGAGCTCGAGCGCGGGCTCGGCATGCGGTAGCGGTGGAACGGTGTAGCGTGGAGACACCATGGTGCGGACAGGTTAGACGAATGCCGCCGGACCGGCTGTGCACATTTTGCCCAAAGCCGGTCCCGGATTGGACGATCGCCCGGAGGCGCTCCAAGGGAGGTCGCTCAGCCGGCGAAGAAATTCCGGATCTTCTTCAGCGCGGCCACGAGGCGTTCGATTTCCTCCTCGGTATTGTAGAAATAGAAACTGGCGCGGGAGGTGGAGTTCAGGCCGAGTTTGCGCATCAGCGGCTGGTTGCAGTGATGTCCGCCGCGCAACGCGATGCCTTCCTGGTCGGCGAGGGTCACGACGTCGTGGGCGTGCGCACCGGGCAGGGCGAAACTGACCACGCCGCTGCGGTGATGGGCCGGCCCGAGCACGCGGATGCCGGGCACCTCGGCCTGGATGCGGTGGTAGGCGAGCGCGGCGAGTTTTTCATCGTGCTGCGCAATGGCCTCACGCCCGAGGCCGTCGAGATAATCCATGGCCACGCCGAGGGCGATGGCGTCCGCGATGTTCGGGGTGCCGGCTTCGAACCGGGCCGGGGCGGGCGCCCATTTGCTCTCGAAATATTCCACGGAGGAAATCATCGAGCCGCCGCCGCGATATGGCGGCATGTTGTCCAGCAGCGGTGCACGGCCGTAGAGCACGCCGACGCCGGTGGGGCCGCACATCTTGTGACCCGAGAGGACGAGGAAGTCGCAACCCATCGCCTGCACGTCGAGCGGCATGTGGCCCGCGCTCTGGGCGGCGTCGACCAGGCTGAGCGCGCCGACCTTCCGCGCCGCGGCACAAAGCTCGGCCGCGGGATTGATCACGCCCAGGGTGTTGGAAACGTGCGTGAAGGCAAAAATCTTCACCTCGGGCGTGAGCACCTTGTCGAGTTGTGCCAGATCGAGCAGGCCGGTGTCGCCGGGCACGATCGGCAGGTAGCGCAGCTTCGCGCCGGTGCGCCGGGCGAGGAGCTGCCAGGGCACCAGATTCGAGTGATGCTCCATCTCGGTGAGCAGGATGACGTCCCCGGCCTCCAAGTTTTCGTCGCCCCAGGCATTCGCCACGAGGTTGACGCCGTCGGTCGTGCCGGCGGTGAAGACGATTTCGGCCGGGTTCGCGGCGTTCAGGAATTTCGCGGTGCGCTCGCGGGCCTTTTCGTAGGCGTCGGTGGCGCGCATCGAAAGCGCGTGGATGCCGCGATGGACGTTGGCGTTGTCGTGCTCGTAATAATGACTCAGCGCGTCGATCACGCACTGCGGTTTTTGCGACGTTGCGGCGTTGTCGAGGTACACGAGCGGCTTGCCGTGGACCTGCTGGTGCAGGATCGGGAAATCGGCGCGGACGTTTTTCCAGACGGAGGACATGAAAAGTGGGCGGGGCGCAGTTGGCAGTGAGCGGTGAGCGGCAAGCAGGCCGGCTCAGTCGCTGGTTTTTTCGGTGGTGACCGTCGTGGCGTCGCCCTTGACCGCGTTGATCGCGGCGTGCCAGCTCAGCGAGGCGCACTTGATGCGCGCGGGAAATTGATGCACGCCGGCGAGCGCGGAAAGATCGGAGAGCTCGTCATCCTTCACGTCGCCGGACTTGATGAGATTGAAGACGTCGCCGGCGATGGCCTCGGCCTCGGGGATCGTTTTGCCCTTGAGGTTGACCGTCATCAGCGACGCGCTGGCTTGCGAGATCGCACAGCCGCTGCCCTGGAAACTGATTTCGGCGATCTTGTCGCCGTCGAGCCGGACATAGACCGTCACCTCGTCGCCGCACAGCGGATTGTTGCCGGAGCCGACGCGGTTGGCGGTGGGCAACACCTGATAGTTCCGCGGACGGCGGTTGTGATCGAGGATGACGGATTGGTAGAGGTCGGTGAGATCTTGCATCGCGCAGCGCCGGTGAGGCGGGAAGGATCGACCCTACTCGGGGCGATGTTTTTGGCAACTGGCTTTCCGGGGTGGGGTGGGTTATGACCGGCTGACGGCGGTCGAACCGGTTTCCGTCACGACCTGCGCGAGGAGGCGCCGGGCGCGCACGAAGCCGGCGATCCGGTGGTTTTCCCGGTCGGCGACCACCGGGAGGGATTTGTAGCCGTGCTCGCGAAAGGCTGACGCCACGGCCAGACAGCTGTCGGTGGCGGCAACCACTGCGGGTTCGCGGGTCATGAACTGTGCGAGCGGCGTGGCCGCGGGGGTGTCGGCGCTCTGCGCGCGCAGCAGGTCGGTGAGAGTGATCAATCCATCGAGGCGCGAACCGTCCGACGAAACGTAGAAGAAATCCGCGGGATTTCCCGCAAACAGGCGCGTCACCTCCTGCAGGGTGGCCTGCGGATGCAGGACGGGCTGTGGGGCTGGTTCGATGAAATCGGCGAGTTGAAACGATTGCAGCGCGGCCACCACCTGCGGGCGCTCCTCCCAGAAACCCGTGGAGCGGCGCGTGATGGCGGCGGTGAGCGCCGCGCGCAAGGGCGCGAGCGATTTTGAAATCGTGCCGAATACCTGCCGGCCCATCACGACGACTTCGGTGGCCTGGCGCGCGCGCGCCGAGGCGACGCGCAGGCGGTTGTCGATGAGGGCGCGTTCGCCGAAGAAACTCCCCGCCGTGAGAACCGCCAAGGACTCCTCCCCGGTTTTCCCCGGCATCGTCCGGACGATTTCCACCTCGCCCTGTTCGATGACATAGAAGCAGGCGGGCGAGTCGCCCTGGCGGAAGATGTAGTCGCCCTTTTCGTAATGCGCGTGCGTCACACGGTCGGTGACATCGGTCTTGAGGAGAGCGAGGTTGCGGGGAAAGAACAGCAGCCAGGCCCAGTCCATGCCGACCTGGATGCGCCGCGACCAGTCGGGCAATTTGAAGAGATAAATGCCGCGCCACGCGAACCATGCCCAGAAACCGGAGAGGCGGAAGCCGAAGAGTTCCGCCACCGCGTTGTGGCCGCCGATGGAGCAGAGCTGGCCGAGCACCTTGAACGAAAAGGGCCGGGTGGTTTCGCCGCGCATGATCCGCAGGATGTTTTCCGCGCACTGGCGGCCCTGGCGTTCGGCGAACTGACCGGTGGGCGGCGAGGGCTGGCCGTCGTGGGCGTTGACGATGTTTGCGCAGTCGCCGAGCGCCCACGCGTTGGCGCGCCCCGGCAGGCGCATGTCGGGCTCGGTCAGCAGCCGGCCCTTCTCCTTGGGCGAATCGAGCCGTTCGACCACCGGCGCCGTGGTGCTGCCGATCGTGCAGACAATCGTGCCGCCGTGGACAAATTCGGTGGCAAGGCCCACGCCCTCGCCGGTGGCGAGCATGACGCGGCTGTTCAGTTTGATCGTGATGCCCGCGCGGGCCATTTTCGCCCGGGCGAATTCGCGCAGCGACGGGCTGATTTCCGGGAGCAGCTGGTCGCGCGAGTGGATCAGCGTGACCGTCACGTCCTCCGCGCGCACGTTGTGGAAGAAGCGCACGCTGCCGCGCACGAGGTCGTTGATTTCGCCGGCCGATTCGACGCCGCTGTAGCCGCCGCCGACGACGATGAAAGAGAGATACCACCGGCGCCGTTCCGGATCGTCGCACACCTCGGCTTTTTCGAGCTGTTGCAGCACGTGGCTGCGCAGAACGGCCGCGTCGCCGACGGTTTTCAAGGGGAAGGCATGGTCGCCCATGCCGGGCACGACGTTGAGGTTGGCGATGCTGCCCGGGGTCAGGACGACGTGGTCGTAGGTCATCCGGCGCGGCTGGCCGTCGTAGCCTTCGAACTCGACCTCTTGCTGCGCGAGGTCGACGCGCAGCACCTCCTCGGTGCGGCAGACCACGGCCGGGAGCAGCTGCCGGAGCGGGACGATCACGTCGAGGATGTTGAGCGACGAGCCGACCGCATCGGCCAGCAGCGGGCTGAAAACGAGGTGGTTTTCCTTGTTGAAAAGGACCACCTCGGCCTCGGCGGGTGACAGGCGCCGGCGCAGGGTCTTGGCGCACTTCACGCCGCCGAACCCGCCGCCGATGATGATGATGCGTTTTTTGCTCATGCGAATGCCGAGGCGGACCATGTGCCGGATGCCGTAGGATTGCAACGCAGGGCCGGGGACCGGAAGAGGGAGGCAGGAATTTCCGTTGACCGGGAGCGGCCCGGCGCCCTTTATTCGACCTCCCTTGTTTGCTGGAGAGGTGGCTGAGTGGTTTAAAGTACCCGCTTGGAAAGCGGGCGTAGGGCAACCTACCGGGGGTTCGAATCCCCCCCTCTCCGCCATCCTTCGCTCTGCGAGCTTTGGATGGCACGGCCCTCTCTCGGCAAAGAATTAAATTGGCGATTGCACGCTTGGGTTTTGCCCGCGAAGGATGCCCCGCGAAGCTTTGGCGTAGCAGGGCCATGTCTCACAGTGAAAAGAAACGCAGTGCGTTTCATAAGTAAAAGACGGAGTGTTCATCGCAGGTGGCAAGAAGAACGGCCACGTCGAGCCTAGTTGAGCCCGTCGAATGGGGCAAATCGGTCACAATTTTGGGTCGCGTGAGTTCAACGGCTCCCCTCTTCGCGTTTCAAAATGGGCGGCAACCTTCCGACGAATATGCGGGGAAAGCCCAGAAATGATTCGAGAGGCGATTTGTTTAACCCCCTTCAGCCGATCCTCAGCTGCTGTTTCCGGAAGGACCGCTTCCCAGGCTCTTGCTCTCACTTTCTCGATTCCCGCGTGAACTCGGTCTTCATGCGGTGTCAACCGGGTGTTTGTAATCCAGATGAGGCCCCTGGCTCGCCGGGCAACGTTGGGGGCGCCGCCATCCGGACGCTTTTTAATCTGGATTCCGGTGGGTGCCAGCAGTGACATGAACCCATCAAATGAAAGCTGCCGTTCTGCACACGCTCGGACAGCCGCCTCGCTTTGAGGATTTCCCCGATCCGGAAGTACGCGCGGGTGAAGTAGCCGTCCGCGTCCGCGCCGCATCGTTGAAGAATATAGACAAGGCGCTTGCGAGCGGCACCCATTATGATCGCCACGCCGAATTGCCGGTCGTCTGCGGTCTCGATGGCGTGGGTGTCCTCGACGATGGGACGCGGGTGTTTTGCGGCGGCGCGCGGCCACCCTACGGGATGATGGCCGAGCGAACCGTCGTGTCGCGGGCCTGGTGTTTGCCGGTTCCGGACGCAGTCGACGATGTCAGCGCCGCGGCTCTGCCGAATCCGGCATTGTCCTCCTGGCTTCCGCTCGTCTGGCGCGCCCAGCTCAAGCCCGGCGAGACGGTCCTGATCCTCGGAGCGACCGGGGTCGCTGGCAAACTCGCCATCCAGATCGCCAAGCACCTCGGCGCCGGGCGGGTCGTCGCCGCCGGCCGCAACCGGCACGTGCTGGAAACGTTGTCCGATCTCGGAGCGGACGCGATCATCGCGCTTGACCAGTCAGATCGCGAATTGACTGCAGCCTTTCTTCGCGAGGCCGGTCAGAAGCCATTCGACATCATTCTCGACTACTTGTGGGGCCACCCCACGGCGGTGCTCCTCGATGCGCTCACTGGCCATGACTTGAAGGCCCAGTCGTCGAGAATCCGGCTGATTGAGATCGGGGAAATGGCGGGCCCGACCCTCTCACTCTCCGCCGCGGCATTGCGCAGCTCACGGATCGAGATCTACGGCAGTGGGGGTGGCGGCATTCCACACGCGGCCATCTTCGACGCCTTCCCGGAACTCTGGGCACTCGCGGCGGGGGGAAAACTCCGCATCGATACCGAGCCGGTTTCCCTCGCCGACGTCGAGAGCGCGTGGCGGCGGCAAGACCTGGCGGGCCGCAGAGTCGTCATTGTCCCGTAATCAACGGCCGCCGGTCGGCTGCTGCGGCTGGTCCCAAGAAGCGGCCGTTCATCCGATCTGGTCCCGAAACGATTCATGAACACCCACCGGCCCGCGCTACCGATCGGGACTGAATTCGGCACCGCCTTTTTCCCTGTCCGGGTGTTTCGCATCGTCGTTTCAGTCGGGCGCCCGCTTTTGGAGTCCGCCGCACTGTGCGGTTGCCCCGGGCGTTTTTTCGGGCTAGCCTGCATTCGACCATGAAACTCCTCTGCGTGGCAACGGCCTGGTTGTTGATGCTTTCGCTCCCGGGGGCGACGATGCGGGCGGAGGAGGCCGCGGCCCGGCCGCGGTTGGGCACGAGCGTATTCCAGTGGCGAGATCTCGCCGCCAAACCGACCGGCGTGGGCGCCCGCCGCGATGTCGCCGACCAGCCGACCGCGACCCTCGAGCGTTTTGAATGCCACATCAGCACGCTGCTGCCGGGCCGCATATCCCATCTGCCGCACCGCCATCCGCAGGAGGAATTCATCCTGCTCAAGGAAGGCGAGCTTGATGTCTCGATCAACGGCCGGGTTCGCCGCGTCGGTCCCGGCGCGTTGTTTTTCTTTGCCTCGAACGATCTGCACAACGTCACGAGCGTCGGCGAAATTCCCGCGGTTTACTACGTGTTCAACCTGACCACGGCGGCCACCCGGTTGGCTCCGGCGCAGGCGGCCGCCGAGTCCGCGGCTCCCGACCGGCTGCGCTCGGGAATCTACGAATGGGCCTCGCTGGCGGCCAGGCCGAGCGATCTCGGCGAGCGCCGGGATATTTTCGATTCCCCCACGGTGACCTGCGTGCGCCTGGCAGCGCATGCGACCACGCTGCACCCAGGAGCTGTGGCGCCGCGCGGGCACCGGCATCCGCAGGAGGCCATTGTCGTGGTCAAGGAAGGTCAGGTAGAGGCGACCCTCAACGGCGTCGTGCGGCGGGCGGGCGTGGGCTCCATCCTGTTTCTGGCCCCCAACGACGAGCACAGCCTGAGCAACCCGGGGCCGGTGCCCGCCACGTACTACGTTTTTGAAGTCACCACCGCCGCCACGCCGGCGCCGGCCCGCTCCTCCTGAACGTCAGACGATATGTTCATGTCCCGGCCTCGTTTCATCGCCGCTCTGGGTCTCGGTCTCGCCGCTTTTCTCGCGATGGCGGCCGCCCCGGCCGGCCCGCTGGCGCCCCCGCCGACGCGGGACTGGGTGAAGATTCTTTTCGAGGCCATGAAGGCGCCGGTGCCTCCCCGCCGTCTCGTGGGCGACATTTACTATGTCGGCGCGAGCGGCGTAAGCTCGTTTCTGATCACGACTCCGGCCGGACACATCCTGCTCGACACCGGTTTCGAGGACACGGTGCCTCTGATCCAGCGGAGCGTGGCGCTGCTCGGGTTCAAGCTCGAGGATATCAGAATCATCCTCAGCAGCCACGCCCACGTGGATCACGTCGGCGGGCACGCCCTGATGAAGAAGCTCACTGGTGCGAGGGTTTTCGCCAGCGCGGCCGATGCGCAGGTGCTCGCCTCGGGAGGGCTGGATGATTTTCTCCCGTTTCCCCGGGACACCAAGGTTTATGCGCCCGTGGCGGTCGATCAGATTGTGGCCGACGGCGAGCAGATTACCTTGGGCGGCGTCACCCTGACCGCGCATCTCACACCCGGCCACACGCGCGGGGCGACCACCTGGTCGATGGACGTTTCCGAGGCGGGCCGCACCTATCACGTGGTGTTCTTCTGCAGCCTGACCATCAATCCCGGCGTCAGGTTGCTGCGCAACGCCTCGTACCCCGGAATCGCGCAGGACTACGAGACCGCTTTCGCCCGGCTCAAGGCATTGCCGTGCGACATTTTTTTCGGACCCCATCCGATTCAATTCGGCATGGCGGATAAGTTTGCCCGGATGGATCGCGGCGAGGGAGTGGAGGCGCTGGTCGATCCGGCGGGCTGGCACAACCTTCTGGCCGTTTCGGAAAAAGCCTACCGCGACCAGCTCGCGGCGGAGAAGGCCGCGGCTCCTTAGAAATTTGCCTGCGGACACGCCGCGACGGGTGCGCCGCGCCGCGTCGTGCCGGTCCTCTCAGGGACCCCGGACCACGGCGGTCCCGCTGGTGGGTTGGATCGGCGTCGCATTGCGGGGTTCCTGCGTGATGAGGACCTCGGTTGGTGGCGGCGATCCCTTGGGCAGGGGATAGGTGACACTTCCGGCGCCGTTGGCGTTTGGCGGAGTCACTTCTCCGACGTTCTGATAGGTGCTGGAGCCCGCCTGTTTTACCCACAGCTGCAGGGATTGGTCGGGCGGAACGGTGGGCAGATTGTAGTAGTTCAGATAACCCCGGGCTTCCTCTTCGTCGAAGACCGACCATGCATAGGGTTGACCGGTACTCGGTGTCTGCGGCGGCGGCGTCGCGCCCGGTGAAACGGCGGCGGGGTTGTCGGGCTGTTGCGCGGGCGGACGATCGGCCGGATCCGAGATCACGATTCCCGGTTCGGTCAAAAGTCCGCGGGCAATCGCGACCAAACCCCGTCTTTCGCCTCGCGCATAGCTGGCAGGATCGACGAGTTCCATCGCCGCGAGCCGGCCGATGCGTTTGTCGATCAAAGCCCGTCGGCGAATCATCGCCTCGTTGTCCGCGCGCAGGGTGTTGCGGGCGAGTTCCAGGTTCGCATATTCGGCGCGAAGCTGTTCCAAACGACGCAGCTCATCGGCGACCGCCTCGCTGGCGGGATTTTCCGCCGGAGAAGAGTGCCGAACGACGGGCGTGGGCGGCGGAAGTCCGGGCGGAGGTGCGGGGATCGCATCCGGTGAAGGCGGCCGGAAAAATTGCAGCAGATTCAAAACGAGCAAGGCGGCCGCCGCGAGCGGCCAGCCGAACCGTTTCCAAGTCGCCGGGACGGGGCGTTTCGCCGGAGTTGCGCCTGCGGCGGAGAGGACAGCCGTCAGGATCGCGCGTTGGTCTCCGGGAGCCAGCGCTTCGGCCGGCGCCGACTCCAAGGCAAATTGGGCGACGGCGGCGGCGCAATCCGCCAGGGCCAACCGGGCCGCGGGATCCCGCGCGAGACGGGACTCAAAAGCTGCGCGCTCTCCCGCGTCGAGTTCGTCGAGCAGGTAGCGGAAGGCGTCGGGGTTGAAATCCTCAGTCATGGCGGGTGACGATCTGCCGGAGTTTGGCCAGTCCGCGGCGCAGGTGGTTCTTCACGTTGCCCACCGGGGTCTGCATGGCGCGGGCGATTTCCGCCTGGGTATAGCCCGAGAAAAACGCGAGCTCCAGGGCCTGTCGCTGCGGGGCAGAAAGCTGGGTGAGGTGCATGGTGACGGTTTCCGGGAGATCCGCGGGCGGCTGGGCCGTTTCAGCCGGAGACTTTTGCAAGGCGTCATGCAACCGGCGGCGGCGCGCGCCCTTGCGCGCGCGGTCGATCGCGGAATGGCGGGCGATGTAAACCAGCCAGGCCACGACCTCGCCGCGCTCGGGTCGATAGGCCGAAGCCTGGCGCCAGACCTTGATAAACGTGTCCTGTACGGCCTCGCGGGCGTCCTCCGGGTCCTCGAGAATCCGGCGGACGATGCCGTGGACCGTCGCAGCAAACTCCAGGTAGAGGAGCTGCATGGCCTCGGTTTCTCCCGCGGCCAGACGGGAAACGAGCCGGCGGTGCGTTTCCAGGGTGGCGGCATCGAATTGGACCACGGCGCTCGTGTGGTTAGCGGCCTGCGCGATGCAATTCAATGCCCGGTTGCGCCATATCGGTCAGAAATGCCAGCGCAAGGCGGCGGACAGGATCTGCGCCTGCCGGTTCCAGCTTGGCTGCAGGTCTGCATACCGGTAGCTGAGCGAAAAGCTGCATTTTTCGTTCAACGACCAGGCGGCTCCGATCGAGCCGCCCAAGGTCAGGTTGCTGGCCGATCGGTCTACCGTGACGGGCCGGGGGCGGGTGGCGGGCGGGTGATAGTCCCCCAACGCGATTGAGGTGGTCTGGCCGCGATCATCCGCCCAGTTCAATTCCGGCGACAAGGTCATGGTCAGCCTCGCGATCGGACTCCATTTGAATTCGGGAGCCAAGGCCAACATCCGGACGTTGTCGTGGATCTGGTTCTGGAAGTTGCCTTGGGGCAGGCTGCCCGCGGTTACGCCGGGCACGGAAGGAAACGGGAGAGTCGAAAGGGTCGTCGCGTCCAGGCTTCCGACATTCTGATAGGATAGACGAAGTCCGAAGCGGTCGGAAAAGGCATAGCCGATTCCGACAAAGGGGGATGTCCGAGACTTGTCCTCGCTCTCGACGGCGAAGGTTCCGGCCCCGGGCTCGTACCGCGCCCGTCGCAGGGTGATATAGCTGACCCCAGCTTCGGCAAAAAAGTTCGTTTCGGCAAAGGCCGGCAGACAGCAAAGCATGAAAAGAAGGCAGCGCGGAAAGATCTTCATGGTGATATCGAATGGATTTGAGGGAAAGGACGCTTGCACGGAGACCGGAACAAACCCGGCTCCGACCTTCTATATACGCCGGCAAGCGGCCAACTGAGTCACCGGACAGGAAAATGTTTCCGCTGCGTTCAAGCCGGCCTCTCTCGCCTTCTTCTGTGCTCGTTCGCTCCGCCTTCGCCGGTGGCGGCTCAGTTCGCTTCCGCTGGTTGATGAGGGAGCGGGTTTACCCGCGACGAGTCGGGGCATAAAGTCCCTCCCACGAGCAAACCAATCGATTGCACCGTTGTTCCGTCTGCGGAAGCCGCCCACCCCGCGCGATCGGGTCAGCGCGGTTCGTGCGACGGGCCGTTCGCGGCGTGGACGAAGAAGAGGTAGCGCGCATCCAGGCTGACGACGTATTCGTTTTCTCTTTAGTCGGCGGAGCTGCCGGCGTCGGTGGCGACCAGGAGGGTCAGCGCGGCGAGGATGATGGTGGCGGCGATCATAGGTGGAGGGTACGAGCGTTCAGGTCAGCCGGACGCCGCCATCGATCAAAATGTCGGTGCCGACGATGTAGCTGGAGTCGTCGGAGAGGAGGAAACGTGCGAGCTTGGCGACCTCCTCCGGCGTGCCGAAGCGTTTGAACAGCGACTGGGCGGCCATGTATTCTTCGAATCCCTTTTGCGCGTCGGAGCCCAGGCCCAGTTTGTGGTAGATCGGCGTGCTCACCGGACCGGGGCTGAGGGTGTTCACGCGGACTCCGCGCGGGGCGAGTTCCACGGCCAGGGTTTTGCCCAAGGATACGACCGCGGCCTTCGTCGCGGCGTAGAGGCTGGCGGTGGCCATGCCCAGCTGCGCCACCACCGAGGCGTTGAACACGATCGCGGACGGATTGGCCAGGACCGGCAGCAAGGACTGGAGCTGGAAATACGGCCCGCGCACGTTCACATGGAACATGTCTTCAAAGTGTTTCGGGTTCATGCTCTCGATCGGGCCGAACTGGCCGATGCCGGCGTTGAGAAAAACGCCATCGAGCACGGCGGTGTGTTTTTTCACCTCCGCGCCGAGCGCCTGGGCGTCGGCGAGCGAACCGGAGTCGGATTTCAGGATGATGGTTCCGGCGGGAAGCAGTTTTTGCGCGGCCGCGAGGGTCTCCGGGTTGCGCCCGGTGACGAGGACTTTGGCGCCTTCGGCGCTCAGGAGCCTGGCGGTGGCGAGGCCGATGCCGGTGGTGCCGCCCGTGATGAGGAAGGTTTTGTTTTGCATGAAAGGAGGGCGATTTTAATTGGAACAAACGTTCCAAAAATAGCATGAGAAAATCAGTCGAGGACTTGCAGGGCGAGGTGGGCGGTTTGGTGGAGGGTGGTGGTTTCGCCGAGCGCGCGGGTGGCGACGGCGAGGCCCAGCAGGGTGTGGTAAAGGAAGCGGGCGAGGGCGACGGGATCCTTGTCGTGGGCAATCTCGCCTTTGCGCTGGGCCGCACTGAGGCGTGAGGCGAACAGGTTTTCGACCTCCCGTGCATGGGTCCGCGCGAGCGCGCGGGTGTCGGCGTCGTGCGGAGCGAGCTCGACCATGGAATTGACCATGAGGCAACCGGGGGAGCCGTTCGAGCACTGGCCGTCGATCATGCGGTCGAAAAAGCTGCCGAGCACCTCGCGGATGGGAGCGGGGTCCTCGAGCTTGCGGCGCATGGCGTCGAGGCCGCGCTCAAGGTAACGCCGGAGGGCGGTCTGGTAGAGAGTCTGCTTGTCGCCGTAGGTGTCGTAGAGACTCTGGCGGCTGACGCCCAGCTCGTCGACGAGGTCGGCGAACGACGTATGTTTGAAGCCGCGCGCACGGAACAACTCGAGAGCTTGGTCGAGCACTTCCGTTTCGTCGAATTCCTTGGCGCGAGGCATGACGTATAAAAGAACGAACGTTCCAGAATAAGCAAGAACTTTTTTCGAGGAATCCGAAGCGTGGGACGAGAGCGCTCCGAGAAAGGCGATCCCCAGCCGGGGAACCGGCCCGTGGATTTCCGGCGGTTATGCCAGCGGCTCGTAGCGATTGGACGATTCGAGTACGATCGACCGGGAGGGCGCACCGCTCCGGTGCGCCGTGACCGTGAGGAGATTCGTGGCCGGCCCGGCGCGAAGTGACATCGCCATCGCGGTCCGTGCTTGCCGGCGCTGCCGCGCCGAAGTCTAAATCCCCGGCGGTTGGGATTGAGCGTTGCGGTGCCGCGAGGTTTGGCTCGCGTCGCAGGATAGAACCCGCATGAAGGAGCCACCGCGCCCGGGTGGCGGAATGGTAGACGCAGGGGACTTAAAATCCCCTGGCCGTAAGGCCGTGTGGGTTCGAGTCCCGCCCCGGGCACCAAGCCTCTTTGAAACTATCGGATCACTGCGCGGACGTCCGGCATTCTTTTTGCCGACGACTCCAGCGAACGAAAGCCGCGCCGCCGAGGGCGAGAGCAGCCAGACCCAGCGAGGTTCCGGCCGGCTCGGGGATCTGGGCCGCCTGGTAGTCTTGGTCGAAATTGGATCGGCCGTCATTCCAGTCCGCCTTCAAATCAGGGTGCTCCTGGTAGAGCTGGTAGTAATAAGCCAGAACGTTCGGCGGATTTCCCACCGGTGCGGTGGCGGGCGGCGTAACGACGGGCGACTGAATCTGCAGATCGGACTGGAGGGACTGGGGCCGGCTGGTGGCGTCCGTGGGCGGAGCGCTAACGACCGGAATTTCCAACGCGGACAAATCGGTGGTCCCGCCCAACACCTGGGCATTGGCGCACGCTGCGGCAGAAGCGGCGACCGCGAATGCAACCGCGAGGAGAGAAGGTTTCATGGCGAAAATTTTCGGATTAAAAGGCTATTGACTGGCAACGGTCGCAGGAGTCGCAAGCCGCAACTTCACGCTCCGCGCATATGTAACAATTGTGTGTCGGGACGGGCGACGACTGAGACTTGCATATAGATGGTGAGAGGCAGAGCTGAAATGCCAAAGTGGCCTGGGCGCAAATGCCCAAGCTCCCGGCGTGCCGGACGGCGAATCTTGGGTATCACAGAATCACAGTGCGCCGAACGGCTCGGCGGTTCCCGATGTGAAGCAGGAATTTTCCCAGTGAAGCCGCGCCAGAAAAAAAGCCCCGGTCCGCTTTTGGACCGAGGCTCGAGCTACCGGATTTCCGGCCGATGTTTTGAAATGATCAGACGCGGCTGAGACGCCGGCGGCGAGCGATTGTCGCGCAACCCAAGGCCGCGATGCCCATCAGGGCGGCGTAGGTCGAGGGCTCCGGGATCGGCGCGAGGGCCACGCCGCGCAACACATCGCCGTAAGCGGCGGTCTCCAAGGTGGTGAAAGATTCGCCGGAGGCCTGTGCCAGAGTCGTATCGCCCAGCGTGTCGGTGATCGCCACCAGCTTGTTCGGATCCGCCCCGGAGTCGGTAACGCTGCTGCCTGCCGTCGAGGTTACGGCGTAAAGCGTGACGTTGCTTCCATTGACGACCCCGGTGATGTTCCGCAGGCCGTCGGTCAGGGTGGTGATCGATCCGCTGGTGCCGTTCGCCAGTTTGCCGCTCACCGTGTAGCTTGATCCGAGGCCCAGGCCGGAAGTCAGGGTGTAGGCCTTGGTCCAGGTGCCCGTGCCATCGGCCTTGCTGTTGACCCATTTCTCGAGACCCGCCCAAGTGCTCGTGGCCGCATCGGCGGCGGTGCCGTCGCCCTCATCGGCCACATAGAGCGTGCTGGCGTTCGCAAAAAAGAGGCCGAAGAGATTCGGACCGGTGGTGGCGGTCTTGGCCGAGGTGGTATTGAATCCGGACAGGATCGAGAAGGTGGTCGTGCTTGCATTCGCGGCGAGATTGTTGACCGAGCCCGTGGCGCCGACCTGATAGACGGTGTTCACCCCGTTGCTGCCGCTGCCCTTGGTGACGTAAAGCGTGTTGTTGAACACGGTCAGGCCCCGGAAATTGTCGTCCTTGCCGGATTTGTCCGCCGGGGTCGCGGCGTAGCCGAACTCGAAACCGTTGGACGCGCCGGGCGTGCCCTGCTGCTGGCCCACCACCGTGGTGTTGGCGCTGCCTCCGGGAGTGGTGGTCTGCACGCCGGTGTTGTTGACGATGTTGGTCGGCTCGGTGCCCGAGCCGTTGCCGGCATTCCCCACCGTGTAGTAGTTGCCGCCGGCGAGGACCGCGGAGCGCCCGTTGTTGCCGCTGTAGGCGTTGGTGGGAGTGATGGAAAGCGTGCCGTTGAGGCTCAGCTGGGCCACCGCGCGCTGGTAGGTCAACGCCACCGGATTGGTCGCGTCCACGTGCCCGGGCGTGTTGGAATTCGAGACGTCCAGCGTGTTCACCGGCGCGACGTAGCCCATGAACGTGACCGCCGAACCGTCGGTCGAAACATTCAACGCCAGTTCCGATTTCGAGGGGAAGCTCGTACTCAGGTTCACGCCTTGGTTTGCTGCGGCTTGGGTGAGGTCGATGGTGTTGTCCACGCTGTTCGACGAGGTGTTGTACTGGTCGAGCAGGATCGACGAGGTGATGCCAAAGCTGGGATCCGGAGTCTCGTTGTTGAACACATTCAGGCTGCTGCCGTCGGCCACGGCGGTGCCCCCGCCCGGCAGGGCCTGGCCGACCGTGACCGTGGAGGCGATGCCATCGTAGGTGCTGCGGCTGACGAGGAGATCGCCGGGAATCAGGCTCTGCGCCAGGGAGTGAGGAACAAAAAGCAGCGCAAGCAAGCCTGCGGCTGCGACCAAGGGAAGCGTGGAACGCCCCGGAGTAGTCTCGTGGTTCATGTAGACAAATGTAGGGTGAGTGGTGTGGACTGATCGCTGACCCGGCATTGCACGACCGGAAAAATCATCGGGCAAGCCGCGCAGGTTAAAATTTTGTGAACACGAAAGCTTCGGAAGAAATCACTGTGCGACAGAGGGAGAATCGCGTCCGGCGGCCCGAATTTGTCTCCTGATCGTAACGACGGCGTCACCGATCCGGCACGTTTTTCCGCGACGCGGCCCAAAGCAGGCGCCAGTCCGTGCGGCGGAACGAGACGAGGACCCACAGCAGGACGGCACAGACCAAGCCCGGGCTCAGTTGCGTAATCAGGGTCTCATCCAGCCCGTCGGCGACCATTTTCCCCCAGGGCGAAAGTGTCACCAAGGACAAACCGGAGCTCGCGTCGCTGTGGCTCAGGAGATGGATGCCGATGGAAAAGAGGATCAAGGCGTGGATGGCCGCGAGTCCACCCAGCAGCGCGCCCAGTCGCCGGCTCCACGGCAACGGCGTGGCCAGGATCAGGGCGATCAGCAAGGCGGTGGGCACCCAGCCGATCCCGCGCGCGTCCAATTCGAGGACCACCGCGGGGGCATTGCCGCTTGCCGTCACCCGGTCCGGGTTGGCCACGATGATTCTCAGGTCCAGCGGGCGAGCCGGGGTGCGCGCCTCGGTTTCAAATCGCACGATCCACCGGTTGTTCAGCGGAGAAAGCAGGGTCGAGCCGAAGTCCGCCATCCAACCGGCATAGTGCGCGTTCCAGCCCGGCCACGGGGCGATCAGCAATCCGTAGATCGCGACAAAGCGCAGGAGAAACCAGGCGACCGGGCTATGGCGCAGCCGGAACATGGGATTTTCCCCCGGGCGGCACGGACCGGATCCACCCGATCCACAGCAACAGGGCGACGAGGAGGAAAGCGGCTGGCCACAGTTCCAGATGCGCGGTGGGAAAAAACGCCGGCGCCCGGAGACCAATATAAAACAGACTGACAATCCGCACCAGGTTCAGCAGGAGAATGAGGGCGGTCCCGACCAGCAAAACGGCGCGCTTGCGATGCCACGGGGCGGGGAAAGCCAGGACGGCCGCGCAGAAGAACCAGGCGGGCTCAAGAGCATCGCAGCCGCGGTGGATGGAAATGGCGAATCCGACCGTGTGGATGGAGGTTTTCGCGACCTGCGCATCCTGTCCAAGCCCGCGGAGAATCGCGCCAGAGACCAGGGCGTTCAGCCGCAGGTATTGGTAGAACGCCTGATCGCACCACGGGAGGAGCACCGCGGCGTAGAACGCACCGAGCAACAGTCCGAACCGGAGCAGGAAACGCAGCACCGGGGCGCGATCCGCCCACCGGCTGGTCTCGCTGCGCGACGCGCGGGCGGCCGGAGATTTTCGATGGGGGTATTTTTCGGGCATGGGCATCAGGACGGCGCGGTTTTTGCGCGTCGGAGAAAGAAAGCGCCACCGCCTGCCAGCGCCGCGAGGAACACCGCCATCTGGGGGCCGGACAATAGCGGAACGTCATCGGGCACCGGCGCCACGATCGAATCGATCCAAGCCGCACGAACCGAGACCTGGGTGGCATAAAAACCGCTAGGGACCGGGCCGGGTCCGGGAATCAGCGACCAGGGGCTGCCGTTCGTCGGGCTGTAGTAAAGTCCGCTCGCATCGAAGAGCGCGGCGATGAATCCGCTGCCGGAATTGGTGGTGTTGAAATAGGAATCCACGGTCGCCGCCACTCCGGCCAGTTTCCACCCCGTCCCGTCGTTGATGAAGACCGGCCCGCTGGAATCTCCCGAGGCCAGGTCGGCTTCGTTGACCCCGCCCGTCTGATCAAAGGTGGCATAGAGCAGCTCCCCCCAATACGAGCCGCCGTTGAAAGTCGTCGCGACCGTGTTTTGTCCCCAGCGCAGCCGGCCGTCGCTTGCGCCCCAGTACCAACCCTTGAGCGCGCCATTGACACTGATGGCGCCTCCTCTCGTCAAACCCCGACCAAAGACCACCAGGCCGCGGCCGACTTCATCGCCGGTGCGGTAAAGCGGTGCCCACGAGGAGAAGGCGGCGCTGACCTGCCAGATGCGCAGATCGCTGGCGGGGTCGTCGAAAAACGCGGTCGTGGTGTAACTGATGCCGTTGAGGACGAAAACGTCGCCGACCGCTCCGCCGATATGGTGGGCCGCGAGAAAATGAAACGGCCCGATCGGCACCGCCTGGAAACCGATCCACGAGCCGACCCACTGCCAGCCGCTGCCCGCAAGCGAGCCGCTGGGTGCGGTCGTGTTGTAATTGAGACCGCCGGTCGAATAGAAGATGACCGCCCGGGCGAAGGGAAGGACGCCGGTTAACAGGAGGAAGACGAGCGAGAATTTCCACGCACAGGAGATGGCGTTGATTCGGAGCATTTCGATTTCGGCCCGATGGCCTGAGACGGATTTCGGGGCTGCGCCGATCATGGCGGTCGCATTGCGTTGATACTCGCGCAAAAATTCTCCGGCCGATTTGCCGCGGTGATTGGAGGGCGGGCGCCGTCCCGGTCAGGCGCGGGCGATGCGCCGTTTCCTCGCCACCAGTCCGAAAGCTGTGGCGCCCAAGATGGCGGCCCAGCCGGCGGGTTCCGGGATCGCGACAAATCCGGTGTAGTGCAGTTCCGCGTTCGAGTACGTGATGGAATCGGCCAGAATCTGTCCGTTGAGCGGCGCATTGGTGGCGTTGGCCAAAGTGACCATCGGTGCCAGCACGCTGCCGAAAAACTGACCGCCGTTGCCGAGGGTGGTCGTGATGTCCGTCCCGCCGGTGTTCACGATATTCCAGAGCAGCTGGGAGGCGCCCGCACCGCCGGGCGGGTTGAAGTTTACGCCGTTGCCGGTGCCGAAGATGGTCTTCCCCGCGGCGTTCTTGAGGTTGATCACGAATTCCGTGTTCGTCGGGATGCTGTTGTTGCTGCCGAAGCTGATGCCGGAAAAGCTCTGGCCGTTGTAAATGCTCCCGTTGCCGGTCAGCAACGCGGCGTCCAGGTTGAAGACCACCACCCCGGTGTTGGAGCCGGCGTTGAAGACGAGGTTCTGTCCGCTCACCCCGATGGTGCCGTTGGCCGCTAGGCCCGCGAGGTTGTTCGAGATCGACGTTGCCGTGCTCTTCATCGACGCAAAATTCCAGGAGGACGGCGCGGGATTCGTTCGCGGGTCCAGCGCGCTTTTTGCATTTCCTCCCACGGCGTTCGCCGTGCTCAGGATTCCGCCGGCGGAAGTCGTGTAGCGTTTCTGGGTCCCATCCCAGCTGCCCGTGTTGGCCGCGCCGGTCAGGGAGGCGTAGCCGTTGTTCAGCATCGCCGTGACGCCATTGCTGACTGCCAGGGTTCCGTTCACATAGAGCGTCGGATCGGCTGAGGAACTGAACTGGCTGAAATTGACAAAAGGGACCGCGCCGCCAACAGTCAAATTACCGCCAATAGCAAGCGGCCCCTGGGTATCCTGGCTGTCCATCGTCAGGTTGGCGTCGCCGAAGGTGACAAGGTTGTAGTTGCGGACCAGTTGGGCGAACTGGCCGACGTCGAGGCCGGCCGTCTGGGCGCGGGCCGTGCCCGCCATCAGGCCGGCGGTGGCAAGACCGAAACCGGCGAGGAGAAATCGGACGTTCATGCGTGGAGATGTTCGGGGTGGTACCAAGGTACGCCCCGCACTCATTCAGCGAAAAACCCGTCGGTCAACCCGGCCAGGTTAAGAATGGGTTTCGATCAGGAAAACTCCGGCGGAATTTTTTCCACGTCGTAACAAACCGCAAAAACAGAACCGCGACCGCGAATCTCCCGCGAGACGTTTCCGGTCGCCTCCGACTCACGCCGCCGGCGCCGGACGGACAAGCTGGATGCGTCGGAGAAAAGTTCTCACAGGCGCGGCGCTCATATCATAGATCGGGCGGTCGGTATCAGGGAAAAGATGCTGGCCGTCCGAGGTCTCGTTGAAACGCATGTTTCTCACGTCCCAGCCGCTGCGAATATAGTCGCCTTCGGCCAAGTGGATGACCTCGCCGTCAACCACCATGACGTTTTCAGGGACAAAGCAGTAGGTCTGTGGAATCTCGCCTTCAAAGAGACATCCGGCTTGTCCACCTGCCGTAATCACGGAAGTTTTCATGGGTAGAGCGGTAACCTATGTGCGGACAAATTTGGGAAGCAACTAGTTTCGGCAATAGTTTCAAGTTGGTCGATGTTAATAACTTGTGGATAAAGCCCTTTGCGGGAATCTTCCTTGAAAGAACCTGTCCGTGGTCGGCCAACGCAAAGGGCGAGGCATGAAGGCAATCCGCCTTTTGCCTGATTCGCAAAAAGGGCACGCGGCTTCGTGATCGGGTCGGGCGCGAATATTTTGCACGCTTCCATCGGGCCCGATCACTGCGAATCCGGCGGAAGGCGCAGCGTCGTTCAGGATCGCGGGACCGCGCCGATCCCCGTCCCGGCATCGCTCCAGCGAAGGAGCAGCGGGACGACCGCACCGGCGGTGACCAATATGGCGGGATTTTGAAAAGGAAAATCGATCGCGGCGTGAGCTGCGAGTGCGCCCAGCCCGACGAGAATCCAGGAAAGCGCCGGTTGCCGCCACACCCTCCGGTTGGCAATCTGCCTCAGCCAGTACCCCGCGATGAACGCGATCGGCACCAAGCCGACCACGCCCAGTTCGATGCCGAGTTCGAGCCAGTCGTTGTGGACGTGTTCCCAAAAAAAACGGGTGGTGCCGCGTTGGGTCAGCTCCGGCACCTCATGCTGGTATTTCGTGAAGCCGTAGCGAAAGCAGCCCGCGCCCCAGCCAAACAGCCACCGGTCGGCGAACATCGCTGCACCCTGTTGCGCCGCCAGCGCGCGCGTCCGGGCCGATTCGCGGCCTTCCCCGGCCAGCTTGATCTCGATTTTTTCCCGCAGCCGGTCGTATCCGGCCGAAACGCCGATAATCCCCACCAGCGCGACGAGCACGACCGCGACCGGCACTCCCGGTCCCGGTGGCCAGGAGCCCGGGAAAGTCCGCCGCAGACGCACCGCGGTGACCGGCACCAGCACCAGCAGCGAGGCCGCCAGGAGCGCGACGCCGGAGAGCGAGGTCGTGACGACGACCGCAAGCATCAGCGTGACCGCAAAAATGAAATGGAGGATCGCCGGGCCGTGGCGCACCGCGTGCCGGCGATTGCGCCAGAGAGCTTGGATGGCCAGGGAGGAAGCAACCATGGCGACGAGGTTGAAGAAGGCCGCGGCGTGATTTTTGTAGATGAAGCTGGCGAAAAAATCCCCGGCGATGGTCGGGCGGACCCCGAGGACTTTCGTGCCGCCACCGGCGCGTTGCACCAGGCCGAAGGCGGCGAGAACAAAACCGTTGGCCACAATCGCGATCAACAGACCCGCCGCCACCGACCGGCGGGTGACGCCGAGCCACAGCGCACACATCAACGCCCACGGCGAAAACCAAAACAGGAACGCCCGCCAGGGACCGGCATCTGTCAGGGGAACGTTCATGCCGGCGGGCAGCCAGGGCAGATACGACCGGCGGGTGAGCAGCCATTCGGTGCTGGACCGGTGGTAGTCGAAAGCCGGATTCAGCGCCTGGATTCCGACGTAAATCAGCAGCGCTGCGCCGGCCCAGAACCCCGGGAACCGCGCGAAGCGCAACCAAGCTCGCTGATCGGCACCGCTGGTGGCAGTCGCCGCGTCAGTGCGTCCGGATCGCGGCAGCAACGCCAAGCCGAGCGCAATTGCGCCGAGCCCGGCGCTGACGACCTGGCTCCAGAGATCGACCCCGCCAAAAGCCCAGGGCAGAAAACAGAGGTTCAGCCCGGCGACGACGGCCAGGGAGATTTCCGACGGGTGGGGACGGGATCCGCCGTCTGGAGCGGTGTGGGTCGACGAAACCGATCGGATGGAAGGCGAGGACGGCATGCGCGGAACGAATGCGGAAGAGTGCAACCCTTGGCAGCAGGCACCGCGCGAAGCGAGCTTGACTGGTCCGCCTGCGAATTTCACCTCAATGTCACGCGGGGGAATTGCCAAGGTGCCGTGAGAGTTCGGATCATGGGTGATGCGTGTTTGCGCCAAGCTGGTCGTTCGGTTGCTCCCGCTGCTTCCGTTGCTCGCGGGGCGGGCGGGAGCGGAGCAGGTTCCCTTCAACAGCCTGCTGAACAATTCCCCGTTTGGACAGACCCGCAGCGGCGGGCCGACGACCGACGCATCGAATGCCCCGGTGGAATTCCGCGGCGTCGTGGTCGAGGGCGCGGAAAAAATCTTCAGTGTTTACGAACCCGAATACCGCCGTTCGTTCTGGTTGAAGGAAAATGAAACGGAGGGCCGGATCACGGTGCGGCATTTCGATGAGGCGGCCTCCACTCTGAGCGTGGAATACGGGTCTGATGTGTTGCAGCTGTCGATAAGACGGGGGCCGAAGTTGATGAACGGGTCTGCGCTCGGACCGTTTGCCGGTGGTCCGGCGGCTTCGGCCGGGCAACCTTCGGCCGAGGAATCGACCGCGTCGACGGAGAATGACCTCGCTGCGGTCCGCCAGGAAATCCAGCGCCGCCGTGCTGCATTGCGCTTGCAGAACGAGACACAAGCGGCGTTGGTTCACCGTTGAGCCGAGCCGGCGGGCCTGGGTGGCGCCCGACCTCCGGGCGGACTCAACCTGCGCTGTGCTCAGTTTCCACCAAACTGACTAGCGGCCGGAAGGTGCCGTCGTTTCCTTCGCGGCCTTCGCGAGGCGTTCAGCTGAACAGCCGTGTGCCGAAATCCGCCAGCGCCTGGGTGGAGGCGCGCTTGGTGGGGTCCCAATCGCTGTCAACGCCTGCGGTCCACACGGTCAGGGTCGGGCAGTCGGCCTGCAGGCGCAACAGCCCTTGCGAGCTGACAATGAAGCTGACGAGGGAAATATCATTGGCGCCGAGCCGGCGGACAAGGTTGAGTGCGACTCCCGAAGTGGAGCCCGTGCTCACCACCGGGTCGAACAGAATGACCCGGGCGTCGCTCAGGGCCGGGGCGCTGGCGAGGTGCAGGCGCGGCTGGAAAACCTGGCTCTCGATGGTCCGCTCGATGCTGATGCCCCCGACGAGCAGGCCCGGCAGGCAGTCGGCAAGGTTGTGCGAGAGGCCGAGGCCATCGCGCGTGACGGAAAGAAAAACCACCGGTTTGGCGAGCAGGCCGCCGTTCCACGATCCGGCGGACGTTTCGACGCGGCGCTCGCGCAGGGTCAACGAGCGCATGGCCTCCACGGCCAGCAGGACCAGGAGCTGGTTGCTGGTGGTGCGAAACTCGTAGTGCGGCGTCTGTTGGTCGCGCAAAACAGTGAGGGCGTGCATGGCCGCGGGATGATCGACGATCTGCACCCGGCTGGCCGGCGGCGCCACGGGCGCAGGCTCGCGCACGGACACCGGCGGCAGGGCGGGGGCGGCTTCCGGCGGGATCGGCGGATTGGAATTCGTCGACGGCGCGGCGGGCTGGGCGTGGCGGAGTTGGGAGCGGCGGATGATCCGGGGCTGGAGCGGAGAGGAGAGTACGGTCGCCATGGCGGGTGAAGGAAACTGCGGAGAGGAAGTGAACGGCGGAAATGCGCCCGGCAAATTGAGAATCTGCGAGGTCCATGCGTTTTCACGCGGACTCGCCGCGGCGTCAAGGCGCAGCCAGCCATTTGCGGTCGATGTCACACAATCGTCAGACATTTGTCACAAAACCCCGGCGCGACCGGCGAGCAGAACCATGTGAACGGACCTTTCGGTGGACCCGAAATAGTGCAGATCGCGTGCGGAAAAAACGCGGCGGGTAAAAATTCATGTCACGCCGTTGTGACGAAAATATGGCGGACAGGTGAATTCTCGCCGAGGGGTGCGCGGCTCCCTTGACCGAAGAAAAGCAGTACCCTGAAAGTGCGCATGACATTTTTTTCACGTATGCGTCTTTCGATTTTCGCTTCGGCACTGCTGGTCTTTTCCTTAACGGTGGGCGCGTGGGCAGCCGACACGACGGACGCGAAACCGATCTCGCCGCCGCCGTCCTTCAAGCTGCCGGAAGTCGGGAGCGAGCCGGCGCCGAGCGCCTTCGATCCCGCCAAGGTGGCGTACGTGCTCTCCTGGATTCACGAGCAGGCCCCCGATTGCCCCGCGCAGGCGGCGACCCTCGCGACGGAAAAATTCCTGGAAGAGCTTTCGGTCCAGAGCCCCGTGGCGTTCGGGCAGCTGCCGGGCGCGGAATTTCCCCGGCGCGACTGCGAGTCGCTGTTGCTGCGCCACCTCGGCGGACAATTGGGCGGAGCGGCGCAAGCGGCCCTGCGCGAAACTGTGGCCCGGCGGCGCATCGCGGTGCTGCTGACCGCCCAGAACGGAGCCACGGTGTCGTCGCACGAGGCCGACGAGACGTTCACCCGCATCCAGGCGCTGTCGGCTTTCAACACCCGCCGGCTGTTGGAAGGCCGGATCGAGGACGACGAGCTGCTGCGCCTCTGCAAACAATCGCGCGAGGCCAAGGGGGAGCGGAAGGAAATCGTCGTGGTGCCGGCCAAGCCGCAGGTGCTGACTGCGACCGAGATTGTTTCCGAATTTTCCCGGCACAACCAGTCGGGCGCGGCGCTGACGAAGCTGCGGGCCTATCTGCTCGAAGCGCAGATTCACAACGCGGCGGGGGAGGAGCAGCACGTGTTTGTCTTCAAACTCCGGCCGGACCGTTTTCGGCTGGTGATCCAGCAGAGCGGAGCGAGCCGTCTGGTCGTCGGCTTTGACGGCACGCAATACTGGCGGCAACTTCCGGGCAAGACACCGCAGCTCATTCCCGCCGAAGCGGCCGGCGCGGTGCGCGACATGGGAGAGTTCATCGATCCGTTGTTCGAAGGCGAAGGCTGCAGTTTCGAACGGGGAGCGGACGAGGTCGCCGAGGGGCGGAAGTGCTACCGCGTCGCGGTGACGCGGGCCGATGGTTCCGGCTACACGGCCCTGATCGACCAGGAGAATTTTCGTGAGGTCGGACGCGAAATGAAAGACGGGCGACGGATCCGTTATTCGGACTTCCGCGATTTCGCCGGACTGACGATTTCCCACCGGGAGGACGAGACGAGCCCGGACGGGCGCAAGGGATCGATGGAGATCACGCGGATGGTGCCCAATCCGGGACTGATCGATGCATTCTTCACGCCGCCTGCGCCTCAGGAACTCGATTTCTTCGGATTGGAACGGGCGATCGCCCAGACGCCGGTTCCCGCTGCTCCCAACGACGGCAAAACTCCATGAGCTCGAAAAATCAACCGGCCCTCAAGCCGGTCTTCCGTTCGGGGGCGGCGCCCGCAGGCGCGCGCGCGCGCGGCGTGTTGCGCCGGCTGGCGTTGATCGCAGGCGTGGCGATGGTCGGCCTTTATCTCCTGGGCGTCACCGCCGGCTACTGCTGGCTGCGCTACTCCCTTCGGATCGAGGGTATCGGATTCTTCCAGGTGGCGTTGTTACGCAGCGCGGAAATCAAGCGCACCATGGCGGCGCAGCAGTTCGCCCAGGCTCGGACGGAATGGAATGGGAAAAATTTCCAGGCGGCCTACGTGAATTTCATCTCGGCGGTCCGGCGCGATCCCGACAACACCGCCGGGCGGATGGAAGCGGCGAAATTTCTCGCCGCGCTGGGCGCGACCAATCTGGAGGTGAATCTCCTGGAGGAGGGGCTGGTGCGGAGACCGGACGACCGCGCGTTGAACGAAGCGCTCTTCACGCTGCTGATTGCAACCGGCCGCAACCGCCACGTGCTCGAGCTGCTGCACGGCCAATTCGCCCCGGGACTGGCGGGACCGAACGCGCTGCTGCTGCAAACCGCCGAATTACAGGCGACCTTCGCCCTCAGCGGCGGTCCGGCGGCGCTGGCCGTCCTGGAGCGCCATCCCGGATTGCGGGCGGACCGCCGGGCCCAGCCGGTGGTGGCGCAGGTGCTCTGGGTCGTCGGGCAAAAAACGCCCGCGATCGACCTGATGGCCGCGCTGGTCACCGCCGAACCCGAGTTCTACGGCTTGTACGCGCAGCTCGCGGAATGGCAGCTCCAGACCGGCCAGGCCAAGGAGGCCCTCGCGACCGCGCTGAAGGCCTGCGAGCGTTTTCCAAAGGAGCCGGCGCCGCGCGTGCTCGTGCTGGACATCATCTCGACCAAGGTTCTGGGGTCGCCGGGCTGGACGGAGCAGATCGCGGTCTATCTGCGGGATTTTGCCGGGCGCCCCGATGCGACCGTGCTGCTGGCGGAGCTTGCCGGCCGGAAGGGCTGGCCGGATCTGGCGCGCGTGCTCTACGAGGTTGCCTCAGTCCGCCGCGAGGATCTCGGCCGTCTGGCGATCTGCTACAGCGACGCCCTCGCGGCCCGCTCGCAGGGGGCGGAGGCGCAGGCGGTCCTGGTGCAGATCGAACAGCAGGTGCCCGAGGGCAACGCGGGTTTCCAGCGCCAGCTGCGGACCCGGCAGGTGCTGCTGGCGGCGGCGGCCGGCGAACGCGACAGCGTGCGCGAATATTCCCGCCGCCTGGCCACGTTGCTTCGCGGCGATCCCGACGCGCTCGAGCAGTTCCGCCAGTACTACGGAAAGCTGGGCCTGACCGACGCGGTGGCCGAGTTTTCGGACACGAAGCCCAAGCCGTCGGCGACAGCCTCGGCCAAGGGGACCTGAGGCGCCGTCACGATCCTGTCACACACTTAGTTTCACAATGTTTTCAGAACAGTCACTCAATCCGCAACCAAACGACACATTCGACCGCTACTCTGTCCCGCACCTGAAGCTCCCATTCACAAACCATTCCTTCCTCAGACCCACTCTGCTTCCGGCTCCCTCTCAAAACACACTAAAAATTCGTTCGTTCAAATGAAAACACTGAAACTATTCTCGGCGGGCTTGCTCGCCTGTGCCGCCGCCAGCCTCGCCTCGGCGATCACACCCACGGTCGTCGACGTTGCCGGCTCCACCGCTTTTCGCACCGCCGCGGTCAATGCGGAAATCGCCCTCTTGAATCACGCCGGCGCCAATCTTCCCGGCGGCGTGTCCCAGGGGGCCTTCATCGGCTCCAGCCTGACCGGTGCCACCATCTCGGTGGTCTATGGTTACGACGGCGGCGGCAACGAAATCATGTTCCGCAACCATTGGAGCGGTTCGGCCGCCGGCGTGTACGATTGCGCCAATGCAACCGTCCTGAGCCAGCTGCCAGTGACCACGACCCTCGCGAACACGCCCGCCGGCAACTCGGTGGCCGCCGGTTCGGACACGGACACGGGCAGCACCGATATCGCCTTCACCGATTCCCAGGCAGCCGATGCCGCCGCCACGGTGGTCACGGGCATCAATGGCTCGACCTTCGCCAACACGATCAACTCCGCGGGTCTCATCAACGCCGGGACCACGGCCAACAAGAACAAGGGTGTCGCGGTCGTCACCTTTCAGTGGTGCCTCGGCGTGAACGCCAGCGATCCGACCAACTGGGCGGCGATCAACTACAACCTCACCCAGCAGCAGGGAGCGACGCTGATTTCCCAGGGCTTTATTTCCCTGGCCGACGTCACCGCCAATTCCGCCGACGCCACGACCTTCCTTCTCTTCGTCGGTCGCAATGAGGATTCCGGTACCCGCGAGGCCTATGAAGCCGAGTCACTCGGTGGCGGCACGCTGAACAATGCCAACGCCTTTGGCGCTGCGGTCAACCAATACATGGTCAAGCAGTCCGGCGTGGCGTACCCCACCGGTCCGCTCACCGACGGCCTGGGCAATTCGTATCCCGCGATCGGCGTGGTCGCGGGGGGCGTCACGGGCTTCAAGCTCTGGCCGCGTCTGCAGGCGGCTCCGGCCAACACGGGCTGGACGGTCAATACCATTCCCAGCCTCACTTGGAAGACGATCGGTCACTCCGGTTACAACGGTGGCGGCGATGTGAGCGCCATCCTGCGCACTCCGGATCCGGTCGCGATCGCGAGCTTTACCGACGGCGTCAGCAATGCTCCGGCCGGGGCCACGAAGATCTACTTCGTCAGCTGGCTCGGCACCTCCGATGTCAACACGGTCACCGGGGCCGGCGGCAAGGCCTGCTCCTACAACGGCATTCCTTTCAGCGCCAATGCAGTCGCCGAAGGCCAGTACACGGCTTGGACCTTTGAGCACATCTACTATCTCCCGGCCCTCGCTGGGGTCCAGAAGACGGCGGCGGACGGCCTGGCCGACACGTTTGCCGGCTTCACCACCGCCCAGATCGGCGCGGCGGGCATGTCGATCGGCGATCTCCTGAACGGTCTGGCCCGCGGCCAGGGCGCCGGCTCGCGTATCCCGTAACAACCTCTGCTAAGCGAACTCCTGCAAAGTGCAATCTGCAGCTATAAAACAACACATGAACACTAAGAAAATCATCCTCTCGGGCCTCGTCGCCCTCGGGTTGGCGGCTGTGTCCGCCAACGCCCAAGTCCTCCCCGGCTCCGATGTCGGTGGGGTGAACAACCCCGGTGACTTGGTTCTGGGTTTCCAGAACACCACCCAGTCATCGGACATTGCCTTCGATATCGGCCAATTCACCGCTTATGAAGGCGTTGCCGCGGGCACCTACACCGTTGCCGGCTTCAACGCGACCGATCTGACCAATGCGTTCGGTACGAATGCCACCAATGGTGGCTTCGGCACCGCGACGAAGTGGACCGTCTTCGGGGGCTCGGGCAGCGAAGGTCTGACGGTGCCGGACAACACACTGTGGATCGCGGCCAGCGCAGTTCCTGGTCGCGCCGCCTCCGGAACGCAGGCCGTGCAATCGGGTCCGTTTGATACCTTCGTCAACAGCCAGCTCGCCGGCCTCGGTGGAGTCGGCGGCGATTCCGAGGTGCTCAACCCAAAATCCTTCACCAACCTCGGGCCGGCGACCGGCTATGGCGCTTATACTGGCGTCGAGAGTTCGGCGGCCGGAACGACCAGCCTGGCGCTGTATGAACTGCAGCCCCAAACCGCTGCTGGTCAGAATGGCACCTTGCTCGGCACCTTCACGCTGAGCCAGTCCACCGGTCTGCTGACCTTCACGGTCGGTTCCGCCATTCCCGAGCCCTCCACCTATGCCGGCATCCTCGGCGTGGTGACCCTCGGGATCGTCGCGATCCGCCGCCGCCGTCAGGCTTCGACCTCCCTGGCAATCTGAAATCAGTTCACTTGGTAATGCCCGGATCAATCTGATGCCAACCACCCCGTGACCGCGTCCGTCGCGGGAGCGGCCACCGGGTCTGGCGTCTCGTCGCCTCCAAACCGACACCGCTTCGCAATCAGCTCACTCCGGATCGTTTCCTCGCGTTCTTCCCAGTGCGGCTCCGGCCAGTTTATGGCCGGGGCCGTTGCTGTCCCCAAGGCTCGCTCATTTCCCGTTGCATCACCTCTGCTTCCCAACCTTTCCCAACCCTAGGCGCCGCCGGTCCGGACCCGGTGCGGCCTTTGCAATTAGCCTGCTCGTGACGTTGCTGCTCGCTTCTCTCGCCACTCCTGCCCGTGCCGGAAACGAACCCACCGGTGGCAGAACCGTCGCGCCTGCGACGGAGACCAGGTATTTCATCCAGGAGTATCGCGTGACCGGAGCCCGCCATCTGCCTCGGATCGACATCGAGTCCGCCGTCTATCCCTTTCTCGGCCCCGCGCGGACCGATGCCGACATCGAAGGGGCGCGCGCCGCCCTCGAAAAAGCCTACGCCGACGCCGGCTACCAGACCGTGGCGGTGAGCGTGCCGCCGCAGAACATCGCCGCCGGCGTCGTCGAGCTGCACGTGCTCGAGCGCACCGTCGGCCGCCTGCGTGTCAAAGGCGCCAAGTATTCCTCGCCGCAAAAGATCAAGGCGCTGGCCCCCTCGGTGGCCGAGGGCCGCGTCATCAATTTCAACGAGGTGCCGAAAGACATCATCGCCCTCAACCAGCTGCCCGACCGCCAGATCACGCCCTCGCTGCGCGCGGGCGCGGATCCCGGCACGGTCGACGTCGACCTCGACGTCAAGGAGCATGCGCCGGTCCATGCGAGCGTCGAACTCAACAACCGCGCCGGCCCGAACACCAAGCCGCTGCGCGTGAACGTCTCGGTCAGCGCCAACAACATCGCCCAGTCGGGCCAGTCGGCCGGCCTCAGTTTCCAGACCGCGCCGCAGGCGACGAGCGAGGTCAAGGTGCTTTCCGGCTACTACCTCGCGCGCTTCCGCGGCGCCGACTGGCTCAATCTCATGCTGCAGGGCACGAAGCAGGACAGCAATGTCTCGACCCTGGGCGAGACGGCCGTCGCGGGCCGCGGCACCACGGCCGGCTTGCGCCTGTTGTTCAATCTGCCGGCGATCGACACCTACACGCAGTCCGCCTCGGTCGGGGTCGACTACAAGCATTTCGACCAGACGATCAATCTCGGCGCCACGTCCAGCACGCCGGCCTCCACCGTCGTCACGCCGATCACGTACTATCCGCTCACCGCCAATTATACCGGCACCTGGCAGGACAAGGCCAAGCGCGGCACGACCGAGTTCAACGCCGGTGTGACCTTCCACGTGCGCGGGACCGGCAGCAGCCAGACGGATTTCAACAACACGCGCTTCAACGCCAACGGCAGCTTCATTTATTTTCACGGCGACCTCTCGCACACGCACGAACTCCCGGGCGGTTTCCAGATTTTTGGCAAGGTGCAGGGCCAGTTGGCGGATCAGCCGCTGCTCAGCGGGGAACAGATCGCAGGCGGCGGCCTGAGCACGGTGCGCGGCTATCACGAAGCCGAGCAGGTGGGCGACAGCGGGCTTTTCGGCACGCTCGAGCTGCGCAGCCCGTCGTTGCTGAAGCACGTCGGCGGCGCGAACGCCGAGTGGAGGATCTTTGCCTTTGCCGACGCCGGTTGGCTCAAGGTGATCGACGAACTGCCCGGCCAGAAAAATCATTTTGATTTCGCCAGCTACGGTCTGGGCACACGGGTGCGGCTCACCGATTACTTCAACAGCTCTGTGATCGCGGCCCGGCCGACCCTCAAGGAAGGCGAGACCCGCCCCGACGAGGTCCGCGTCATCTTCCAAGGCACGCTCAGCTACTAAACGGGACATGCGAACGGACCTACATTTCACTCTTCGCTGCGCCCGTCAGGTAGCGCAGGCATCCTGCGTGCCCTTCCCGTTTGCAGGCTGGAAGCCTTGTGGCACGGGTCTCGCCACCCGTGATGGACGAACACGGGTCGGGAGACCCGTGCCACAGATTCCACCGCCTGGATCCAGCTGACATTTCCCCCCGAATTTCCCCGTTCTCCATGAGCACCGCATCCCGTCCGCTTTCTCGCCAAACGCTGAAAACATTTTTTCTCCTGGTCCTGGCCCTCGCGGCCGGGGTCGGCTCGCTGCACGCCTCGTGGTGGAACAGCGACTGGTCGCTGCGCAAAAAAATCACGGTCGACACCTCGGCCACCGGGGTTCCGATCGGCGACACCATCGGCACCGTGCCCGTGCTGGTGCGGCTGACCGACGGGAATTTCCGCTTCAGCTCCGCGCAGGCCGATGGCAGCGACCTGCGCTTCGTCGCCGAAGACGACAAGACACCGCTGCCGTTTCACATCGAAAAATTCGACGGGCTGCTCAACGAGGCGCTCGTCTGGGTCAAGCTGCCCGACGTGAAACCGTCGGCGAAAACCTCTCTCTGGCTCTATTACGGCAATGCCAGCGGCAAGGTGACCAAAGGGGAGGACACCAAAGGGACCTACGATGAAAACATGGTGCTGGTGTACCATTTCGCCGAGCACGGCCAGCCGGCGACGGACTCCTCGGCCTCCGGCAATAGTTCGCAAAACATCGCCCCGACCGCCGACGGTTCGATGATCGGTTCCGGTTTGCGGATCGACGGCAAGGCCACCGTCACCATCCCGACCTCGGCGTCTTTGTTCTGGACGGAAGGCAGCCCGATGACCTGGTCCGCCTGGGTCAAGTTTGGTCCGCCGCAGCCCGACGCCGTGTTTTTCAGCCGCCGCGATGCCGGCAAGTTTTTTCTGATCGGAGCGGACAACGGGGCGCCCTACGTGCAACTTTCCTACCAGGGCGGCATCGTGCGCAGTGCCGCGGGCGCCGCGGTTGCACCCAACAGCTGGCATCATCTCGTGGTCGCCGCCTCCGGGGAAAAGATCACTCTGTATCTCGACGGCGAAGCCTACTCGTCGGCCGCGGCGGCCCTTCCGGCGCTGAACGGCCCGACGGTCCTGGGCGGCGACGGGGTGGGTGGGTTGATGAACAACGGCGGCGGCAATTTTGCCGGCGAGATCGATGAACTGGAGATGGCGAAAATCGAACGGTCGCCCGGCTACATCAAGCTGGCGGCGGCCAGCCAAGGCGGCGACGCGGCGGGCAAGCTCGTCGTCTACGGCGAGGACGAGCAGCACACGAGCTGGCTCAGCGCGTTCAAGACGGGTTACGTCGGCGTGATCATCGGTTCGCTCAGCATCGATGGCTGGGTCGTCATCGGCATCCTTGCGGTGATGTCGCTCATCAGCTGGGCCGTGATGCTGCGGAAGGCGATTCTGCTCAACCGGGTGGGGAAGGGCAACGATGAGTTTCTGGAAAACTGGAGTCACGTGGCAAACGATCTTTCGGTTCTCGATTCGGGCGATGCCGAGCACGCCAAGAGCCTCGGCGGCCGTTCGAACGGCGCCGGTCGTCAGGCGGTGTCCGCCTCGCCGTTGTACCGGATCTACCACATCGGCGTAGAGGAAATCCAACACCGGCTCGCCGCGGGCGGCCAGACAGACGGCCTCAAGGTGCTCTCCGCCCGCTCCATCCAGGCGATCCGCGCCGCGCTCGATGGCGGACTCGTCCGGGAAAACCAGAAGCTCAACAACCAGATGGTGCTGCTGACGATCGCCATTTCGGGCGGCCCGTTTCTCGGGCTGCTCGGCACGGTTGTGGGCGTCATGATCACTTTCGCCGCCGTCGCACAGGCCGGCGACGTGAACGTCAATGCCATCGCGCCGGGCATCGCGGCTGCGCTCGCCGCCACGGTGGCGGGCCTGGCCGTCGCGATCCCCGCGCTGTTCGGTTACAACTATCTCCTCACCCGGATCAAGTCGGCCTCGAACGACATGCACGTCTTCATCGACGAATTCGTCACGAAGCTGGCCGAGTTCTACTCCGACGAGGTCGTCGTCCTGCCGGCGGAGCCCGGACAGTTCTCGCCGGACAAACCCTGAACACCGCGGAGAACCCAGCCCATGCAAGTCCAGGCCGAAGACAAACCGTACGACGACATCAACATCACACCGATGCTCGATCTCGCGTACGTGCTGCTGGTCATTTTCATTTTGATGTGCACGGCGTCGGTGGCGGGCACGAAGGTCAATCTGCCGAAGGCGAGCAACTCGGCGGCGAGCCTCGCGAAACCGAAGACGAAGGCGATCACGGTGAACAACGAGGGCAAGATCTTCCTGGACACCGTGCCGGTGACGCTGGCCGAGCTCGAAACGCGGCTCGCCCAACAGAAGGCGCAGACCCCGGATTTTCCGGTCGTCATCCGCGGGGACAGCCTCACGCAGTACCAGGCGGTGATGGATGTCATCGATGTCGTCGGCCACCTCGGGATCACGCAGGTCGGTCTGGCGACCAAACCCGCGGGCAAATAGGGCGGCGACCGGACGATCCATGGCCTCCTCGCAACATTTCGAATATGAGCCGAAGCGGACGTTTGTCGGCCGCTTCGGTTTCGTGATCGGAATCGTGGTGGTGGCGGCGGTGGCGGTGACGCTCGTGCGGCAGGTGTTTTCGGGCAAGAGCACGGCGCCGCGACGGGAGCAGGAGCTGGTGATGATCAAGCCGGTCGCGCCTCCGCCGCCCCCCCCGCCGCCTCCTCCGCAGCAAGTGCCGAAACAGCAGATGGAGGAGCAGACTCAGGTGACGGAACAGGACATGAAACCCGCCGAGCAACCGCCGCAGGACCCGACGCCATCGCTTGGCACCGGACTCACCGGCAACGGCCCGGGCGACGCCTTCGGGCTGGGCGGGCGTGACAAGGGCTATTATGCCGGCAGCGGCGGAGGCGGCGGAGGCAGGAGCCGCTTTGGCGGTTACTTCAGCGAGGTTGTGCGCGCGGTTACCGACGCCTTGGGGAAAGATCCGGCCACGCGTAACGCGAATTTCGATGTGCGGGTAAAAGTCTGGTCGGACCTGAATGGCCGCGTGACCAAGGTGAAACTGATCAGTTCGACGGGCGATCCCGCTTTGGACAAAGCCGTCCGGACGGGGTCGCTGCTCGGCTGCCAGCTGCCCGACCTCCCGACGGGCCTGCGCATGCCCCTTGAACTCCGGCTCAATCTCCGCCGACCCAACTGAACCGGAGCCATGCACCCGAAAGCTTATCCTCTGCTGGAACGCGGCGCACTTCAGGTTGTAGGGCGGGATTTCCAAATCCCGCCGATGGAGGACCCGTCTCCCGACGGGCCGCGGACGATCGGGAGATCGTCCCTCCGCGGAAAGGCGGGGTTCGGAGACCCCGCCCTACAGCGAGGTCTTCACGCGCCCAACCACGCTGGATTCTTCACTTTTTAATATGCTGCCTCACACCGGTTCATCCTCCCGCTGGTTCAAAACTGCGACGGCCTTGCTGCTCGGCGCCGCCTTGGTGCCACCCGTGTTTGCCGCCGGCCCCGGAGATACGGCGGCTTCCAGCGCCTCGTCCAGCGCGCTCGTCAGCCTGATCAACCGGCTGGTCGACCGGGGCGTGCTGTCCAAACAAGACTCAGACGACCTGTTGCTCCTGGCCGAGGCCGACGCGGCTGAAGCGAAGGCGCAGGCGGCCCTCGCGCAGGCGGCGCTCGCGCAAGCGGCGGCTTCGGAAGCGCGGGCGCGGGCGTTTGCGGCGATGGCCGGCATCCGCCGGCCGCCCACGACCTCCCTCGCGGCCATCCAGGAGCGGGCGGCCGCGCTGGATCGCGAAAACGAAAAGGCCGTCGCGGAGGCGAAGGCCCGATTGCAGCAGAACCCGCCGACCGAGCCGGCGACCCCGACGGTGGAAGCGGAAAACGACCAGGACGCGCCGGCGGCCCCGGCGCCGCGGCCGCGCAAGGTGGCGCACACGGCGCACCGTCCGGCTCCCGCGCCAGCCGAGGAGGACAATTCCACGACCACATCCGAACCCGCCTCGGCGCCGAAAAGCACGCCTGCGGTGGCTGCGGCCGGGGAGCCCGACGATACGGCCAAGCCCGCCGACGACACCGTGCGCGTGTCGTATGTCCCGGAGGTGGTGCAACAGCGTTTGCGCGAAGAGGTGAAACAGGACGTGCTCGACGAGGCCCGCAAGGAAGGCTGGGCGACACCGCGCGCCGTGCCCGACTGGGTCAGCCGCTTCCGGCTTTTCGGCGACCTCCGCCTCCGGCATGAAGGGGACGTTTATCCGGTGGGCAACGATAACACCGGCGCGTTCCCCAATTTCAACGCCATCAACACCGGGGCGCCGTTCGACACCAGCGGCAGTGTGTTTTCGCCGCAACTAAACGTCGACCAGAACCGCAGCCGCGAGCGCCTGCGCGCCCGGCTGGGCGCGGAAGTCGACCTCGGAAGCAACTTCACCGTCGGCCTGCGGGCGGCCACCGGAGAAAACGACTCGCCGGTGACGGAGAACCAGAGCTTGGGTGCGGCGAATTCGGCGCAGGGCGGAAATTTCAGCAAATATGCACTCTGGCTCGACCGCGCTTTCCTGAAATACGAGGTGGGCGGGCTGCCCGACCAGGACCTCTCGGTCTATTTCGGCCGCATGGAGAATCCCTTCCTTTCGACGACCCTGATCTGGGCGGATGACCTCGGCTTCGACGGTGCCGCGGTGAAGGCGAGATTTCCCGTGGGTGAGGCGGTGACGCCGTTTTTCACCGCGGGTGCCTTTCCGGTCTTCAACACCGACCTGAATTTCTCCACCACCTCGCCGGCCAAATTCAGCAGCTACGACAAATGGCTGTACGCCGCCCAGCTGGGCGTCGACCTGGATCTCGGGGAGGATTTCGCCGGCAAATTCGGCGTGGCTTACTACGCGTTCCACAACATTCAGGGCAAGCTCTCCACTCCGTACACTCCGTTGGCCGCCTCCGACGGCGGCAACACGGACGACAGCCGGCCGGCGTTTGCCCAGACCGGCAACACCTACATGGCGCTGCGCGACATCGTGCCGACGCCGCAAAACAACAACGGAACGATCGATCAGTTCCAATACCTCGGACTGGCGACGCCCTTCCGGGTGCTGGCCTTGGACGGCCGGATCGAGTACAACCATTTCGCGCCGTTTCAAATCTCGCTCACCGGCGAGTACGTGAAGAACCTGGCCTTCGACCCGGTTGCCGTCGCCGCCATTGCGGTGAACAACCGCGTCGGCAGCACTGCAACCGGCACGAACAACCTCGGGGTTTTCAATGGTAGCAACACCGGCTGGCTGGTACGCTTGACCGTGGGCGACGCCGCCCTGCAAAAGCTCTGGGACTGGAACACCAGTCTCGGCTACCGGAAGGTCGGATCGGACGCGGTGGTCGACGGTTTCTGCGATTCCGATTTCGGCATTGGCGGCACCAACTGGAAGGGCCTGACCTTTGCCGGCAACCTTGCGCTGTCCTCTCGCGTCTGGGTCGGCGCCCGCTGGATGAGCGCCACGGCGATCGCCGGACCGCCCCTGAAAATCGACGTCCTGCAGGTCGACGTCAGCAGCAAATTCTGACCATGAAACCATCCCTCCCAATCTTCTGCGGACTCCTTTGTCTGGCGGCGGGCGCCGGGTCCGTTCTGCGGGCCGCCGATCCCGCGGGCGACGACCGCATGCGCGCCGCCCTGCGTGACGCGACGCTGCAACTTCGGTCGGCCCAGGGCGACCTCGCCGCGGCGCAGGCAGCGCAGACGGCGCTGACCGCCGAGAACAAGGAGCTCGCCGACAAATACGAGGCGCTGAAAAAGCAAACCGCGTCCGAGCGTTCCACGACGGACCGGACCGTCGCCACGCTCACCGCTCAGCTCGCCGACCTCAAGGCGCAGTTGGCGAAGCTCGGCGCCGCCTTCGAGCAGGCGAAGGCCGACGGCGAAAAATCCGCGCAGGCGGCGCGGTTGGGAACGGAGCAGGGGAACAAGCTCACGATCGAGATCGCCGAGCTGCAGCGGCGACTCACCGATCGCGAGGGAAAAAACCTCGCGCTCTTTCTCATCGGGAACGAGATCCTCACCCGTTACGAGGAATTCAGCCTCGGCAACGCGCTGCGCGCGAAGGAACCGTTTGTCGGCAGCGCCCGCACGAAACTCGAGAACCTGGTGCAGGATTATCAGGACAAGCTGCAGGACGGACGGATCAAACCATGACCCCGCATGCGCATATTCCAATTGT
The DNA here is from genome assembly GCA_964477955.1 of uncultured Opitutaceae bacterium. Taxonomy (GTDB): domain Bacteria; phylum Verrucomicrobiota; class Verrucomicrobiia; order Opitutales; family Opitutaceae; genus Didemnitutus. Next base: position 57,642 of record CAYZGG010000003.1, read on the forward strand.
AGGGCGGGGTCGCCGACCCCGCCTCGAACGTTACCAGAGCTGCGATGCTGGCGGCGTCAGCGACCCCGCCCTACAACTTCTTTTCCTGATGTCGCGGAGGGCTGCGACCAAGTGACAACTCTCTTCACATGATCGCCCGCATCAAGCGTCGTCCTTTGGTCCGCCGCCTCGGCGAACCCCTGGTGCCCTGGATCGTGGCCGGCTTGCTGATGTTTTCGCCGGATTCATTCGCCTCCGACATTCTTCGCAGCGGCAAGGCGGCCTCGGCCGGGTCGGGCGCAGCGGCCACGGCGCCCGCGACCGTGCTGCCCGCGGCGGCCCCGGCGCTCACGACGGCGCAGGACCGGCTGGCGCGGACGACGCAGGCGCTCGCGGCGGTGCAGGCGATGCAGGCGGCGGCCAGCGCGCTCGCGGCCGCCGGCGCGGCCAATCTCAAGCCGAACCTGCCGGTGGTGCCGGCGAACAGCTATGGCGTCGCCAACGGGCTCGTCGTGGCGGCCGGCGTGCCGGCCAATCTCACCAATCCGCAACCCGGGGAGAATGCCGCGCTCTGGACGGGCGCTAGTCTGCCAGTCGCCACCACCCAGACCACGAGCGGTGCCACCACCAGCACGGTCACCATCACGCAGACCCAGCAGCAGGCGGTGCTGAACTGGCAGAGTTTCAACGTTGGCAAAAGCACGACGCTGTCGTTCGACCAGAGCGCGGGCGGGGCCGACATTGGAAACTGGATCGCGTTCAACAAAATCGGCGTGACCGGCAATCCCTCGCAGATCCTAGGGTCCATCAACGCCGGCGGGCAGGTGTACGTGATCAATCCGAACGGAATCATTTTCGGCGGCTCGTCGCAGGTCAACACGCACGCTCTCGTGGCGTCGTCGCTGCCGATCAACGACAACCTGATCGCCCGCGGTCTGCTCAACAACCCCGACGACCAGTTTATTTTCTCGTCGCTGCCGATCGCCTCCGGCTCGAACGGCACGCCGGCCTTCACGCCCACCGTGTCGGACAGTTTCACCACGGCCGCGCTCGGTGCTGCGGCGGGCAACAGCTACACGCTGAACCTGAATCTCGCGGCCAAAACCACGCCGGTCGTCAGTTTCACAATTCCGGGCTCGGCCACGGCGACGCTGACGCCGACGACGGATTACACGGTGGTGCCGCCGGCAACGGGGAGCGTGGGCCGGACGAGCCTGACTTTCACGGCGAGCGGCCTGCAGAAAATTGCGGGGGCCGCGGTCAGCGTGGCCTACACCCCGACGGGCGACCAGTACGGCAGCGTTGAAGTGCAGGCGGGGGCGCGATTGACGGCCCCCACCACCGCCGACCACATCGGGGGCCGGGTCGCCTTGATCGGCCCGAATGTCACCAACGCGGGCACGATCTCGACGGCGGACGGGCAGACGATTCTGGCGGCGGGTCTGCAGGTTGGCATGGTGGCGCATACGTCCGATGCGAGTCTCCGCGGTCTCGATGTGTACGTCGGCGCGGTCGCCGACCCGGCGCTGAACATCACGGACTCCACCGGCGCAGTGACTGGCAACACCGGTAATCCCGCCGGCACCGTCATCAACGCCAGTCTCGCCACCACGAACATCGGGGCCATTCCCTCGGCCATCAGCACGACGGCCACCAACCCCGGCGGACTCAGCGCGCTCGGGCTGATCCAGGCGCCGCGGGGCGATGTGTTCCTTACCGGAGCAAACGTGAACCAGTTTGGATTTATCGACAGCAGCACGTCGGTTTCCTACAATGGCCGGATCGACCTGGTGGCTTCCTACAACGCCGTGAGCAGCCGGGGTCTCGCCAATTCTCCGCCTTTTTTCTGGCAGAATACCGGCACAGTTGAGCTGGGAGCCGGCAGTGTGACGAGAATCCTGCCTGAGTTGACGTCCACCGACACAATCGTGGGAACCACTCTGGCGTTGCCCTCGCAGGTCGAGCTAAAAGGGCAGCTGATCGCCTTGGATGGAGCAAATTCCATAGACCCCGGCGCGACCGTGCTCGCACCAAGTGCAAATGTTGCGGCCACTGCCGGGAACTGGCGCTTTACCCAAGGCGGGCTTGATCCCAAAACCGGTTTTCCCACCGGTTCCCCGAATGATCAGTTCATTTTCGATGCGGGAGATATCACGCTCGCGACCGGTGCGGCGATCGACGTTTCGGGGTCCCAAAACGTCAGCGCCTCGGTGACGGAGAACATCGTCTCGGTGCAGTTGCGCGGGCCGGAGCTGGCGAATTCGCCGCTGCAGCAAAACGGGCCCTTGCGCGGCCAGACCATCCAGGTCGACGTCCGGGATACCGGGACCTACAATGGCACCCCATGGGTGGGCACGCCGCTGGCGGATACGTCGGGCTACGTCGGGTTGATCGCCCGCACCGTCGGCGAACTAACCACCGGTGGTGGCACGGTCACGCTCAATGCGGGTGACTCGGTGGCTCTGCAAGCCGGCTCCGCCGTCAATGTTTCCGGCGGCTGGATCAACTATGCCGGGGCCACGGTGCAGACGACCAAACTCGGAACCACGAGCGGACAGATCATCGACATCTCCCAAGCGACGCCGGACCGGGTTTACACGGGAATCTATACCGGCACGACGACCACGACCGATCCCAAATGGGGCACCACGCAAACGAGCGTCAATCCCCTCTCACTCACCACGCACGACCCGGGCTACATTCAGGGAGGCGGCGGAGGCACGCTGGCGATCACCGCTCCCGCCATGAACCTGGCCGGCACGCTGGCCGGGCAGACCGTCGCGGGCGCCCGCCAGGTCAATCCGTTTATTCCGTATGGTTCCTCCGCCTTGACCGCGGTCGTCGCCGCCGGAATCGATCCGCGGATTTGGGAACTGGACAGCCTGCCCGTGGCCGGGACGCTCGCGTTGAATTTTGAGAAACAGTATCTGCAAAATTCGACCCCGAACTCGAACAGCTATCTTTGGTATTCGCCGGCCCCGCCGAACATTTATCTCGAGCCCGCCGGAAGCGCGGCACCGGCGGACCCGCGGGCGCTGGTGCTCTCATCCGCGTTGGTTGATACGTCCGTGCCGGATTATGGCGGTTTTGGAAATCTCCAGATCGACAACAGCGCGGACAACTATCAGCTCAACAGTAGCGGCAGCAAATTTTCGCCTCCGGCCAACCAGCCTTTGCTGTTTGGCGGCATCACGGTGGGGGCAAATCCCGCCGATTCGAGCGACACCACCCTGCATCTTGCCCCGGGCGGTTCGCTGACCCTCGATGCGGCCAATATCGATCTCGAAGGCGGGGTCGCGGCCCCGGGCGGACAATTGAACTTCACGGCCCACGATTTCTGGCAGAATTCATCCTACAACGCCGGCCAGTACGGATTGCCCGCCTACAATCCCACCCGGGGAAATTTCGCTCAGGCCACAGGGGTGATTCTGAGCACGGCCGGCTCGATTGTCGACCAGCGCTCGCCGTCCTTGGTCGATGGCGCCGGATCACTGGTGACAGGAGGGGGAGCGATCGCAATTGCCGGATCGGATCTGACCCTCGCTGCGGGCAGCAGGGTGGAGGTGAACGGCGGGGCGGTGATCAACTCGGCGGGCAAAATCTCGTACGGCCTGGCCGGGGCGATCACGCTGAAGGCCGGGACCGACCCCGGGTTTGGCAAGGGGGCCTTGCTCGGCGGGACGTTGAATTTCGATCTTGCCGGTCAGGAAGATGCCGGCCTGGCACCCCAATTCAAACCGCTGCAGGGCTACGCGGGCGGCGGCGGCACCTTGAACATCGTTGCGCCGATGGTCGAGATCGGCAGCCTCCCGGGAACGACTCCTCCGGCGGACACGCTGCAACTCGACGGGAGCTTTTTCAACAACGGGGGCTTCAGCACCTTTTCCGTGCAGGGACAGGGCCGGGCCCAGACCGACGCGACCGGGAACGTTCTGACTGACGGAGCGGGCAACAAGTTGTTTTTCCCCGCCCTCTCCATCGCACCCGAAACAACGATCGACCCTCGCGTGCAGGAAATGCAACTGACCGTGACGCCGTCCGGATATCGATCTCAGATTGTCGCTCTTCAATCCTATCAGTACACGCCCACCAATTTGAAATTTGCCGCGTCCGGAGTGACGGACAGCTTTCTCGGCACGGGGGTGGATACATTGGTGGCACGGGGCGATCTGGTGGTGGGTAAAGACGCGGTCATCCGGACCGACCCGACGGGAACAATTTCGCTGAGCGGGCAGACGGTCGTTTTGTCGGGCTCGGTCGAAGCGCCCGGTGGGGCAATTTCAGTCTCCGGCGGGGCCAACTCGGCGAGCCTTTTTCATGACGCGAAGGATGCCTTGCCCACGGTCGACCTGGCGCCGGGCAGCTCGCTTTCTGTTGCGGGAACGACGGTGCTGGCCTCCGACGTCCGTGGCAACGCACCCGGCAGTCCAGGCTATCTCAACACCGGCTCCGTCCTGCCGGGCGGCTCCATCTCGGTGACGGGCAACATCGTGGCCGAGGCAGGTTCAGTCCTGGATGTTTCCGGAGCGACTGACGCGAGCCTCGCGGGTGGTTTGCTCAATTTTGCGCCGGCGCTTGGCGGCACCACCCAAGCGGCCGGCAATGTTCCCCAAAAGCTGAATCTGATCCCGACGCTGGTCGAGAGCAACGCCGGCAGCATCTCCTTTACCGGGGGAGACGCCTTTTTCATTGATGCCGCCTTGAAAGGGGGCGCGGGTGGGCCGTCGGCGACGGGCGGCAGCCTGTCGCTCTCTGTAACTGAGGTCAACGCAACTACTCCCGCCATCCAAACCGCCCTGCAGATCACCCAGGGCGGTCCTGTCATTCCGGAAATTTTTTCTGGTCAAAATCTGAGTGCCGTCGGCCGTGCAGTGGTCGACGCCAATGGCAAGGCTTTGGCCCCGGTGGGCTATTTTGCGGCCGATACGTTCACCCAAGGTGGTTTCGACAACCTGACTCTGAACGGAAACGTTTCGTTCCAAGGACCGGTGACGATTGCGGCGAAAGGAAGTCTCACGGTTGCGAGTGGCGGTCTTCTTACGGCCAATGGAGCGGTGAATCTCAGCGCCGCCTACATCGCGTTGGGACAGGCCTACCAGCCTCCGCCGGTAATCGCCAATCCCTACCTGTCGGTAAACCCGGTCCCCAGCTTCGGCGGCGGAACCCTGGTGGCCACGGCCGGTACGGCGACTCGCCCCGGTTTGATCGATGTCGGCAACCTTTCCCTGCAAAATATTGGGCACGCCACACTGACTTCAACGAATGGCGACATCCGTGGCTTTGGGGTCCTGGATATCGCCGGAAACCTCGGCTTCGCCGCGGGGCAGATTTATCCCGTGACCGCGGAGCCTTTTACGATCGCGGCGTACAATTACCATGTTCCCGGAGATCAGCCCGGCGCGGCGGCCCATCCCGGCTCGGTGACTTTTTCCGCTTCAGGCGGCCCCGGGCAGCTTCCTTTGTCGGCGGGCGGGACGCTGAACGTTTACGCGTCAATCATTGACCAAGGGGGCGTGTTGCGGGCACCGATCGGAACGATCAATCTGGGTTGGAACGGGACGGGCACCGCCCCGGTGGATCCGATCACGAACACGACCGTCGCCGCGACCGCCAGTCTTACGCTGGAAAAAGCCAGCGTGACCTCGGTCTCGGCCGTCCTGGTCGATCCGGTGACCGGACAGAATCTGCCAATTCCCTACGGCATCAATCTCAACGGGACAGAGTGGGTGGATCCGACCGGGACTGACATCACCAACGGTGGCTTGCCGGCCAAGGCCATCAATCTCTCCGCGAGCACGGTCGACGCGGCGGCGGGATCGGTGATTGATGCGAGCGGCGGCGGCGATCTCTTTGCCTACCAGTTTGTCAAGGGCGTCGGCGGCACCAACGACATTCTTTCTTCCGCCTCGTCTGGTTTCGCCATCGTCCCGGGCTATCAAGCCGGCTATGCGCCCGACGCAACCTTCAACTCCGCCCCGACCGTCACCAATCTGCTGGCCGGCGTTGATGCCGGCTACACCAGTCTGGCCGGCAACGGCAGCCGCCGTTTGGCGGTGGGCGATCAGATCCACATCGATCTGGGCAACGGACGGGGAGCGCAGAACTACACGCTGTTGCCCGCCCGCTACGCCTTGCTCCCCGGGGCGTATTTGGTCACCCCGAAGAGCAGCGCTTTCCCGCCGATTCCCTCGGTGCTCCAGCCCGATGGATCCACGGTGGCCGCCGGCTATCGTTTCAATTCCTTTGATCCGTCGCAACCCTTGTACACTGAGTTCGAGATCGCCCCCCAGCGGGTGGTGCAAGCGCGGGCGCAGTACGCGAATTTTTCCGCCAACACGTTTTTCACGCAAAATGCCGCCGCGGGCGCGGCCCTGACCCGGCTGCCCGCCGACGGCGGTCAGTTGGTTTTCTCCGCGGCCAGCGCCATGACCCTGCAGGGTGCGGTTTCCGCGGGAGCGGGCACGGGCGGCCGCGGCGGGCTCGTGGATGTCAGCAGCCCGGACAATGTTGTCATTAACGGCACGGGAACCGGGTCAGCCGCCAACACGCTTTACCTCAGTTCTTCTGCATTGTCTGGAATCGATGCGGGCAGTCTTTTGGTCGGCGGCATCCGGACCACCGGAGCGGGACAAACCGCGGTGAAGGTGACCGCGACCAATCTGACGGTGGACGATGCCGGACAGCCTTTGACCGGACCGGACATCATTTTGGCCGCCAACAACAGCCTGACTTTGGCGCCCGGGGCGGGGGTTAAGGCCAGTGGCACGCTGGCCGGACCGGCGGACAGCCTCGTGATTGGTGACAGCTTGCAGCTCCAGCCCGCCTCGGCGACGAACAATTTTATCGCGCTCGCGACGGGTGGGGTGCCGATCAGTTTCCCGCAAGGAATTCCGACCGGTGCGGGCGATACCCTTACTGCAACCGTCAACGGCACGATCACCCTGGCCGGTGGTACCACGCAAACGTTGACCGCGGGCAAGCCGATCACCGCGCTGGCTCCGGGCAGTACCATCACCCTGTCGGGACCGGGCACAATCACGGCCGGCCTTCTCGCCAAGGCCACCGGCAGCCCGATTCCGGTGATGCTGGGCGACGGCACGCTCCTGCGGGTGAGCAGCGCGGCCTCGGCGCCGACGTCGCGCTCCGGCATCATCTCGTCGACCGCACCTGCGCTGACGATTGGGAGGGCTGCGATCGTGAACGGGGCGAGCGTGACGCTCGACTCGACTTACGCGACGAGCCTCGATCCGACGGCCGCGCTCACCGGCGGCTCGGTTTCGTTGGACAGCGGGCAGATCAGCTTGGTTTTGAGCGGCACCCAACCGGGTACGATTCTGCCGAGCAGCCTCGTGCTTTCCGGCGCCACCCTGGCGAGCCTGCAGACGGGGGCCACCGGGCTCTCCTTGCTTAGCTACAGCTCGATCGACACCTACGGCTCCGGGCAGGTCGGGACCCCGGCGTTCGCGAACCTTGCGTTGCACACCGGAGAAATCCGCGGATTCAATCCGGGCACGAGCGGCCAGGTCGTGTTCTCCGCCCAGTCGATCACCCTCGACAACAGCCCCGACGGAACCGGACCGGGCCCCGTGGTGGCAAGCACGCCGGCGGGAACGATCGCCTTCGAGGCCGGCACCATCACGCTGGGAGCGAACTCGGTCGCCCTCGACCAGGTTGCGCACGTTCTGTTGAGCGCCTCCGGCGGCGTCCAAGCCACGGGCTCGGGCGCTTTCACGACTCCGGCCAGTCTAACCATGACGACTCCGATTCTGACCGGAACGTCCGCGGCCAGTCAGACCATCACCGCGGGCGGCGCACTGGCGATCAACGCTCCGGTCGGTGACACGCCGGTGATTGTCGGCGGATTGGGCGCGAGCCTGACTTTGAGCGGCAGCAGTATCTCTGCGGGAAGCACGATCTCGCTGCCGAGCGGTTCGCTGACCCTGCATGCGACCGGCGCGGTTCCCGCTGGTGTTCAGGCCAGCCCCGATGTGACGGTCTCCGGAACCCTCGACGTCAGCGGTACCGCGCAGGTTTTTGAGGGCACGCTGACCAAATACACGGATGCCGGCCAGATCACACTGGTCTCCGACCATGGCTCGGTGAATCTCGCGCCCGGAGCGGCCGTCAATGTTTCCGCTCAGTCCGGGGGCGGTGGTGGCGGTGCGCTCACCGTCAGTGCGCCCGACGGCTTTTTCGCCTTGGCGACGGCGTCGTCCTCGGCGGGGGCCGGCCCGGTTCCGCTGTTGGATGCGAGCAACGGGCAGGGTGGCGTCTTTACGCTCGACGTCTCGAGTCTGAGCGCGGCCAATGGCACACCGAGCACTTCGCTCGCGGCGCTCGAAGCCGTCCTGGCCGCCGGCAACTTTACCAATTCGCAAAGCATCCGGGTGCGAAAGGGGGATGTTGCCGTCGACGGTCCGGTCAAGGCTTGGAATTTCAACCTCTCGACCGACACGGGTTCGATCGACGTGACTCCGCGGGGCTTCATCGATGCCTCGGGTCCGACCGGGGGGACGATTGATCTGGCGGCAAGCGGCAGCGTCATTTTGGAAGGCGGCGCGAAGCTCTCCGTCCAGGGGCGGAATTTCAACGACGCCGGGCAGGGCGGGGCGGTGGCGCTTGAGGCCGGGAGTTATACCAGCGGCAGCCCGACGGTCGTCGGCGCGCGCAATGCCGGCGGCAGCTTCGGTTCCGGAGTGGCGGTGGTTGACGTTCAGTCGGGCTCCACCATCGACCTGTCGGTGGTCAACCACGTTGCGCTGCAACTCAACGCGAGCGGCACCAGTTCGATCAGCATCCCGGCGGCGGGTGTGGAAGCTTACTTTCCCAGCGGCACGCCGGGCAACGACCAGGTCGCCTTCAACAGCAGCGGTACGATCACGTCCGCTGCCGGGGTGGCGACCAGCTTCACCGCGACTCCGGGCAAGCCCTACACCACTGCCATGGCTTCCGGCAGCATGGTGACCATGGCCGGTGCCGGCACGATCACCTTCGCGAGCGGCTCCGGCGGCTCGATTCCGGTCAACCTGCCCTCAAGCCTGGCGAACGGCACGGCCTGGACCGTCGTGGCCAGCAATACCACCGATCTCACGCCCTACAATTCCACCGGCACCTTGCATCTGCGCGCGCCGCAGGTGCTCGACCCGAATGGCAATCCCTACGACGTGCAGATCAATCCGATCAACGGAACCATCGTGAGTCCGTCGAGCATCGCGGTGGAAGCATATCGGGTATTCGATCTTACCGCCACAGGCGGGTTGATCAGTGGTGGGCCCACCGACAGCGCCTCCCTCAGCCAGCCTGCTGGCGGGATCGTCAGCGATCCCAACGTCAGCGTCCAGGCGAGCGTCGAGGACAATGGCGCCTTGCTCTCCGGCGGACTGCTGTCCACCGGCGCGACGGCGGCCGGCAACACGGCGGCGATCGCCGGCCATTTGCTCGGAGGCAACCCGGCGGCCGCCGCGTTGGCGCCCATGTTCCACGTCCGGCCGGGTGCCGAGATTGTCAACACGAGCGGCGATCTCACCCTGCCGTCCACCTGGGATTTTGCGTCCGGTGCGTCTTATCAAGGGACCGGCGATCCGGCGGTGGCCGCCAATTGGAACCTCACGGCCATGCCGTTCCGTTTCGGCCCCAACTTGGAGCCGGGATACCTCGCTTTGCGGGCTCAGGGCAATCTCGCCTTCGGCACCGATCCGAACAACAGCAACGCCCCGGCGTCGCTCAACGACGGGTTTGCCGGTTACGACGGTTTCGACAACGGCTCTCTCTGGGAAGCAACCCTTTTGCCGGCGGGGGTTCAATCCTGGTCCTACCGCCTGGTGGCGGGCGCTGACTTCGCGGCGGCCGATGCCCGTCAGGTGTTGCCGGTGGCGACGCTCGCAGCGGGAGCGGGCTCGATGCTGCTCGGCCAGGGCGTCCCGGCGTTGCCTTCCACCATCTTGCCGGGGACCAGCCTGCAAAATATCATACCAAACTATTATCAGACGATCCGCACCGGCACCGGCGACATTGGCATCTATTCCGGTCGGGACGTGCAGATTCTCAACAATCTGGCCACAATCTATTCGGCGGGATCCCAGGCCGTTCCCTTGGCGAACTTTGATCTCCCGGTCAATGACTACCCGGCGCAGTACGCCACCGGAGGTGGCAACGTGACAATTGTGGCCCAAGGCGATATCGCCCATCTCACCGCGGGGGGAGCATCCGATCCTTCACTGGAATTGCCGATGAACTGGCTCAACCGCCGCGGCTGGGTGGATGCCACCGGACAATTCGGTTCGCCGCGCACCGATACTATCGTGGATTCGACTTCCTGGTGGATCGATTATAGTAACTTTTTTGAAGGCGTTGGAGCGCTCGGTGGCGGCAACGTGACACTGATCGCCGGTCATAGCATCAGCAATGTGGATGCGGTGGTGCCGACCAATGAAAGAACACCGAAGCAAGGGCCGGCGTCGACCGCGGGAGGGGCTTCGAGCGACGTTCTGGCCGCCGATCAACCCACCTTTGAACTGGGCGGCGGAGACCTGACCGTCCGCGCCGGCAAGGACATCGATGCCGGGGTTTACTATGTTGAGCGCGGAGAGGGAACGTTACAGGCCGGTGGCAGCATCCATACGAACAGCGCACGCACGGCCCTTTCGCAACAGCAGTCGCGCCTTTTCCCCAAGATCGCCGAAAATCCCGATTCCTGGCTTCCGACCACGCTGTTTCTTGGGGACGGAAATTTCACTGTCACCGCGGGCGGCGACCTGTTGCTCGGGTCGGTGGTGAATCCGTTCCTGCTGCCGCAAAGCGCTGCCAACGGGATCTCCAGCAACCGACCCAATGCGGAGAACACATTTTTTTCCACGTACGCCACCAGCGATTCCGTCAGCGTTTCGTCACTGACCGGCTCGCTGACCCTCAAGGATCACCCGGACGTGTCGCCCTCGGGCAGCACCGGCGGATCGGGATCGTTGCTGGACTGGCTCACTTTTGAACTTGTATCCAGCGGGTCGGGTTTTGCCACCACCGCCAACACCTCCCAGCCTTGGCTCAGTCTTTTCGAAACCGATACGGTCCCCTTCACCGTCGTTGCCGGACTGATGCCGTCGTCGCTCCAGGCGACCGCCTTTGGCGGAGACATCGACCTGGTCGGGGGTCTTGTCCTTTCGCCGTCCCCGCAAGGACAGGTGGCATTGGCGGCAGCCGGCTCAATCAATGGAATCCAGCCCAATGCAGTCAACCTCACGACCGCAACCTCCGCTTGGGGTTCGAGCCTGATCAATCTGTCCGATGCCGATCCGGCGAGAATTCCGGGCGCGGTGCAGCCGTTGGCCTTGTCCTTCCCCTCCGGCGGAGGGACGACCTTGCAAAATGCAGCGTGGGCCGACCCGGGCTTGAACGTGCTGCCCGTGATCGACAGCCTGTTCAACGAATCCGGTTCGACCACGGGTACCCACGCGGTCATTCAGACCAAACAGGCCCTGCATGCACCCGGCCCGCTGCACGCCGGCGATCCCAACCCGGTTCTATTGTATGCCGAAGCGGGCGACATCTCCGGTCTGACTCTGTTTGCGGGCAAAAGCGCCCGGGTGATCGCCGGACAAGACATCACGGACATCGCCCTCTATGTGCAAAACAACCAGGCGACCGACCTTACCACGGTGGCCGCCGGGCGCGATTTCATCCCCTACGATCCCAATTCCGCGCTGCGCACTCAGGTGCAGAACACCGGCCAGCTCTTCTTCAACGCGACGTCGAACACCTCGGTTCCTGCCACGGGCACGCCCACGGCCGGCGACATTCAAATTGGCGGACCGGGTTCTTTGGACGTCTTCGCCGGCCGCAATCTTTCGTTGGGGGTCGGCCCGGCCTCAGTCGACGGCACTTCTGTCGGGATCAAGAGCATTGGCAATGAGCGCAATCCAAGTCTCCCTTTCGCCGGCGCGAATATCATCGTGAGCGCAGGCATTCCCGGGACCGGGGGACTCACGGGGGGCGCGCTCAACTTCACCGGTTTCATCGATGCCTTCCTCAATCCGGCCACCGCGGGCAGCGAGGCTGCGCTGCACCTGCCGGAACTGGGCCAGCTCCTGAGCATCGGCGTGGACCCGAAAAATCCCCAGCCGGGCGACGCCCAGGTCTGGAGCGCGTTCAACCAGCTCTCCCCGCAGCAGCAGGATCAGCTGGTGATGGATGTCTTCTACCTGATCATGCGCGACGCGGGACGGGATCACAACAATTCGCTGGCCGCGGGCTTCGGCAATTACAACGACGGCTACAATGCGGTCGCGACGCTCTTCAGCAGCAAACTCGATTACACTGATGTCGGCGGCACAGGTTTCATCGACCAATACCTGAACCCGGGCACGACGGGCGGCGCGGCCGCCCAATACCTGCCGGTGCTGGGCGCGCTGCTCGGCACCGCGAGTGCCACCAACCAACAGGTCTGGCAGCAGTTCAGCCAGTTGCCTGCCGCCCAGCAACACGCCCTTGCGCTGAAGGTTTTCGCGCAGGTGCTGACCAATGCCTCCCAGGAACTGGTCAATCTCTCGACCAGGCCGGCCGGCCAGGCGGCCATGGCGCAGGTGCTGGGTTCGCTTTTCAAAGGACAGCAATGGCAGGGCAGCATCTCGCTCGCCACGCGCGAAATCGAAACGACCAACGGCGGGGACATCAGCCTGCTCGCGCCGGGCGGCAGCATCACGGTCGGGCAACCCACCGATCCGCAAAAACCCGACCAGGGCATCCTGACCGAGCACGGAGGCAACATCTCGATCTTCGCCAACGGCAACGTGAATGTGGGCACCTCGCGCATTTTCACCCTGCGCGGCGGCGACGAGATCATCTGGTCCTCCGACGGCAACATCGCCGCCGGCAGCGGTTCGAAGACCGTCTTCGCGGCGCCGCCCACCCGCGTGCTGGTCGATCCGCAGAGCGGCAATGTACAGAACGACCTCGCCGGCCTGGCGACCGGCAGCGGCATTGGCGTGCTTGCGACCTTGCAGGGGGTCAGCCCGGGCAACGTCGACCTCATCGCCCCGGTGGGCACCGTCGACGCCGGCGACGCCGGCATCCGCGCTTCGGGGAATCTTAACATCGCCGCTGCGGTCGTTTTGAATGCGAGCAATATCCAGGTCGGTGGAACAAGCGTCGGCACGCCGCCACCGCCGCCGGCACCGAATCTGGGTTCGCTGGGCGCCGCTTCCACGGCCTCCGCCGGCGCCTCCAGTGCGGCGGCCGAGGTGGCCCGGCAGAACCAGTCTTCCAATACGGCGACCGAGCTCCCTTCGATCATTTCTGTCGAAGTATTGGGTTACGGCGGAAGCGATGACGCCGACGAGCCGCCGGCGAGCGGCGGACAAAACGACGACGACAAATCCAAGAAAAAGGAGGCCCCGTTTTGAACCAGACGTCCCACGGTCCAGACACCGGGCGTTTTGTCGCAAACCGGGGGCGAAGCGCGGGCATATTTTCACAATCGTCACCTGGTTGCCACCAGCGCGACACAACGGGCCGGTACGCTCCTCCGATTGTCATGATTTGTGCCCATTCAATTCAGGAAACCGGAGCCGCCGCAGCTCTCTCCCATCCCGCCTGAAACCGCAGCGCTTTCCCGTCCCGCCCCGTCACCAATGAGCCCCCCGCATTTCCTCGGAGCCCCCGCCATCGCGGAAAATCTGCTCAAACGCAAGTGGTCGATGACCATCCTGCGCCACCTGAAGAACGATACGAACGACCCCGTCGAGATCATCCGGCAGGAGGTCGATCTCTCGCCCTCGGCCATGAGCGAGCGGCTGCGCACGATGGTCCGCTACAACCTCATCGTCCGCTACCTCCGGCCGGGCCGGCCCAAGGCGGTCGAATACCGCCTGACCCCGAAAGGCCGCCGGTTACTCACCATCCTTGAGCTGATCAACCAACTGGACCGTTACCCGGACCACGACCCTCGCTCGCTGGAACAGATCCTCCGCGAGGAGTTCATCGGCGACTCCCATCCTCCGGTAATCCTGTCGGCACCTGACCCGAAGAACGTCCTTCCGCCCAAATCCAAGATTTTGATCGCCTGAAACCCTTCCCCCATGAAAACCAGACCCGCTCTATTTCTTCTCTCCCTGCCCATTGCCGCCGGCTTGGCGGCTAAAGATGACAGTTCCGTCGGCACTCCGGCTCCCAACGTCGAAAAATCCGACCAGCTCACTCCCGGTGGCATCCTCGCCGCCCAAGTGGGGGAAATCGCAAGAACCAAGGATCTTTCCGATCACTCGAAGAGCCGGCAGATCGCCAGCGCCGTGCGCCTGGCGGTCACCACCTCCACGACCAATCTGAAAAGTCCGGAGCAGGCGCTGAACCTTGTGCTGGACCTCGCCACGCGGGCCGCAAAAGCCGCGCCGGATTTTGCCGACGTCATCACCGAGGCGGCGCTCGATGCCGTGCAACGCGTGCCGCTGCTGGCCGATCTGGCGGGCGTGAAAGACCGGGTCCAGGACGCGGTGTTCGCCGGGGTCAAGGCCGCGGCCGAGGAAACCGGGGAAGCCCGTTTCGAATCCAATCCCGCGAAACCGCCGGCTGCGCCCGAGTTCGGCGGCAAGACGGATGACGTGATCGTCAGCCCTTCGCACTGATCCGCGAAACCGCAACACCCTTCCGGCTGATGAAACGTGTACACGGCCTCGTGCCGCTGGTCTTGGTTTTTACGCTCTCCTGCCTCGGGCCGGTCTCCGTGGCGCGCGCGGTCGCCGGCGATGCCGACGAGACGACTGCCGAGGCGGCGCCGCCCAGTGTAGCCGCCCGGGCGAGGCAACTCGCCGCGGATGTGCGCGAGTTTGCCCGGGCGCCGGGACTTTCGCACGCCAAGCGCGAAAAACGCATCGCCACCGCCGTGCGCGTGGCGGTGGTCGCCGCCACCGCTTACCGGCAGAGCGCGGACGAAGTGCTGGGCGCGGCGACCGAGCTGGCCGCCGCGGCCACGAGGGCGGCCCCGGCCTATGCCGACGTGATCGCGAACGCGGCGGCCTATGCCCCGTCGGTGGCGCGGATCGAGGGCGCGGGCGGGCAGATTCGGACCGCCGCTTCCGCGGCCGCGAAGGGCGGGCGGGCGCACCGTGTCGCCCGCAACGCCGCGGACGACAGAGAGGAACCGACGGTCCGTCAGCGGCGGGCGCCGGCGGCCGACTCGGCGACGTCCGAGAATCCCGGCGGCGCGGCCGGTACGGAGGTTGCGACAGACGACCCGGGACCGCGACACCGGCTCGAACCAGCCGACACTGCGGAACCGGCGGGCGACAAAGCGATGACCGGGGAGGAGGCCGATCGGACCCACGGGAAAGCCGACGTGGACCGTTCGCTGGTTTTCAGCGCGACGACCGACATCAGTGTGAGGCACGACGACAATATTTTCCTGGCCACAACCAACAAGGTGGGCGACACCATCGTCACGGCCACCCCCGGGGTCGGCATGCATTGGGGTCAGAATTCACTCGCTCACGGCGGACTGGACTACAAGGAATCGTTTGTCCGCTACACCGGCAAGACCGCGCCTAACGTCTCGCTCGGCACCGCCGCCGGCAGCTTCGCCTACGACGACGGCGGGACCAATTTCGGCTTGGGTGCCAACTACCAGCAGCTGTACCAAAGCAACGCCGATGTGCTTGCGGCGGGGCTCAGCGAGCTTATCCGCACGAATATTTTCGACGCCAACACCAGTTTTGGCACCGAACTCGGCACCAAGATGGGAATGAGCGCGGGCGCCGCACTGACCGACACGAAATACAAAACCGGCGGATTGATCGGCAACCGCAACACGGGCGTGCCCCTGAACCTTTTCTACAAGATCACCCCGAAGACCGACCTGTCGCTCGGCTACACCTACGGCACGCAGCGGCCCGACGACGGCGGCGCCAGCAGCAAGGACAACTATTTCAACCTCGGCGCCCGCGGCGAGTTCACCCCGAAGCTCTCCGGCACCTTCTCGCTGGGCTACCAGACGCGAAAGGTCGCGGACAATCCCGCCGACAAGATTTTTGCTTTCAACGGTGCGTTCAAGTACGAGCTGACGCCGAAGACCGGCGCGACCCTGACGCTCACCCGCAATTTCAACGCCAGCGCACTCGGGGCCACGACCACGAATTCGGTCTACCGGCTGGATTTCAACACCGATCTTTCGTCGCAATGGCAGCTCGGCGCCGGGCTCGCTTACCTCGATAACGACTATGGCCAGGGCGTATTCCGGGCCGACTCGTCCAATGTGGCGGCCTTGCGGACCGACAAGACCTGGCAGGCGAATCTCATCGCCACCTACATTTACAGCCAGTGGCTTTGGGGCAGCCTGTCGTATTCGCTGAACAACAACCGCTCCACGCTCCCGGGGCTGGATTTTTCCAGCAACGTGGTGAACCTCACCCTCGGCCTCCGCTATTGAGCCGCCAATCGCCCGCCATGAATTCGTTCTTCTCATCCACCTCGCTTGTTTCCGGCCGGCTGCTGCTTCCCCTGTTTGCGCTGGCGCTTCTCACGGGTCCTGGCCTGCGGGCGGCCGAGAACACCGCCGCGCGGCACACAACCTACAAACTCCACCCGATGGACCTGATCAAGGTCCAGGTGTTTCAGGAACCCGATCTCGACCGCGAACTGCGAGTGTCGCACGACTACACGATCGTGGTGCCGCTGGTCGGGGTCGTGGACGTGCGCAATCTGACCGTCCGCGAAGCCGAGCTGCTGCTGACCGAGCTCTACCGGAAGGACTACCTCGTCAACCCGCAGATCAACATTACCGTCGCGGAGTACACCCCGCGCACCGTCAACGTGTTCGGCGCGGTCAACAATCCGGGTTCCGTCGTGGTGCCGCCGGAAAAGGAACTCAGCCTTCTCGATGCCATCGCGCGCTCGGGCGGCTTTTCCCGGCTGGCCAACCGCACCAAGGTCAGCCTGACCCGGACGCTCGCCGGCGGCCAGACGGAGAATTACTCGGTCAACGCCGACCAGCTCGTCAACGGCGACAACAACACGCGCTGGCTCGTGCAGGATGGCGACATCATCTACGTGCCCGAACGGGTGCTCTGAACTCCGGACCGGCCCGACTTTTCATGAAACCTTCCGACAACCTGATGAACCCCGGCGCGACTTCCGAGCCCGGGGAAAACGTTTTTGAGACAGAGGAGAGCGATTTTTTCCGCAACAGCTGGCTGATGATCCTCGAGCGGAAGTGGTATGCGCTCGCGGTTTTCCTGGTCACAGTGCTTGGCGTCGCGGTCTACACCTTTCTCGCGACGCCGATCTACGAGGCGGAGGTCACCGTCCAGGTCCTGAAACACGGCGCGCAGGTGCTCCGCGTTGCCGACGTGGTGGAGAACTCGATCACCAGCGATTCGGATTTCAACACGCAGATCAAGATTCTCGAGAGCGTCGCCATCCTGCAAAATGTCGCCAACCGGCTGACCCCGGAGGAGCTGAAGCAGCTGACCGATCCGTACAAGTCGCGCTCGGGTGACGTGCCCAGCACCGTCGCCGTGCTCTATGAAAACCGGAAGATCCTGCCGCAGCGCTTCACTCTGATCACGATGGTGCGCTTCCGGCACCCCAATCCCAAGGTCGCCGCCCGCATGGCCAACCTGATCGCCTCGGAGTACATCGCGTACAATTCCCGCCTCCGGGTCGAGGAGTCGATGAAGGCGGTCGACGATCTCAAGGACCGCGCGGACCAGCAGCGCAAGCGCGTGGACGAGATTGCCAACGCGCTCCAGGCGTTCCGACAGAAGGGCAACCTGATCTCGCTCGTGCAAAGCAAGGACATCGTCACCGAAAAGCTGAAGGCGTTGAACGCCATGGCCACCCAGGCCAGCTCCCGCCTTAAGGACGCCCAGATCAAATGGAACCTGGTGCAGGACTGGACCAAGTCCAACCGGGACCTGACGGAACTTTCCTTCATCGCGAGTCAGCCGAAGGTCAACTCGCTGCTCCTGCAAATCACCAACCAGCAGCTGACGCTCGCCCAGCTCCGCGAACGCTACAAGGACAAGCACCCGAAGCTGATCGAGGCGGTCAATACCCTCGCCCAGGCCGAGCTGGAAATGCAATCGGCACTGGCCACTGCGTCGTCGTCGATCAAGGCCGAGTACGAAGACGCCACCCGCACCGACGCCGAAGCGCGTCAGGCTCTGGCCGACCAGGAGGTGAAGTCGTTCGATTTGGACAAGGCGGCCGTCGAGTATGAAAACCTCGATCGCGATTTCCGCGTCAACAACCAGCTGCTCGAGGCGATGATCTCGCGCATCCGCGAAACCTCGGTCAGCAGCAGCATTGAGACGGACAGCGCCCGCATCATCGACCGCGCTTTCGAGCCGTCGAGTCCGGTGTCGCCCAGGACTTTTGCCAACCTCATGATGGGCCTGGTCGGAGGCGTCGTGCTCGGCGTCGGAGTTGCTTATCTGGTGGCGCTGGTCGACGACCGGGTCAAGACGCTGTTCGATGTCGAGCGCCTCGTGGGCCTCCCTCTGCTCGCGATCATCCCGCGCGTCGAGCGGCTCGAACAGCCGGACAAGGCCCAGGTCGTGTCCAACGGCGCCGACCGCATGACAGTGGAGGCCTTCCTCTCGCTCTACTCGACCCTGCGGGTTAACGACGACAGCCGGAACGCGAAATTCATTCTCGTGACCAGCACTCTGCCCGGCGAAGGGAAATCGTTTGTCGCCTCCAATCTGGCCCTGACCTTCGCGGTCCAGGGCCAGCGGACCGTGATCGTCGATTGCGACCTGCGAAAGCCGAACATCCAGCGATCCTTCCGGCTGCGCGCCAGCAAGGGCCTGGTCAACCACTGCGTCCAAGGGGTGCCCCTCGAGGACGTGATCGTCAAGCAGGTCCAGCCCAACCTCGATGTCATCACGGTCGGCGACCGGGCGAAAAATCCGGTGCAGCTCATCAACAGCCCCGAGTTCGAGGCGATGCTCGCCGCGCTGGGCCAGCGCTACGATCGCGTCGTGCTCGACACGCCGCCGCTCGGCGCCGTCAGCGACGTGCTCAACATCCTGCCGCTGATGGACGGCGCCCTTTATGCGATCCAGTTCAACCGCGTGAAACGCGGCGCCGCGCGCCGCTGCGTCCGCCGCCTGCTGGCGGCCAACGTCCCGGTTTTCGGCGCCGTGCTGAACGACATGGATTCCGGCCTGACCGGCGACTACTACGGCGAGCGCGACACCAAGATGCTCAAGGAATATTACGAGACCAAGGGCGACAACCTGGCCACCGTCTCCAACTGAGACCGGGCGAGCCGGCGCAGGGAGGACCCGGCTTCCGACGGGCCGCGGGTGATCGTCAAACCGTCCCTCCCTCCGGAACCGCAAACGGCGCTTGGTTGCGCTGATCCGACGTCTGGCAGGAACAGGCCGGGCGGCCGCTGCCTGCGACCTGGCCGGACTCCGTGACATGTCCGCCGCTCCGATTTAACACTGCCGTAACCATTGCGCCGGTTCTCTCCTTGCTCGCCCAAACGCGGGTTCAAGAATTCCACCGTGACTTTGCTTCGTGCCAGTAAAGGGCTCGGCAGTCCGTCCCGAGGACCGATCAAGAAAATCGGTCCGGATGGCCCGGACCCGGCCTGCTCGCGGACGCGGTTTCGCAGATTTCACCGGTCGCCCGATTCTCCAGATCGGGCTCCGTGCTGAGAACCATTCCCTTCCCTGATGCGCCGTTTCGCATTCGAAAAACAAGTTGCTTCCCCGGCCGGGAAGCGACGGGGCGAAGCTCAGCCGGCCGGCGTGGAATTCCCCCGGTGACTCGCATTCTCCATGTGCTGACGTCGCCGCGGGCGGAAGGCACGCCGCGGCTTGTGCTCGACTGGCTGACGGTGCCCGGCCACGAGCAGGGGGTCGCATTTCTGACGGGCGAACCGGCGGATTTGTTGGGAGATTTCCGGCAGAGCGGCTGCTGGCTGCAGGTCGGGGACAGCGTCGTGCCCGGCCCCCGCAAATTTCTCGAGATCGCGCGCACGGTGCGCGGCTGGGTGCGCGCGTTCGAGCCTGAAGTGGTGATCGCGTGGCCGACCGGGTTTTCGCACTGGATTTTTTTGGGCGCGCGCGCCGCGCGGAGCCGGGCGGCGCTTCTGTCGCACGGCGGCAACCCGCCCGGCCGGGGCTGGCGCGATCGCTATCTGATGACGTGGGTGTGCCTGTGGACGACCGCGCTCTGCGGCGGCCGGCTCGTGGCGTGTTCGCGTTACGTGCAGCGGCTGTTCACGCGCATCCCGCTCGTGCCGGCCTCGCGGATCGGCTTCGCGTACAATTCCCTCCGCGCCGACGGGATCGTCCGCCGCGCCGGGGCGGCGCGCGCGGCCCGGGTCGCCGGCGGGCCTTTCCGGGCGCTGATGGTGGCGACGCTGGAGTCGCACAAGGACCACGCCACGCTGATCCGGGCCGTTCGCCTGCTGCAGGATCGGAGCGTAACCATCGAGGTCTGGCTCGTGGGCGCCGGTCAGCTGGAGACCGGGCTGAAATCCCTCGCGGCCGGTCTCGGGGTCGAGCGGGCGGTCAAATTTCTCGGTACCCGGCGCGATGTGCCCGAACTGCTCGGACAATGCGACGTGTTCGTTTTCAGCACCACTCCGCAAGAGGGCCGGCCGGGCGCCGTGTGCGAGGCGCTCGCGGCCGGGCTGCCGGTGATCGCCTCCGATGTCGAGCCGTTGCGGGAGCTGCTCGAGGACGGCCAGTGGGGCGTGCTCGTGCCCGCCGGCGACCCCGCGGCGCTGGCCGGAGCGCTGCAGAACGCCATGGCGGAGACTTCGCAGGCAGCGCGAACCGACGACGATCAGACGGCGGCCCGGCAGGCCTTCGCGGCTGGTTTCAATTGCGAACGCATGCTGAGCGACTACTTGCGGGAGGCGCGGGCCTAGGACGAACGATGGAAACGACGCCAAAGACCATGGACCGGACGGGACGGGCGCTGCGCTCGACGCTCGTCGTGTCCGTGCTAGGTTATGGAGCGCAGGCTCTCTCGCTGGTCGCCATTCCTTTGTTTTTGAAAACGGTGGGGGCCGACGGATATGGGCTGATGGTGACGGTCATGGCCTTCATGGGCTACCTCACTTTTGCCGATGCCGGCCTGAGCTGGGGTTCGATGATCCTGATTGCGCAGGCCCAGGGGCGCGACGACAAGACCGGTATCGCGCATATCATCCGGCACAGCGCCGTGCTGGCGGCCGGTTCGGGGGCGGTCGTGCTGGTGACTCTCGGTTTGATTCTCGCGGCGGCGGCGGCGGGCTGGCGGCTGCCGATGTTCGCCGGTCATCCCGAGGCCGACCGACTGCTCTTGATCGCCGGCGTGCAGCTCGCGTTGAACCTTCAATTCGGCATCGTCTACAATCTGTTTCAGGGACTGCAGGAATCCTATTGGGCCGGCGTCTATCAGGGCGGCGGCCGGCTGCTGGGCTTGATCGCGGCGATGACCGCGGCCTGGTTCACCCGGAACATTGCTCTGGTGCTCGCCGCCCAGCTCGGCCTGACGATGGCCGCCGGCGTCGCGGCCTCGATCCACGCCTGGCGCCGGCACCCTTGGGCCTTCCGCGCAGGCTCGTGGACCGATCGTGCCCAATTCACCGCCCAGCTTCGCATCGGGGGAAAAAATCTCCTGCTGCTGGTCGGTCGGACCATGGGTGGGACCGCGCCGACCCTGGCCATCAGCTCCCTGCTCGGTGCGGCCATGGTCCCGTTCTACACGGTGCCGACGACTCTGCTCACGATTTTTCTCACCCCCATCAACTCTTGGAGCGCGAACATGCAAAGTGCGTACGGCGAAGCAGCGGAGGCGGGCGCGCTGGACTGGGTGAAACGGGCGTTCCGGCTTTCGCTCGAACGCGCGCTCATTCTGCAAGGCCTGGGCGTCGCCCTGTTCCTCGCACTGGGAGATTCGTTTGTCCGGCTCTGGACTCATGACCGGTTGTCCGTTTCTCCGGTCATGGCGGTTTCGGTCGCGGCCATCGGCCTGACCGGTTCGACCCTGGCGGCCGGCCAGTCTCTGCTGACCGGACTCAATCGCCACCGGCGCGCGGCTCTGGCCGAGGTGGCCAACGGTGTTCTCGCGCTCGTCGGGGTGTCGCTGGCGGTGCGCTGGCTGGGCGCGGGTGCGGTCGGCCTTGGCGTCGTCGGTGCTGCGGTCGCGACATCCGCCTGGGTCTTGCGGGGGGAAATTGCCGGGCTCATCGGCGCCGGATTTCTCCCCCATGGGCTGCTGGTGGCCAAGGCGGTGCTCGCCACCCTCCTCGCCGCGGGGGCTGCGGGCTGGTTGCAGCGCGAGATCGCCGCAGGCCCGCCGCTCGTGCACCTCGGGCTGGCGGGCGGAGCCGGCGTCGCGGTTTTCGCGCTCGTGGCCGTGCTCCTCGGCCTCGTCGACGCCGGACAGGTGTTCGCCCGGGTCGCGCAGTTGTCCCGGCGCTGCTTCGCCGCGTCGCCCTGAATGTTTGTTCTGCCGGCCGGATTTCGTCCCTCCTTCACCGCCATGCGAGCCTGGTTTTCCTCTCCATGCAATTGACCCGTTCGTTTTCCGCTCTCGGGCGGATCGTCCGAGAAGACGCGGCCTTTCGTCGGCTGGGCCGTCCGCCCGGCTGGTCCGTGCTCTTTCACTACGCCGGCCGCTGGTACGACCGGCGCGGCCGACTGATGCCCCGCCGCCGCGTGTCCTTCACGGATCGGGGACGGCGGATTGAATTTGAAATGACCGACCGCTACCTCGGGGCGTTCAAAGGGGTCTTCGTCGATCGCGAGTACGATTGCGCGGACCGCCTGCCGGTCCCGCCCCGCCGCATTCTGGACCTCGGCGGCAACATCGGTTTTGGCTCGGTGTTCTTCGCCGGGTTGTTTCCGAAGGCGGTCTTCGGTGTGGTCGAGCCGGACCCGCGGAACCTGCCGCTGCTCCGGCGCAACCTCGAAATCAACGGCGTGGCCGCGCAGGTGGTCGAAGGCGCCATCGGCGCGGAGGCCGGCAGCCTCCAGCTGCGCTTCGGCCGCGATCCAACCTGCTCGTCGCTCGCGGGCACGGGCATGCATGATCTGTCCGACACGGTGCGGGTCGATCTGACGACGGTGCCGCAGGTCTTGGAAAACCTTGGCTGGGACAAGGTGGATTTGCTGAAAATCGACATCGAAGGCGCCGAGGATGATCTGCTGTCCCGACACAACGACTGGCTGGAGCGGGTCGGCGCCATTCTCATGGAAATTCATCCCAACACCACGGCCGAGCGCCTGAACCGCTGCGTGGCTCCCCACGGTTTCACCCTGGAACGCTTCGGCTCCGGCCGGGAGCCGGTTTATCTGGCGGTAAAGCGGACTGCATGAGGCTTCTCGTGATTGCCGATCCGTGGCTGCCGATCCCTCCGCCGAAATATGGCGGAGCCGAGCGCATCGTGGACCTGACCTGTCGGGGCCTGGCGCGCCGGGGCCATCACGTCCACCTGCTGGCGGCGAAAGGATCGCGGAATTACGGCGCGGGGCTGACCACGCACCGCGTGCCCTCGGCGGCCTATGTCAGCCGCGCGTTCCGCAAGACTTGGTTTCAATTCCTCAGCCTGCAATCCGTTCGAAACGTCGACGCGGTGATCAATCACGGCCGTCTCGACTACCTCGAAGCGTTGTATCGTTTGCGCAAGCCCATCCTGCACTGGTTCCACAATCCCCTGACGGGGCGGGAAATTCCGTATCTGCTGAGTCGCGGCCGCCAAAGGGACACGTTCGTCGGCGTGAGCCGGGCCCAGGTCTCGGGCGATCCGGCGGCCGGGCGTTTTCAGGTCGTCCACAATGCCATGGAAACGGCGGGCATTCCGTTCTCGTCCGCTCCGGCCAATCCGCCCTACGTGATTTTCCTCGGCCGTCTGACCCGCAACAAAGGCGTGCATCTCGCCATCGAGGCGGCGCGGCGCGCCGGGATCCGGTTGGTGCTCGGCGGCAAAATCGCGACGGCAGAGCAAGAGGGCGCCGAATATTTTGCATCCGCGATCCAGCCGCACCTCGGTCCGGAATGCGAATGGATCGGGGAATACGACGACGCCACGCGCGCCCGGCTTCTCGCCGGGGCCACGGCGCTGCTTTTCCCGATCCAGTGGCCGGAGCCGTTCGGGTTGGTGATGATCGAGGCGCTCGCCGCCGGAGTTCCCGTGATCGCGACGCGCACCGCCTCCGCGCCCGAGATCGTGGTGGACGGGAAAAACGGGTTTTTGTGCGACTCGGTCGACGACATGGCCGCAGCGATCCGGAGGGTGCCGGAGATTTCGCGGCAGGAGTGCCGCGCGGATGCGGAGCGCCGGTTCGGGGAGCCGGAGTTCATCCGGCGCGTGGAGGAATTGCTCGTCCAGGCCACGGCCTCGTCTTCATGATCGCTCTGGCAAAAAAACGGCTGTTGCACGTGGTCGGCTATGCCGATCGCGGAGGATGCGAGACGTGCTGCGCGGCGTTCATCCAATCTGCCCGGGATTTCGAACACACCGTGCTGGTCTTGGGCAAAGCGGGTCCGATGTCCGGGGCGTGGCTGGCTCTGGGCGCAACGGTCGTTCATCTGGAGGCGCTCGACTCGGGCTGGTGGAGCTTCCGCGCCCGGCTGAGCGCGGAATTGTCCGACGCGATCTTGGCGGGCGCCGTTGTCTGGACCGGAATTCGGATTCCGCTGGTGCAGGCGGCTTTGGCGCAACGCCGTTGTCCGGTGATCCTGCACGCCGGCAACCCCTTTGCCGCCCGCTGGCGGGTCCGTCTGTTGCTTGCGATGGGCGGACGCTTTCTGGCCCGGCCCCGCGAATTGAGCGTGATCGCCTGTTCCGAACACGTTGCGGCTTCCTACGGGAACGCTCCATATTTCCGCGGGCTGCGGCTGGAGGCGTGCCTCAATCCCGTCGAGGCGCCCACGGAAAATCCGCACCGCTGCCGCGATCTCGGGCGCGGAGAGCCGGTTCGCCTCGGCATGGTGGCCCGCCTGGACGGGATCAAGGATCACCGGACGCTGATTCACGCGGTGGATCTGCTTCGTTCGCGCTGGCCCCGGGCGGAGCTGCATCTCGCCGGCGACGGCCCGCTCCGCGGGGCCTTGGAAAAGCTGGTGCAGGAACTCGGCCTGACGGACCCGGTGCGCTTTCACGGTTCGATCGCGGATGTGCCGGCGTTTCTCGGCCAGCTCGACGTTTTCTGCTTCGTCACCACTCCGCGCGAAGGCATGGGCAACGCTTTGGCCGAGGCAATGGCGCACGGCTTGCCCTGTGTCGTCAACGATCTGCCGGTCATGCGCGAGGTGGCGGGCGCGCCGGCCGACGGTGCCGCGCGGGTCGTGGCGACCGACCCGACGCAAATCAGCGGTGGGATCGAGGAGTTGCTGGAGGACGCCGACGAGCGCCGCCGGTTGTCCGAGGCGGCCTGGCGACGGGCGCGCGAGATCTTTGCGCCGCGTCGGGTGGTCAACCGGTATCTGAAGGTCCTGAAGCTGCACGCATGAGTCTCCGGTCCATCAACCATCTGACGGTCGTTGGCGACGCCTCCGGCCCGGGCACCTGGAGCGGGATTCCCGTTCATTTCTGGCAGGCGGCGCAAAAAGCCGGCTGGACGCTGGAGCCATGGCGGCTGGAGCTGGAGCCGTTCCGCTGGCCGCGGCGGTGGTGGAATCTCGCCCAGACGCTGCGCGGCCGGGGCCCGGGCGGATTTCAGTACAGCGCGGCCTTTCTCAACCGGGCCGAAGCGGCGATTCCGGCCGAGCTTTGGCCGGGCCGGGTCCTCAGCTTCAGCCAGCATTTCCCCCGGGCCCGCAGCGTCGCGGCTCGCGGTGGCCAACTGCTGCATTACATCGATGCGACGCTGGCCAGTTTCTGTGCGCCGGGCGGGTTGGAGGCGCGCCTGCCGGCGCGGGTCCGGGCAGAGGCCTGCCGGCTCGAGCGCGAAAATTTCGCCGGGAGCGAACGGGTGGTGACCATGGCGCGCTGGGCGGCCGAGTCAGCCGTGTACCTTTGCGGAGTTTCGCGCGCGCGTCTCGCCACGATTCTGCCGGGTGCGAATGTCGACCTGCCGGCGGATTATGCCTTCCCCGTGCCCTCGGGGCGCCCCGGCAGTGACCGGCCGCTCGTGCTCGGCTTCGTCGGCAAGGACTGGCGGCGCAAGGGCCTGCCCTTTCTACTCGCGGTGCGGGCCGAACTCGAACGCCGCGGAGTGCGGGCCGAGGTTCACTGTGCCGGACACGGGCCGGCCGACCTTGGCCGGCAGGCCGGCGTAGTCTTCACGGGCTTCATCGACAAGGCAAGGGAGCCCGGCCGGTTCTTGGAATTTCTGACCGGTTGCGATCTCGGCTGTCTGTTCTCGACGCACGAGCCGCTGGGAATCTCGACCCTCGAGTTTCTCCGTGCCGGCGTGCCGGTCTGCGGTTTCGCCGTGGAGGGTCTGGCCGACACCCTCCCGCCCGATGCCGGTTTCCGCTTCGCCCCGCACGCCACCGCTTCGGAAGTGGCGGAAACACTGCAGGCGGCCTATCGCGACGACGCCGTCGTGGAACGTCTTCGCTCCGCCGCGCAGGTGTGGTCGCCCTTGGTGACGTGGGAGCGCTGCATCGGGGAATGGACGGAGTTGTTGGAACACGGGTGCATCGCGCATCCAGTGCAGCCATGGCGCGGAATCGCGCCGAGAGGAAATCCGCGGAGAGATCTGTCCCGGCTCGATCCCAGCGGTTTGGGCGGCGCGGTTGCAACGTTTTCGTCCGAGTCAGGAACCCAAACCGACCATGAAAATTAGAGAAACAGCGAAGAAAATCCCCGGAGTGGTTTCACTGGTGCAGTCGGGAAGAAACCTCAATGCGACGTTGGCCGACTGGATGCGACGGACGTTTACGCGGAACTACAACCGCAAGGTGTTCAGCCGGATCTTTCGCACCAAGTACTGGGGCACCGAATGGGAGTCGGTCTCCGGGGCCGGCTCGACGCTTGCGGCCACGGTGGGGATTCGGACGGAACTGCCGCAGGTGGCCCGCCGGCTCGGCGTGCGCACGCTCGTGGACGCGCCCTGCGGCGATTTCGTCTGGATGCGCGAGCTAGCCCCTGGTTTTGAAAGCTACGTCGGCGTCGACGTCGTGCCGGAGCTGATCGCCGCCAACAACCGCCAGTTTGCGGGCCCACGCATCCGGTTCGCGACCGGCGACATCACGGTTGACGAGTTCCCGCGGGCCGACGCCGTGCTCTGCCGGGATTGCCTGATCCACCTGTCGACCCCGCTGGTTTGGGCCGCGTTGCGCAATTTCAAGCGCACCGGCTACAAATATCTGTTTCTGACGCACGACGACCGTCCGATCAAATACCGCGAGATCGTGACCGGCGACTGGCGGCCGATCAACTGGCGCCTGCCTCCGTTCGGATTTCCCCGGCCGGTGGAGACGATCGTCGAAAACACCGGAGACGCCCGCCATCTCGCGGTTTGGGAACTGGGGACTCTGCCGCTGTGAGCTGCCGTGGAAATTCAATGCTCACCTGCCGCCGTGGCGTTCGCACGTTCTTGTCGGATCAGGTCGGTCGGCTGGAAGGAAAGACTGCACCGCGGAAGTTGGCCTCCCCCAGGAACAAGAAATGATCCAATGCCCGGGATACTGATTCACCCATCGATGCCGTCGCAGCCAAAGGGGCGCCCTCAGCGGGCTCCCCGGGGCTGGTGCTGCGTGCAGGCGGGGCATCGCGAACAATATGGAATCCCGCGCGCGCTTCAGCAGGTGGGCATGCTGGACCGGCTGGTCACGGACTTGTGGATGCCGCCTGATTCCCGGCTGGCCCGACTGGCACCGGCCCGGGTCGGCCGGCGGCTGCGCGATCGCTTTCATACCGAACTGCCGGTCGGGAAGGTCCGGTCGTTTCCCGGACGAACCCTCGCTTGGGAACTGCTGGCCGGATTGCGCGGCCTGCGGGGAGGCCGGCGGACCCTGGCGCACAATGCATGGTGGTCATCGCTGACGGCCCGCGCCTTGCATCGGCAGGTGGAGCCCGGCACCGGTTGTGTTTTCGGCTATTCCTACGCTTCGAACGCGCTTTTTGCCGCGGCCGCCGAACTCGGGCTCGCGCCGATCCTCGGGCAAATCGATCCCGGGCCGGTCGAGGACGCCAAGGTCGCGGAGCTCGTCTGTCGGTGGCCCGCGTACCGGACCGAGTTCAAACCGGGCGCAGCGGCCTACTATGCCCGGTGGCGGGAAGAGTGCCGGCTTGCGCGGCACATCGTGGTCAATTCGGAATGGTCGAAATCCGCCCTGGTGCAGGCGGGTATCGCGGCCGGGAAAATCGCGATCTGTCCGTTGGTTTACACCCCGCCACCCGAGGCGGCGAGCTGGACGAAGAACTATCCGGCGGCGTTCTCGCGCGCGCGTCCGCTGCGGGTGCTGTTTCTGGGCCAGTGCATCCTGCGCAAGGGCATCGCCGAGACGATCGAGGCGGCCCGGCGGCTGGCGGACCGGCCGGTGGAGTTCACCTTCGTCGGCAACACCGACATTGCCGGCCTGGAGCAACATTTCGGTCCGGCGCGGATCCGTTGTTTTCCCCGCGTGTCGCGGCTCGAGTGTCAGGCGTTTTATCGCGAGGCGGATGTGTTTATTTTTCCCACGCACTCGGACGGCTTCGGCCTCACCCAGCTCGAGGCGCAGGCGTGGAAACTGCCGATCATCGCATCGCATTTTTGCGCGAAAGTGGTCGAACCCGGCCGCACCGGCTGGATTGTTCCCGAGGTGACGGGCGACGCGGTGGCAACCGTGATCGAGCAAATCCTCGGCGCACCCGGGGGGCTGGATTCCATGTCCCGCCAGATCGCCGCATGGCCGTTTGGTCTGGAGCAACTCGGCCGGAGGCTGGTGGCCCTGGATGTTCCACCGACAGAAACGCGACCGGATGTTTCGGGCAACGATGCCGGGAAAACGTGGCCGGGCGAAACCGGCAAATGAGATCATGAACGCCTACGAAATCGTCTTGGTTACGGCCCTGGTCGGTTTGATCGGCGGGGTGTTCTGGACCGGCTACCGGAGTCCGGACCGCACGGTGTTTTGGAACCCGCTGACTCTGTTCGCGACGGTGTTCGCCTACTATTTTGTTGTCGGGCCGCTGATCGCGCTCGCCCTGCACAACACGTCCGCCTACGGAATGGAGTTCCGGGGGATGATGTGGAAGTCCTGGCTGGCGGGTCTGCTCGGATTGTCCTCGATCTACGCCGGTTTTGCGATCCGCGCGCGACGGTTCCGCACGAAGCTCGTGGCCGGCGTCCGCCCCGATCTGCGCCGGCGGCTCTGGATCTATTTTTGGATTCTCTTCGGCCTGGGTCTGCTCGGGTTCGCCTACGACGCCTATGTCTCCGGCCAGCCGCTGTCCAATCTGCTGTTGCCGCTGCATCAGGGAGCCAGTTTGGACGCGCTGGGAGAAGGCCGCGAGGGGCTGGCCGCGGGCAACTACGTGTTCCTGCTGATCAACGCGTTCATCCCGGCGATGTGCCTCCTGTGCGCGCTGCAGATCGACCTGCCGTGGTTCAAGCGGTTTCTGTTTGTCATGCTGCCGGCGGTGCAGGTGGCCTTCTTTTATGCTTCGATGGGATTCCGGCACCGGATTGTCATCCTGTTCCTCTCGATGGCGGCGACGACCTACCTGATGCGGCGGGACCGCCCGAATCCCGGTTCGCTCCTGTTGGGCGCGGCGGGCATCGTGCTGATGGCGGGCCTGGTCGTGCTGACGCGCACCTACGGGCTCGGCCTGGATCTGTCGCAGGTCGCCGGAATGAACTTCGCGGATATCTTCCTCGGCGGCTTCAACGACGCCGGCACGTTCTTTACCACGGCGCTGGTGATCGACTCGATTCCGGCGACGTTTCCCTACGTGGGACTCAATCCGCTGTGGATTGCGCTGACCATCCCGATCCCGCGGAGTCTCTGGCCGAACAAGCCCTATCCGGAGTTTCTGCAGTATTTTCAATATCTCATGGGCACTCAGGGCCAGGCCGTGCCCGTGGTCGGCGAGCACTACATGATGGCCGGCTGGATCGGCATCGCGATCGGTGGGGTCATCATCGGCGTGATCTACCGCGGTTTCTGGGAATTCTACCGCGCCAACCCGCGCAACCCGCTCGTCATCGCGTTGTACGCCGTGGCCTGGGCGCTGATCTTCCCGGTCGTGAACCGCGGGTATCTGGCCCAGACCCTCATGGAGTTCTTCTTCGATTTGTTGCCGTTGGCGGTGCTGTACCTGATGACCCGGAAAATGATGCTGGCCGTCGGCCCGCGCCCAGGCCGACGGCCCGCGCCGGCCGCATCGGTCAGCGTCCGGATGTGACATGAAAAAAACACGACTGCTTTTCTTCGTGCGGCGGGTCGGTCCCTATCACGACGCTCGTTTCGAGGCGGCCGGGTCGGGCCTCGATCTGGTCGTGGTGGAAACTCGGCCGGGCTCGACGGAGTACCCCTGGACCACCGCGGCGGGCGCGAGCCGCTATCAACTGGCGGCGTTCCGGCCGGCATCGATTCCGGAGCAAGGCTGGCGGGGCGCGGAATTGGAGAGCGAAGTCGAGCGGATGCTGCAGACGCATCGGCCCGAAGTCGTGGCCAGCGCGGGCTGGGCCGATCCCGAATACCATGTGCTGCTGCAAAGGTGTCACGCGCTCGGGACTCCGGCGATCGTCATGAGCGATTCGACCTTTGAGGACGAACCGCGCCGGTGGTGGAAGGAATGGATCAAAGCTTCGCTCGTCCGTAGCTACGCGGCGGCGGTCGTGGCCGGCGCGCGCAGTCGGGATTATCTGGTGCGCCTCGGCTTTCCTGCGCCGGCGATCTTCCAGCCCTGGGACGTTGTCGACAACCGGCATTTCGCCGACGGGGCCAACCGCGAGCGCGAACGAGATAGGTCTCCCTCGGCGGATGGAGCGACGAGACCGCAGCGGTTTCTTTGCGTCGCCCGTTTCATTCCAAAGAAAAATCTGGAAGGATTGGTGCGGGCCTACGCGGCGTATGTGGCGGAATTTGGCGCTGAGGCGTGGGACCTGGTGCTTTCCGGTTCGGGCCCACTCGAAGCTGCCCTGCGTGCGCAAGTGTCCGCGGCCGGGCTCGCGTCGCGCGTCGGATTCGCCGGCTTCCGCCAGTATCCCGACCTTCCGGAGGCCTACGCGGCTGCAAGCGCGCTGGTGCTGCCGAGCTGGTCCGACCAATGGGGCCTGGTGGTCAACGAAGCCATGGCCGCCGGATTGCCCGTCGTGGTGTCCGGCCGCTGCGGTTGCGTCGTCGATCTGGTGCGGGACGGGGTCAACGGATTGGTGTTTGATCCGTCCGATCCGGCGGCGTTGAAGTCAGCGCTCGTCTCCATGACGAGACTCGAGCCGGCCCAGCGGCTTGAGATGGGCCGGCGGGCGCGCGAAATCATCGCCATCTATTCGCCGGAGTCGTTTGGCGCCGCGCTGGCGGAGGCCGCGTCCTGTGCGTTGCGCCGCCGGGATCGGCGGACCTCGCAATGGTCGCGCGCCGTGGTCGGGCTTTTGGCCACGCGCCGGGGATCGGTTCAATGAATTCCGGGAAAAAAACGGGACGCGGTCCGGTGTTCTTCTGTTACGCCGCCCCCGCGGGCTTCTCGGGACAGAAGGAAGCCACCGAGATGGTGCTGCGAGGACTGACCGCCAGAGAATGGGACTGCCGCCGGCTGCCGCAACCGGTGTTGGAGCGCGGTCGCGGCGGCGCGGCGGTGCGAATCAAGTTCGGACTCCAGTTGCTGTCCGCGTGGCTGCGGTCGCTCCGGATGCTGGGCGCGCCGGGCGGCTCGCTCTGCGTCAACCTCGGCCAGACCCGCTTCGCGTTTCTCCGCGATGCCGTGCCGCTGTTCGTCGGGCGGTGGCGGTTCGGGCGGGCCCGGGTGACCGTTTCCCTCCACGGCAGTTTGTTCATGAACTGGGCCGATGAATCGTGGGATGTTCGCCTTTTCGTCGGGTTGCTGCGGCAGGCCGGCACCATCACCGTGCTGGGGAAACGCCAGAGCGATCGGTTGATTGGCCTCGGGATTGAGGCGAAGAGGATTGAGATCGTCGTTAATTCCTGCGCCCTGCCGCCCATTTCCGAGATGCAATTGCGCGAGAAACAGGCCGCGAGGTCGAGGCGCGATAAGCCGCTGAGAATCCTGCACCTGAGCAGCCTGATCGCAACGAAGGGTTTTCCCGAATTCCTCGAGGCACTCGAAACCCTCGCCGGCGACCGCGCGATTCCGGCGATCGAGGCGGTGCTCTGCGGGTGCGTGACCGCCAGCGAATTCCAGGAGCGGTTTCGCGACGACGCTGCCGCCGAGGACTGGATCGAGAAGCGGATGGCTGCAATCAATCGCAGCCCGCGCGTCCGCGTCCGCTGGGTGCGGGGCGCGGTCGGCGCCGAAAAAGAGCAACTGTTCCGCGCCGCCGACATTTTCGTCCTGCCGACCCGGTATGCGGTCGAGGCACAGCCGCTGGTGTTGCTCGAAGCCATGGCGTCAGGCTGCGCGATTGTGACCACGGCGGTCGGGGAGATTCCAACGATCCTCGATGGCGAGAGCGCCCTCTTTCTCGGGGCCGGCTCGACCGCCGAACTCGCCGCCGCCCTGAGGCGCCTGGCGGCCGCGCCCGGGACCATCGGGCGCCTGGCGGAAGCCGCTCACCGGCGGTTTCTCGAGCGCTATCAAATCACGCGCCACCTCGACGGTTGGGAAGCCCGACTCGAGCCAGGCCGCGCGACCGCGGTGAGCGCAGGACTGCCGGCCTTGTCCGAGTCATGAACATTGAAGTTTACAACGCCGTCGGTGGTGCGGCCTTTTTCCAGGGACTGCTGGACGAATGGCGGGCGGCGGGCGAGCGGGTGACGTGCCGTCAGGCGGTAACGGAGACGGCCTACCGGTCGCCGCGCGGACCGCTGGGCCGGCTGGCCTTGCGCTGGCAGATGTACGCGGGCCACGGCTGGCGCTGCTGGTCGGGAGCCAGGCGCGAAGCGGACCCGACCGATCTCCGTGTGGTGGCGACGAATCCTTTTTTTGCCCCGGCTCTTGTCGCGCGGGCCGGGCGCGGCCGGGTGCCGACGATCAATCTGTTATTCGACCTATACCCGGAGGCCTTGGTCCAGACCGGCCGGATCGGGGCGGACTCTTGGCTCGCGCGCCGCTGCGCCGGCCTTACGCGTTATGCACTGCGAGAGTGTGCCGCCACCGTGTTCCTCGGCGAGCGGCTGCGGGCTTACACGGAGGCTGCGCACGGCCCGGCGCGGCGAGCCGCCGTGATCCCGGTCGGCGCCGAGGGCGCGCCCTTTCGCCACACCCCGCCGATCCGGGCCGAGGCGCGCGCGCCGCTGCGGATGTTTTATTCCGGGCAGCTGGGCAGGATGCACGATAGCGGGACACTACTCGCGGCCTGGGAGCAGATCGGTTCGCGCCGGTCCGATTTGGCCTGGGTTTTTCACGCTTCCGGTGCGGGCTACGCACGGCTGCGCCGGCAGGCCGGCGAACAACCCGGCGTGGAATGGGGTGGGGCACTCCCGGCGGCGACTTGGGTAGAGGAGATGAAGCGGGCCCAGGTCGCCCTGATCACCGTGGCTCCGGGCGCCGAGCGCGTCGTCATGCCGAGCAAGACCTACAGCGCGATGGTCGCCGGCCAGGCGCTGCTGGCGATCTGTCCGCGCCAGTCCGACCTGGCGGACCTCGTCCAGCGGCACGATTGCGGCTGGGTGGTGGAGCCGGGCGATGTGGCCGCATTCCTGCGGGTGCTCGAACACCTCCACGTGGATTCCGCCGAGTTGCACGAGAAGCGCTGCAACTCCTACGAGGCCGGACACCGGTTCTACGACGTGCGGCCGGTGGGGGCGCAATGGCTGGAATTAATGCACGATCTGAGAGCTGGAAAACATTCACCGTCCGCAATCGCGGAGCGCCATGAAACGGCTGTTTGACCTGATCGCCGCCGCGCTCGCCCTGGTTTTGCTGGCGCCGTTGCTGATCGTTCTGGCGCTGCTCGTGCGGCGCCGGCTCGGTGCTCCGATGTTGTTCCGTCACCGGCGGCCGGGCCGCGGTGGCCGGATTTTCATGTTGTACAAATTCCGCACCATGATCGAAGCGCGGGACGCGGCGGGACGGATCCTGCCCGACGCCGAGCGGCTCACCCCCTTCGGTGCCTGGCTGCGGGCGACGAGTCTGGATGAACTGCCGACGTTGTGGAATGTGCTGCGCGGAGACATGAGTCTGGTCGGACCGCGTCCGCTGCTGGTCGAATACCTCGACCGTTATTCCCCGGCGCAGGCGCGCCGCCACGAAGTTCGGCCCGGCATCACGGGCTGGGCGCAGGTCAACGGACGCAACGCGCTCAGCTGGGAAAATAAATTCGAACTCGATGTCTGGTATGTCGACCACCGGACGCTGGCGCTCGATCTCCGCATCCTGCTCATGACGGTGGCCAAGGTTTTCCGACGCGACGGCATCAGCGCCCCCGGTTCGGCGACCATGCCCGAGTTTACGGGCGTGTCCTCGGGGGGCGCCACGCCGGGTGATTTTCGCGGTTGAGGCCGGTTCCGGACAATTTTCATCCATGACGCTCACGGTTCTTTTCTCCTCGGCCGGCCGCCGGGTGGAGCTACTAAACTGCTTTCGCGCCGACGCGCAGGCGCTCGGGCTCGGGCTGCGCGTGCTCGCGGCGGATTGTGGGCCCGCGGCGAGCGCCGCCTGTCAGGCAGCCGACGCGAGTTTCGCGGTGCCGCGCTGCGATCAGCCGGAGTTCATTTCCCGCATGCTGGAGGTCTGTGCGAGCGAGAAGGTCGACCTGGTCGTGCCGACGATCGATCCTGAGCTGGTGCCGCTGGCCCGGGCGCGCGCGGCCTTTGCCGGAATCGGCACACGCGTTGTGGTGTCCGGGACCGAGACGGTGGCGATCGCCCGCGATAAAAGGCGCACCGCTGCGTTCCTGGCGAAGCACGGGATTTCGGCGCCGGGCACGCTTCCTTTGGATGAGTTTCTCGTCAATCCCGCGGCCCTGAAATTCCCGGTGATCCTCAAGCCGGTTGACGGTAGCAGCTCGGTGGGATTGCACGAGGCGCGGAATCCGGCCGAAGTCAGCCGGCTGGCGCTCGATGCCGGACGCTATCTCGTCCAGGAAAAATGGGCCGGGCGCGAATACACGGTGAACGTCTTTTTCGACCGGGCCGGGCGGCTGCGGTCGGCCGTGCCGCACCTGCGCCTCGAGACCCGGGCCGGCGAGGTCAGCAAAGGCCGGACCGAGCGGGTGCCGCTTTTGCTCGATCTGGCGGCGCAACTGGGTGCGGTTTTGCCCGCTGCCGAAGGACCGCTTTGTTTCCAGTCGATCGTCGGCGCCGACGGCGCCGGAATGATTTTCGAGATCAACGCGCGTTTCGGCGGAGGTTTTCCGCTGGCGCACCGGGCCGGAGCCCGGTTTTCCCGCTGGCTGCTGGAGGAAACGGCCGGACTGCCCGTCACGTCGGGCGACGACTGGCAGGACGGATTGACGATGCTCCGGTACGATGCGGCCGTATTTTCCGCCGCCGACCGCTGAAACCCGATGATGCCAACCGCCTTGGTCTTCGACTTGGACGACACGCTTTTTCCCGAGCGGGAATTTGTGCAGGGCGGATTTGCGGCCGTGGACCGGTGGCTGCAGGGCGACCACGCCGTCTTCGGCTTCGAGCCCGAAGCCCGGCGGTTGTTTGCGGAAGGGCTGCGCGGACGCATCTTCGACGAGGCCTTGCGCCGGCTCGGAGTGGATGGGGCCCAGACGCTCGTGCCCCGGATGGTGGCGGTCTACCGCGGACACCGGCCGCAACTCGAGCTGTTCCCCGATGCGCAGTGGGCGCTCGGGCATTTTCGCGGGCGGTGCAAGCTCGGCCTGATCACCGATGGTTACGCCGGGACGCAGCGCAACAAGGTCGCGGCGCTCGGCCTCGGAGAGGGTTTCGAAGCCATCGTTTTCACCGATGATCTCGGTCGCGAAAACTGGAAGCCCAGCCCGATTCCGTTTCAGGGCCTCATGGAGACGCTGGGCTGCCCGGGTTCCGCCTGCGTTTACGTCGGTGACAATCCGGCCAAAGACTTCTTGGCGCCGAACCGGCTGGGCTGGCGGACGATCCAGGTCGCTCGCGAAGAGGGCGAATACAGGCACACGGCCACAGATAGCCTGCCGGCAGACTACCAGGCCAGCCGCGTGATTCAATCTTTGCGTGAATTGGAGGGAGTTTTCGATGAGTGAACGAACGGACACGGCGAAAGGGAATGCAGCCCGCTGGCGCCGGTGGCCCGTGCTGGTGCCGGCGGGCGTGCTGCTGTTGGCCGTGGCGGTGCAGGGGGTGCAGATTTTCCAGGTCACGCCCCGGCCGCGCGGTCCGCACCTCGCCCAAGCGGTGCCGGCATTGCTCTCCGGCTGGGAGAGTCAGGACGTTGCGCTCGGGACCAACGAGTTTCTCTCCAACGAGGCGGAAAAGATCCTGAACTACGACGAAGTGGTCTACCGCCGGTACAGCCGGGCCGGCGAGGCCTTCACGGTGTACGTGGCGTATTGGAGCGCGGGCAAGATGCCGGTGCAGCTGGTGGCGTCCCACACGCCGGACCGATGCTGGACGGAGAACGGCTGGCGCTGCGTTGCCATGCGGTTCAAGCAGACCGGGCTCTTTGCCGGCGCCGAGCTGCAGCCGGCCGAGTGGCGGCTGTTTGAGCCGCCGCTCGGCGGCAGTCCCACCTATGTGCTCTACTGGCATCTCGTCGACGGCCGGCCGTACGATTACGGCGAGCGCTTCAACTCCGTGCCCGATCCGATCCGCTGGTGGCGGGGCGCCATGCAGCAGGCGCTGCGCGGCAACCGCGAACAGTACTTCATCCGCCTGACGGGCGACCAGCCGCTGGAGAACCTTTGGACCGATCCGGGCTTTCAGGCGATTGTGCGCGGTCTGGCCGGCCTGGGGCTGGCGCGCCCGGCCGCCGGCGGTTCCTGATTCTTTTATGCAAACCCAATCTCCCGCCAAAACGCGGATTTTCCTGTCGCCGCCCGACATCGGCGCCGCGGAACGCCGCTATGTTGAAGAGGCCTTCGCCACGAACTGGGTGGCCCCCGTCGGTCCGCATCTGGAGGCTTTCGAGGCGGAAATGTGCGCAGCCAGCGGTCTCGCCGCCGCCGTCTGCCTCTCCTCCGGCACGGCGGCGCTGCATCTGGCGACCCGGTTGGTCGGCGTGCGTGCGGGCGACGAGGTTTTCTGTCCGACTTTCACCTTCGTCGCCAGTGCGAACCCCATTCTCTACCAGGGCGCGACGCCGGTGTTCATCGACTCGGAGCCGCACAGCTGGAATCTCGATCCGGCGCTGCTCGCCGAGGCGCTCGCCGAGCGTGGACGCCGGGGTCGGCTCCCACGCGCCGTCATCGTGACGGACATCTACGGCCAGTGCGCCCGATGGGACGAGATTCAGGCGGTGCTGGCTCCCTATGGCGTGCCGGTGATTGAAGATGCCGCCGAGGCCGCGGGCGCGACCTACCGGGGGCGGTGGGCGGGCGGCTTCGGCCAGCTCGGGATCTTTTCCTTCAACGGCAATAAAATCATCAACACCAGCGGCGGTGGCATGTTGGTGTCGGACGATGTCGCGCTGATCGAACACGCCCGGAAGCTCGCCACGCAGGCACGGGACCCGGCGCCGCACTACGAGCATAGCGAGCTGGGTTACAATTACCGGCTGAGCAACGTCCTCGCCGGCATTGGTCGCGGCCAGCTGCAGTCGCTGGCGGCGCGGATTGGGCGCCGTCGAGAGATCTTCGCGATCTACCAGCGCGAACTGGGCGGGCTGCCGGGTGTGGAGTTCATGCCGGAACCGCCGGCCGGCCGCAGCAATCGCTGGCTCACCTGCCTGACCATCGATCCGGTCGAGGCGGGCACGAACCGGGATGCCGTGCTGCGGGCCCTCGCGGCGGACAACATCGAGGGCCGTCCGCTGTGGAAGCCGCTGCATTGTCAGCCGCTTTTCCGCAGCACGACCGTATATGGCGGCGCTGTGGCCGAACGGCTCTTTGCCACCGGCCTCAGCCTTCCGTCGGGTTCGGCCATGTCGGACGACGATTTGGGACGCGTCATCACGGCCGTCCGTTCGGTTTTTCCGGAGCTTTGAGCGGAGAATCACCCAAAATGTCCGAGGCGCTCATTCCAGTCCAAGTCCCCCCCGAAACTTCCGCGGGCCTTCCCTGGCGGGAGCAGCTGCGACAGGCTCTTTCCGCCCTGCTCGGCGTGTTCGACCGACACATCGGCCGGCACGGGTTGCTGCGGATGCTGGCGATCCTGGTCGTCTACGCGGCGCAGCTCACGGCGGTTTTTTACCTGGCGTACGAACTGCGGTGGGACTTTGACGTGCCGGACAACTACGCGCAACAGCGTCTGACGCTGCTGCTGCCGATCGTGCTCTGCAAGCTGCTCATGCTATATTCCTTCGGGCAATTCCGGACGATCCAGAGCTATTTCGGGCTGGCGGACTTTGGCGGAGTCCTGCTCTCGATGAGCATCCTGTGCGCGGTGATGCTGGGACTTTGGTTCGGGGCGGACGTGACGGCGGCGCCGCCGCGAGGCGTGATCCTCATGGATTTTGTCATGAGCGTGGCGTTGCTCTCTGCGACGCGACTCGCCCTCAGGGTTGTGCGCACCTCCTCGCTGCGGGGTGGGGCCCGGCCCGGCGTGGGGGAGCGGCGCATCGCGATCATCGGAGCGAGCGACGCTGCGGAGGCTCTGGCCAAGGATCTCCTGCAACGGCGCGGCAGCGGTCTCTCCCCCATCTGCTTTGTCGACGATCATCCCGACCGGATCGGGCGGAGCATCCACGGTCTGCCGGTTTTCGGGCCGCTCGAAAAGCTGCCGCGCTTCGCTCCGGCGCTCCGGATCAACGAACTCATCATCACGCTCGCGGGGGTCGCGCCCAAGCGCGTGAAGGAAATCGTCGAGCTCGGACGGCAGATCGGGGCCAGTACGCAGATCGTGCCTTCCTTCACGCAGCTGGCTTCGGGCGAGGTCCGCATCGAGCGTTCCCGTCCGGTGGCGATCGAGGACCTGCTCGGGCGCGCGCCGGTCAATCTCGACGGCGATGGCATCGCCCGATTGCTGCGGGATCGCGTCGTGCTCGTGACCGGGGCGGGCGGCAGCATCGGCAGTGAGCTGTGCCGGCAGATTCTCCGGCACAGCCCGCGCCAGCTGGTGATGGTCGACCAGGCGGAAATTGCCCTTTTCGAGATTGAACAGGAGCTGGCGGGCGCCGGTCACGGTGCAAACCTGGTGTCTTTGATCGCGGACGTGGCCGACGAGCCGGCGGTCAGCGCCATCCTCGCGCGCCGCCGGCCGGAAATCATTTTTCACGCGGCGGCGCACAAACACGTGCCGATCATGGAGCGGCAGCCGGCCGAGGCCCTGAAAAACAACACCCTGGCCACGGATCTCCTGACCCGACTCGCCTCCGCGCACGGCGTCGGACGTTTCGTTTTCATCTCCACGGACAAGGCGATCAACCCCACCAGCGTCATGGGCTGCAGCAAGCGCCTCGCGGAGATGGCGCTCCAGGCCCGGCAGGCGGCCCCGGACAACGAGACCACCTTCATGGCCGTCCGCTTTGGGAATGTGCTGGGTTCGAGTGGCAGCGTCATTCCGGTTTTCCGGCGGCAGATCGCGCAGGGCGGTCCGGTGACGGTGACGCACCAGGATATGACCCGGTATTTCATGACGATTCCGGAGGCGGTGGGCTTGGTGCTGCAGACGGGCACGCTCGGCCGGGGCGGGGAGATCTTCATTCTCGATATGAGCGAGCCGGTGAAGATCATCGACCTGGCGCGGCAGATGATCGAGCTCAGCGGCTACAAACCGGACCTCGACATAGAGATAAAGATCACGGGACTCCGGCCGGGCGAAAAGTTGTACGAAGAGCTGCGGCACACCGATGAATCGCATGAGCTCACCGAGCACCCGCGGATTTTCAAACTGCGGGCGGGAAACAACCGCGGTTCCGCGGAGTGGCTGTCCGAGCTGCGCGAGGCGGCCGCCACCGGCGATGGCCGCTTGATCAAACAGACCATGAATAGATTCGTGCCAGAATACCGGCCTTTTGTCGAATGAGCGGCGCGGGAGCAACGAGACAGGAGACGTCCGCCGGCACGGGAAGATTTCCTTCCTCGGTGGTCGTGGGCGTCGCCTACATGGTCTTCCTGGTCCTCGATCAGATCCATTGGTGGCGGATGAAGGCTGACTACAGTTTCGGATGGTTGGTGCCGTTTTTCGTGGGCTATCTGCTCTTCGAGCGCTGGCCGCTGCTCAGGGAATGTTATCTGCCGACAGGCGGAAGTCCGGTTTCCCCGGTTGGGCGGACTGGCCTGACCATTCTGGCCGGCCTCAGCCTGGCCGGAGGGCTCGGGTTGTTCGCCATGGGCGCGTTGTACCGAGCCGGCGCGGGATCCACGCAACCCGGCTCGCTGGCGCTGGCGGCGGGATTTGCGGGGGTTCTTCTCGGCGCGGTTTATTTCGACGTACCGGCCGGCCGGGTTCCGCGAACGTCGGCGCAGACGGCCGAGCCCGGCTGGAAATCCGACGCGCGCTTGCGGGCCGTGGGTCTGCTGCTTTTTCCGGCGCTGGTCTGGATGATCTCGGCGCCACTGGTGTCGGCGGTCGAGAACGCCGTCAGCCTTTTTCTGCTGCGCAAAGTGGTGGTGGTGGTGTTTTCGATCTTCAGTTTCCTCGGCTGTCCCCTGGTGCAGGAAGGGAACGTCCTGCTGCTGCCGCGCGGCCAGGTCGGCGTGGCGGAGGCCTGCTCCGGGATCCGTTCCCTGACCGGTTGCCTTTTTGCCGGCTCCTTTCTGGCGGCGGTGTTTCTCGACCGATTTTGGAAGAAGATCCTGCTGGTTGTCGCGGCCATGGCTTTCGCGTTTCTGACGAATCTCCTGCGCAGCCTTTTCCTGACCGGCTGGGCTTATGCCTACGGCAGCGAGGCGATCGAGGGGGCGTTGCACGATGCGACCGGCTATGCGGTGCTCGGCCTGACCTGTCTCGGGCTGTTCGGTTTGCTGCCACTGTTCAATGGTACCAACTGGCGGCGCTGGCTGCGGCTGGAAGCGCCGGGTTTGGAGACAGGGGAAGTAACGTCCTGAGGAAGCTCGATGACGCGGCGCGGTGTTTTTTGGGCGAAGCCATGCCCGGGCGTCGGCCGGTTCGAGCGACGGCGGCTATGGCGCCGCCAGCGGCGACTTCGGTCCGGTCGGCGCACCAGCTTCGCGCGGGGCCACCACGCTGTCGATCCAGTCGGCCCGGACGGAGATGCGCGTGGAATAGAAACCGCTCGGAACCGGGGCCGTTCCGTTGATCTGCTTCCACCCGGTGGGCGGCGTGGGACTGTAGTAAAGTCCCCGGGAGTCGAACAGCGAGGCGATGAAACCCGGGCCGGAGTCCGAGGTGGCGAAATAGGAATCCACCGCCGCCGCAATCCCCGCGAGCTTCCAGCCGGTCCCGTCGCGAATGAAGAGCGGGGCGCTGGAATCGCCGGATGCCAGATCCGCTTCGTTCACGTCACCGCCCGGGGCAAATGCGGCGTACAACAGGACGCCCCACGAACCGTGGCGGTCGACGGCGGAGACGAAGACGTTCCGACCCCAACGGAGCCGTCCATCGCCGGCGCCCCACTGCCACCCCTTGAGGACATTGTTCACGATGACCTCCGGGCCGCGCGTCAATCCCCGCCCAAACACGACGAAGGCGCGGCCCACCTCCGCCCGGCCCCGGTAGAGCACGGCCCAGGAGGGAAAGGCCCCGTCGATTTTCCAGATGCGCAGATCGCTCGCCGGATCGTCGGTGAAAGCGGTCGTTTTGTACGCGACGCCATTGAGGACGAACGGATCGCCGATCGCTCCGCCAATGTGATGGGCCGCGAGAAAATGATGCGGACCGACCGGCGTGCCTTGGAATCCGCCCCACGTTCCGACGAGGCGCCAGCCGCTGCCGGCCAGCAGGCCCGCGGGTTCGGTCGTATTGAAATTCGGGTCGCCGGTGGACAAAAACACCATCGCCCGCATTACCGGGGCCGCCACCAACGACGCCCAAGCAGCGCTCGCAAGCATTTTCCCGAACGACCCTCCAGATCCGCTTCGAAAAACGAACCCGAACATTGAACGAACGGCAGATCTCACAGCTCGATTCAACCCCAAAACCCACCCCTGGTCAATCAGGGGAGGTCAACTTCGCGTGACGATTTATGGTGCACAAAGCGGTCCTTCTGCCGCCCACGCGCCGCAGCGGGCGGGTATGGCTGGAAAATCGACAATGGGCGCGAGTGAATCCGTTTACGGAGTTCGCTTCGACTGCGGCTGCGTCCAGCCCCCGCTGCCCACGGCCTTGAACAGCGCGACCGCAGCGTTCAGGCGGCGGCCGAGCAGGTCGACGGCGCTGCGTTCCGCCTGCAGCTGCGTGGCCTCGGCGGAGACCACGTTGAGATAGCTGACGGTCCCCGCGGTGTATTGGTTGAGCGCAATGGTCGCGGACTGGCGCGCCGCCGCGACGGCTTCATCCTGGACCGAGGCCTCGTTGGCGAGGATCGTCGTGGCGACGAGGTTGTCCTCCACGTCCTGGAACGCGACGAGCACGGCCTGCCTGTACGCGGCGAGGCTGGCGTCGTAGCCGGCGCGGGCCTGTGCGACCTCGGCGCGGGTTTTCCCCGCATTGAACAGCGGCATGACCGCCGAGGCGCCGAGCGCCCAGATTTCGTTGGGAGCGGAGAGCAAATTCGTGGAGGACTGGCTTTGATATCCGGCGGAGCCCGACAGCGAGATGAGTGGGAAATAGCCGGCCTTGGCCACGCCGATCTGGGCGGATGCGGCGGCGAGGAGGCGTTCGGCGGCGGCCACATCCGGCCGGCGTTCGAGCAACTGCGAGGGCAGGACGGCCGCGGGCAACGGCAGCTGCGCCTTCAATTCCGCGGCAGCGAGGGTGAAGGTCGCTGGGGGCTGGCCCAGCAGCACGGCCAGCGCGTGCTCGAGCTGCGCGCGCTGGAGGGTCAGGTCGATCGACTGCGCCTGCGTGGACTTGAGCTGGGCCTCCGCCGCGGAGACGTCCGCTCGCGCGACGATGCCCTGGGCGTATTGGTTCTGCGTAATTTTCA
This sequence comes from uncultured Opitutaceae bacterium, assembly GCA_964477955.1. Classification (GTDB taxonomy): domain Bacteria; phylum Verrucomicrobiota; class Verrucomicrobiia; order Opitutales; family Opitutaceae; genus Didemnitutus. Next base: position 100,702 of record CAYZGG010000003.1, read on the forward strand.
GAAACCGCGCGTAGGCGACGACCTGGCGGTCGTAAAGCCGCTGGGTCTCCTCCGCGACGCGGAGGGAAAAATAAGTCTGCGCGAGGAGCGCGTGCAGGCTCAAGCGGGCGGATTCCAGGTTGGCGGCGCTGGCCGCGGCCGTGGCGCGTCCGGCCTCCGCGCTGCGGCGCACCGCGCCCCACAGGTCGAACTCCCAGTTCGCGGCCAGGCCGGCGTTGAATGAATTTCCGACCGAGCCGGGAAACGGCGCGCGGCTGGCGGTGCGCGACCGGTCGGCGCCACCGGTGGCATTGAGCTCGGGAAAGAGGGCGGCGCTGGCGATCGTTGCCGCGGCCCGGGCCTGACGGTACTGCGCCTCCGCCTGCAGCAGGGTGTTGCTCGAGATTTCCACGCGGTCCTCGAGATCGTTGAGAACCGGATCGCCAAACGCCTGCCACCATTGGCCGCGAGGCTGGTCGTCGCCGGGTTCGGCGGGCTTCCAGGTGCCGGCCTCCTTGAAGGCGGGGGTGGCGACCGCCGGACGCTGGTAATCGGGCCCGATGGCGCAGCCGGCCAGGGCCAGCACAGCGCCGGAGATGGCGGGGGAAAGAAGACGGCGAAGGTTCATGTGATCGGAAGATTTTCGGGCAACGGCGAGAAGGCGGCGGGCCGGGGGCGGCGCCGGAAGCGACGGCTCCAGGCGCTCAGCCGTTCCATGTAGAGATAGACGACCGGCGTCGTGTAGAGGGTCAGGACCTGGCTCACAATGAGTCCGCCGATGATGGCGATGCCGAGCGGCTGTCGCATTTCCGCGCCATCGCCGTGACCGAGGGCCAGCGGGACGGCGCCGAACAGGGCGGCGAGGGTGGTCATGAGGATCGGGCGGAAGCGCAGCAGGCAGGCGCGGTAGATCGCATCCTCGGCGGACACTCCGGACCGCCGCCGTTCGGCGATCGCGAAGTCGATCATGAGGATCGCGTTCTTCTTGACGATGCCAATGAGCAGAATGACGCCGATGAGCGCGATGATCGTGAAGTCGGTTTGTGTGACCAGCAGGGCGAGGATCGCGCCGCCGCCAGCCGAGGGCAGTGTGGAGATGATCGTCAACGGATGGATCAGGCTTTCGTAGAGAATGCCGAGCACGAGGTAGACGGCCACGAGGGCGGCGAGGATCAGCAGGGGCTGGTTGGCGAGGGACGACTGAAAGGCCTGCGCCGTGCCTTGGAAGCTGCCGTGGATGGTGGAGGGGACGCCGAGACGCACGAGGGCTTTTTCAACGGCGCGCGAGGCGGCCGAAAGCGAACCGCCCGGCGGGACGTTGAATGAAACGGTGGTCGCGACGAACTGCCCCTGATGGTTGACCGCCAGCGAGGTGTTGGTGGGTTCCCAGTGGGCGAAAGCGGCGAGCGGCACCATGGCGCCGGTGCCGGCCAGGATGTACGTGTTGTCCAGCTCGGTCGGATTCTGCCAGTAGGTCGGGGCTACCTCCTGGACCACGTGATATTGGTTCAGCGGATTGTAGATCGTGGAAACCTGGCGCTGGCCGAAGAGATCGTTGAGCGTGGAATCGAGCTGGGAGATGCTGACCCCGAGCTGCGCGGCGGTGTCCCGGTTGATCACCAGCGAAGTCTGCAGGCCGAGGTCCTGCGCGTCGGTGCTGACGTCCACGATCTCGGGAACGGCGCTGAGGGCCTGGCGGATGCGCGGCTCCCAGCTGCGGAGTTCGGTGAGGTCGTCTCCGCTCAGGGTGTATTGATACTGGGCGTTGGAGCCGCGGCCGCCGACCCGCACGTCCTGCGCCGCCTGCAGAAACAGCGTGGCGCCGGGCTGGTGCGCGAGCTTCCGACGCAGCCCGGCGATGACGAGATCGGCGGCGATTTTGCGCTCCTTGATCGGCTTGAGAATGACGAAGAAAAACGCGCTGTTGCGCTGGCCGCCGCCGGTGAACGCGACGACGTGGTCCACGGCCGGGTCGGCTTTCACCACGGCCAAAAAACTGGTCAGCTTTTTCTGCATCGCCTGGAAGGAAATGCTCTGGTCGGCGACGAGATTGCCCTGGATGCGGCCGGTGTCCTGTTGGGGCATGAAGCCCTTGGGCACGATGATGTAAAGGTACACGTTAAGGACCAGAGTGGCCCCCAAGGACAGGATCATCAGGAAGCTGTGCCGCAGCGCCCACTGCAGGGTCCGTTCATAGAACTGCAGCTGGCGGTCAAACAGCCGTTCGATAAAACGCGACAGGCGCCCGGGCTTCTCCTCGCTTTCGGGTCGCAGCACCCGTGCGCACATCATCGGAGTTGTGGTCAGCGAGACGACCAGCGAGACCATGATCGCGGCGGAAAGGGTGACGGCGAACTCGCGAAACAGGCGCCCGATGATGCCGCCCATCATCAGAATCGGCACAAAGACGGCGATGAGCGAGATGCTCATGGAAACCACGGTGAACCCGACCTCGCGAGCACCGAGCAGCGCGGCTTCGACCGGCGTCTTTCCCTCCTCGATGTGGCGGGAGACGTTTTCCAGGACGACCACGGCATCATCGACGACGAAGCCGGTGGCGATGGTGAGCGCCATGAGCGACAGGTTGTCGAGGCTGTAGCCGCAAAGATACATGATGGCGAACGTACCGATCAGCGAGATCGGCACGGCCACCGCCGGGATGGTCGCAGCCCGCCAGCGGCGCAGAAACAGGAACACCACCAGAATCACCAGCGTGATGGCGATCAGGAGGGTACGTTCGACGTCGCGAAGGGAGGCCCGGATGGTGGTCGTGCTGTCGGAGGAGATTTCCAGCTTGATGGCCGCCGGGATCGACGCTTTCAGCATGGGCAAAATCGCCTTCACGCGGTCGACGGTTTCGATGACGTTGGCGCCGGGTTGGCGGCGGATGAAGACGAGCACGGCCGGCTTGCCGTCGGCCAGGCCGGCATTGCGCAGGTCCTGCACGGAATCGGTTACCGTGGCGACATCGGTCAGACGCACGGCGGCGCCTTTGCGGTAGGCGACGACGATCGGGCGGTAGTCCACGGCTTTCTTGGCCTGATCGTTGGCGGAGATCTGCCAGTGCGACGTGTTGCCGTCGAGGAAGCCTTTCGGCCGGTTGGCGTTGGTGGCGGCAATGGCGGCCCGGACATTCTCCGGGCCGATCCCATAGCTGTTGAGCGCGGTCGGGTTCAGTTCAACGCGCACCGCCGGGAGCGAGCTGCCGCCAATGCCGACCTGACCGACGCCGTTGACCTGAGACAGGGCCTGTCCGAGAATCGTGGAGGCCGAGTCATACATCTGGCCCTGGTCCAGCGTGTCGGAGGTCAGGCTCAGGATCATGATCGGCGCGTCGGACGGGTTGACCTTGCGATAGGTGGGATTGCTCGGCAGCCCGGTGGGGAGCAGACTCCGGGCGGCGTTGATCGCGGCCTGGACGTCGCGCGCGGCTCCGTCGATGTCGCGGCTCAGGTCGAACTGCAGCGTGATACCGGTCGAGCCGAGCGAACTCGACGAGGTCATCTCCGTGATGCCCGCGATGCGGCCGAGGGCCCGCTCCAGCGGGGTGGCGACGGTGGCGGCCATCGTTTCCGGGCTGGCGCCGGGCAGGTTGGCGTTGACCGAGATGGTCGGGTAGTCCACCTGCGGCAGCGGCGACACCGGCAGGAGGCGAAACGCCAGCAGGCCCGCCAGCGCAATCCCCGCGGTCAACAGCGTCGTGGCCACCGGCCGGCGGATGAATATTTCGGAGATGTTCATGACGCGGCCACGGCGGGAGTGCCGGCGGCGGAGGTCTGTTTCCCGAAGCGGCGGCCCAGTCGGTCAAAGGCGAGATAGATCACCGGCGTGGTGAAAAGGGTGAGGACCTGGCTGAAGATCAGCCCGCCCACCATCGTGATCCCGAGGGGATGGCGGAGTTCCGAGCCCACGCCCGTGCCGAGCATGAGCGGCAGGGCGCCGAGCAGCGCGGCCATAGTCGTCATGAGGATCGGGCGGAAGCGCAGCAGGCAGGCCTGAAAGATCGCCTCCTCGGGGGCCTTGCCCTCGTTGCGCTCCGCATCGAGGGCGAAATCGATCATCATGATCGCATTCTTCTTCACGATGCCGATGAGCAGGATGATGCCGATGATGGCGATCATCCCGAGGTCCGTGCCCCACAGCTGCAGCGCGAGCAGGGCGCCGACGCCCGCCGAGGGGAGCGTGGACAGGATCGTGATCGGATGGATGTAGCTTTCGTAAAGGACGCCGAGGACGATGTACATCGTGACCACGGCGGCGAGGATCAGGAACAACGTGTTGGTCAGCGAGGCGCTGAAGGCCTGCGCCGCGCCTTGGAAACTGATGCGGACGCTGAGCGGCACGCCCAGTTCGCGTTGCGCATTTTCGATGGCGGAGACCGCTTCACCGAGCGAATGCCCGGGCGCGAGATTGAACGACAGCGTCGCGGCGGGGAACTGCGCGATATGGTTGATCGACAGCGCGGCCTGGCGTTCGCTGACGCGCGCCAGGGCCGTGAGCGGCACCTGCGCTCCGGTGGAAGAGGTGACGTAGATGCTGTCGAGGCCGGCCAGACCGCGCTGGAGCGCCGGCGGCACCTCGAGGACCACGCGATACTGGTTGGACTGGGTGAAAATAGTCGAGACGAGGCGCTGGCCGAACGAATTGTAGAGGGCGTTGTCGACGGCGCCCACGGTGACGCCGAGTCGCGCCGCGGCGTCCCGGTCGATGTCCAGATACGCCTGCAAGCCGTCGTTCTGGAGGTCACTCGCGACATCGGCGAGCGCGGGCAGCTGGCCAAGCCGGTCGACGAGCCGGTGCACCCAGAGGTCGAGGTCCTCGGGGCTGGGCGACTCGACGCTCACCTGATACTGGGTGCGGCTGACCGTGCTCTCGATCGTGAGGTCCTGCACGGGTTGCAGGTAAAGGCTGATGCCGGGCACCGCGGCGAGCTTCGGCTGGAGCCGGCGGATGACCTCGACCGCGCTGCTCTTGCGCTCGTGCTGCGGCTTGAGGTTGATGAGGAAGCGCCCGCTGTTGAGAGTGGAATTCGTGCCATCGACGCCGATGTAGGACGACAGACTGGCGACATCCTCATCCGCGAGGATCACGCGGGCGAGCGCCTGCTGGTTCTCCGCCATGGCACGGAACGAAATCGACTGCGCGGCCTGGGAAATCCCCTGGATGGCGCCCGTGTCCTGGACCGGAAAAAACCCCTTCGGTACGATCAGGTAGAGCACGACGGTGAGCGCCAGCGTGCCGACGGCCACGGCGAGTGTCAGCATCTGGTGCCGGAGTACCCACTGCAGCATCGTGCCATAGCGGGCGATCACCGTGTCGAAGAAACGACCGCTGGCCCGGTAGAACCGGCCCTGTTTTTCCTCCGGCACGTGGTGCAGGAGCTTGGCGCACATCATCGGGGTGAGCGTCAGCGAGACCACGGCGGAAATCAGGATGGAAACAGCCAGCGTGATGGCGAACTCGCGAAACAGCCGGCCGACGACATCGCCCATGAAGAGCAGCGGGATCAGCACGGCGATGAGCGAGACCGTGAGCGAGATGATGGTGAACCCGATCTGCTCGGCGCCCTTCAGCGCGGCCTCCAGCGGCGGCATCCCCTCCTCGATGTAACGGGAAATGTTTTCGATCATCACGATCGCGTCGTCGACGACGAAGCCGGTGGCGATGGTCAGCGCCATGAGCGTGAGGTTGTTGATGCTGAACCCGACGAGGTACATCACGCCGAAGGTGCCGACGAGCGACAGGGGGACGGCGACGCCCGGGATGATCGTGGCCGGAACGTTGCGCAGGAACAGGAACACGACCAGCACGACGAGGCCGACGGAAAACAGGAGCTCCACCTGGACGTCCGCCACCGAGGCCCGGATCGTCACGGTGCGGTCGGTCAACGGCACGATCTCGATGGAGGCCGGCAGGCTGGCCTGCAGCTGGGGCAGGAGCTGGTGGATGCGGTTGACCACCTCGATGACGTTCGCTCCGGGCTGGCGCTGGATGTTCAGGATGATGGCGGCGCGGTCGTTGGCCCACGCGGCCAGCTGCACGTTTTCCGCGCCATTTATCACCTGGGCCACATCGCGCACCCGGATGGGGGCGCCCTTCCGGTAGGCGATGATCAGGCTTTCGTAGTCCGCGGCGGAGCGAAGCTGGTCGTTCGCATCGATGGTGGACGCGCGCCGGGGTCCGTCGAAGCTGCCCTTGGCCTGGTTGACGTTGGCGGCGCCGATGGCGGTGCGCACGTCGTCGAGCGTCAGGCCGTTCATGGAAAGGGCGCGCGGATCCGCCTGCACCCGCACGGCGGGGCGCTGCCCGCCGCTGAGGCTGACCAGGCCCACGCCGGCGATCTGCGAGAGTTTTTGCGCGAGGCGCGTGTCGACCAGATCCTCCACCTGGGGCAACGGGATCAACGACGAGGTGATGCCGAGCGTGATGATCGGCGCGTCCGCCGGATTGACCTTGTTGTAGATCGGCGGGGTCGGCAGGTCGGTGGGCAGCAGGTTAGAGGCGGCGTTGATCGCGGCCTGCACTTCCTGTTCGGCGACGTCGAGGGTCAGTTCGAGATCGAAGGTCAAGGTGATCACCGAGGCGCCGCCGGAGCTGGTCGAGGCCATGCGGGTGAGGCTCGGCATCTGGCCGAACTGCCGCTCCAACGGGGCGGTGATCGACGAGGTGATGACCTCGGGGCTCGCTCCCGGATAGAGGGTGACGACCTGGATCGTGGGATAGTCCACCTCCGGCAGCGCCGAGATCGGCAGGAGGCGGTAGGCCACGATGCCCGCCAGCAGGATGGCGACCATGAACAGCGTGGTCGCCACCGGCCGCAGAATGAAGGGGCGGGACGGGCTCACTGCGGGGCGGGCGCCGAAGGTTTGCCGGCGGGGCGCTGGGAGCCATCGCCCCAATGCTTGCCGGGGTGTTGGCCGGGCGCACCCGGGGCGCCCGCCGGTTCCGTCAGCTCCACGGTGGCGCCGTCGCGCAGTTTGTCGACGCCATCAACCACGACCATTTCGCCGGGCTTGAGCCCTTTGGTGATCGCGATGACCCCGCGCTCGGTCGGGCCGGTCTCAACCTGACGTACCGAGACGGTCTTCGCGGCGGATACGACATAAACATAGGTGCCCACGGTGCCGCGCTGCACCGCGGCGGTCGTGACCACCGTCGCGCCCGGCAGGTGCGAGGAGACCAGCTGGACGTTCACGAATTGGTTCGGGAAAAGCATCTCGTCATCGTTCTCGAATTCCGCGCGGAGTTTGACCGTTCCCGTGGTGGGATCGATCTGGTTGTCCACGGTGACCAGCTCGCCCTCGGCCAGCTTGGTCCGGCCGTCCTGGGCGTAGGCCTCGACCACCATCGGATCGCCGGTCGCGAAGGATTGCATCACCTGCTGGACGTTGTTTTGCGGAATGGAGAAGAGCACGGTGATGGGTTGGAGCTGCGTGATCACCGCGAGGCCGCTCGGGTCACCGGCGTGGACGATGTTGCCCTGGTCCACCAGCCGCAGGCCGATCCGGCCCGAGATCGGCGAGGTGATGTGAGCGTAGACAAGTTGCAAGGTCGCACTCTGGACCTGGGACTCGTCGAGCTTGATGGACGCCTCATACTGGCGCACGAGTGCGGCCTGGCTGTCGACCTGCTGTTTGGCCACGGAATCCTGCGCCAGCAGGGCTTGGTAACGGGTGAGGTCCAGGCGGGCCTCGTCGAGCAGGGCCCGGTCTTTGGCCAGCTGGGCCTCGGCCTGGTTTTTCTGCACCTCGAAGGGCCGCGGGTCGAGGTCGGCCAAAGGTGCGCCCTCTTCCACGGTCTTGCCTTCCTCGAAATAGATTTTCTGCAGCTCGCCGTCCACCCGGCTGTGGACCGTGACCGTCTTGACCGGGGTCACGGTGCCGAGGGCGACGATCCGCACGTCCAGATCGGCCTTGCGAGCGGCTTCGGCAGTGACCGGGACCGGGCCGCCGCCGAAGCCACCGGGACCGAATCCGCCGCCCCGGCGGCCGCCGGGGGGACCCCCGGCCGCGGAAGCCGGGTGCATGAAGGGGCGGACAAAGACAGCGTAGCCGATCGGCAGGACCACCGCGAGCAGCAGCAGCCAGATCAGCCAGGTGCGCCGCGGGCGGGTCGGTGAGGCCGGCGGTTTCGGACGGAGGTCGGGCGCGGAGGGAGGGCGGAGGTTTGAAGACATGGGATCGGGGAAAGGGGGCGGGTTGTGTGTTCGGGCCAGCCGGACCGTGCAGGCGGTAGCGATTAGACGATGCCGGACGGCGAAGGTTGCGGCAAGCTCTCTGCCCGCAAGCCGGAAATCAAACAGTGGACGAGCGGCGCCACGTGCGGCCGCGGGTCGCCGAACGGGGTGTTCAGCATCATCCAGGGCAGCACAAAAGGTGCGGAAGCGAGGAAAACCAGCCGGCCCATCGCCGCGGGATCCGGGGCGAGCGGAGCCGGTTGGGGCGGGTTCGGCGTCAAGATCGAGACAATGCGGGTCTCGATTTCCCGCAGAAAACCCTGGCGCTGCTCGGGCTTTTCGCGCGCGACAGCCAAGCGCAGTTCAAACAACAGGGGCGTTCGTTTCATTTGCCGGCGGGTAACGTCGATCACGGTCTCAAAAAAGGCAACCAGCCGTCGCGTGGGTTGGCCGGCCTCCCGCGTCACGGCTTGATCGCAAGCGGCGAGCAGCTCTGCCTGCAGCTCGGCTGCAACCGCGACTCCGATCCCCAGTTTTCCGTCGTAGTAACGGTACAGGTTTGCCGCGGACATGCCGCAATCCTTCGCGATCTCCTGCATGGAGGTCTTCGCATAGCCGTACCGTTTGAACCGGGAACGCGCGCCCGCGACAATCCGGGACCGCAGGTCCTCATGCACTGAATCCTGAATGGATTGTTTTTTATTCACTCCTCCGCGTGAGACGCACCAGGTGGGCCGCGGTTACAAAAATCCGACCCGCTCAGCCGGCCTGCCGCCTGAGGTCAAAACAGCTGCAAAAGCGCCGCGGGGAACAGACCGAGGCACACGAGCAGACCGGCTGGCACCACGAGCGCAACGGCGACCGGCATCTCCATCCGGATTGGTTTCGCCTCCGGCACCGGTGCGGCCACGAGCGCCTGCTTCAGCACGATCAGATAGTAATAGAGTCCGACGGCACTCAAAGCGATGCCCAACAGCGCCAGCCCGCCGATCGGCGAGCCAACCCCGCCGGCTTGCAGGGCCTGGGCGAACACGGCGAATTTTCCGAAAAAGCCCGCGAACGGCGGCACGCCGGCGAGCGACAGCAGATACACCGCCAGGCAAACGGCCAACACCGGCGAGCGGCGGTGCAAGCCGGCAAGATCGGTGATCCGCTGGCAGCCGCCGCCCGAGCGGTCGACCACGCCGATCACGCCGAACGCTCCCACGGTGGCGAGGCCGTAGGTGAACACGTAATAAAAGAGCGCTCCGACGCCCCCGGACCCGACGGACATCACGCCGATGAGCATCACACCCGCATGTGCGATTGCCGAATAAGCCAGCAGTCGGCGGACATTCGCCTGCGCCAGCGCGGCCAGATTGCCGATCAGCAGGGAGGCTCCGGCCATCAGCGCCACGACCGTGAGCCAGCCGGCGTGGGCCAGCGGCACACCGAGCGCTCCCGCCCCCGAGCCGAGCCTCGGCCAAAGCAGGCGGGTGAAGACCACGAGACCGGCGAGCTTCGATGCCGAGGCGATCAGCGCTGCGGAGGAGGCAGGCGCGCCCTCGTAAACGTCCGGGGCCCAGAGATGGAACGGCGCGGCGGCGGCCTTGAAGCCAAAGCCCGCCAGCACCATCACGAGCGCCACCGCGAGCAGCGGTCCGCCCGGTCCACGCTGCAGCGCCAGCGCGATCTCCGACAGTTCGATCGAACCGGTCAGCCCGTACAGCAGGCTGAAACCGAACAGCAAAAACGCCGCAGCCATGCCGCCGAACAGGAAATATTTCAACGCCGCCTCGGCGGACTGGGGCCGGGACTTGTCGAATCCCGCGAGCACGTAGAGCGACAGGCTCGCGAGCTCGATGGCGAGGAAGACCAGCAGCAGCTGCTGCGCGGCCGCCATGAGCGTGAACCCGCAGGTGGCGAACAGCAGCACGGCGACGTATTCCGCCGGATGCCGCTGGCGGTCCGCGCCCGGCGCGATCTCCAGGGTCAGCAGCGCGAGCGTCAGCACGCCGAGCCGCGTCAGTTGCGCCAGCGGATCGAGCATCAGCACCGCGCCGAACACCGCGCCGGGCTGGCCGGTCTTGACGACAACCACGACCGCCGAGAGCACGGCGAGCACTCCCAGCGAGGTGACGGCGCGCATGCGCGCGCCGGCGGGAAGCTTCCGGCCGAGCCACAGATCGAATCCGAGCACGACGAGTGCACCGAGCACCAGCGCCAGTTCGGGCGCCAACGCGCGCGCGAGGGCGGCATAGTCCGGATTCATGGCGTGCCTCCCTTCAGCACCGCCGCCAGCAGCGGCGAATGCAGTGCCGGCTCGATCCAGCCTAGCAAAATGTCCGGCCGCAACCCGACAAACACCGTGGCCGCCAGCAACAACGTCGCGCCCGATTTTTCCGCCAGGGTGATTGGAGGCAAGGGATGAGCCGTCGCGGCGGAGTCACGCGAGACCTGGCCGAAAAAGGCCAGTTGCAGCACGCGCAGGGTGAACGCTGCGGCCACGAGCACGCCGAGCGCGGCCGCGAGGGCCCAGACCGGCGAGCTTTGCCACGCGCCGATCAGGATCGAAAGTTCCGCGGGAAAACCGCTGAAGCCCGGCAGGCCCATCGACGCGAGGCTCGCGAGGACGAACGTGACGGCCGCAAACGGCAGCAACCGGAACAGAGGCAGCGCGCGCAGGTCGGCCAGCTGCCGGGTGTGCGTCCGTTCGTAGACCATGCGGCCGACGACGGCGAAAAGGAGTCCCGCAATGACGCCGTGCGAAAACATCTGCAGCACGGCACCGCTGACGGAGCGGAGGTTGGCCGCGGCGAGGCCCAGCAGGACGAATCCCATGTGGCTCACGCTGGAGTAGGCGATCACGAACTTGAAGTCCTGCTGCACCAGCGCGACGGTGCCCGCATAGAGAATCCCCGCGATGGCCAGCCAGGCGATGGTCGGCTGCCAGAACGCGAAGGCGGCGGGAAACAGCGGCAGGGCCACGCGCAGGCAGCCGTAGGCGCCCAGCTTCATGACGACGCCGGCGAGGAGCATCGACGCTCCGGTCGGCGCGGCCACGTGGCCGGTCGGGGCCCAGGTGTGCAGCGGAAAAATGCCCGCGAGCGTGGCAAACCCGACGAAGATCAGCGCAAAAATCACGAGTTGCTGCGCGTGCGGGATGACCACCGTCGCCTGCGCTAGATCATCGAGCGCGAAGCTGTGCGCGCCCCCGGCGACGTAGGTCCACAGCAATCCAGCCAGCACCAGCGCGCTGCCGGCGAACGAGTAGAGCACGAGTTTCATCGCCCCGTATTCGCGCCGGGTCGAACCCCAGATCGCGATCAGGAAGTATTTCGGCACGATCGCGATTTCGTAGAAGACAAAGAATTGAAAGGCATCGGCACTCAGGAACACGCCGTAGACGCCGCCGATCAGGGTCAGGTAGAAGGCGAAGAACTCACCCGTGCGTTCCTCGATGTTCCAGGAGAAAAGAATGCCCGCGGTCGCGGCGAGGCCGGTCAGCACGAGCAGCGTGAGACTGATGCCGTCCGCCGCGAGGTGGTAGCGGATGCCGAGTTCGGGGATCCACGGCACGTCGACGAGGGTTTGCAGGTGCGCGGCCGGCTGAAAATTCCACGCGGCACCGAGGGTGATCGCCCAACCCGCGACCGCCGTGACCAGCGCCACGACCCGCGCGGCCGCGGCCGAACGCCGGCCGGCGATCAGGGCGAGCAGCGCACCGGCGAAGGTGACGTAGATGGCAAAGGGCAGCGCGTTCATGGCAGGGATCCGGCCCAGGCGGTGACCAGCGGGTTGATGAGTCCGGCGAGCAGTTGCGGCATCACGCCAAGGGCGAACATGAGCACGACCGCCGGCAGCAGCGTGGCGATTTCAAGCGGCGAGACGTCCCGGAACCCGTCGACGCCTGCGCCGGTCGGACCGTGAAACACGCGCTGCCAGAACATGAGCAGAAACAGCGCGGTCGCCAGCAGCCCGAGCGTCGCGACCGCCGCCGCCCACGGGACCAGGCCGAACACGCCGCGGAAAATCAGGAACTCGCCGACGAAACCGTTGAGTCCCGGCAAGCCGAGGGACGAGAACAGCGCGATGCCGCAGAGTCCGGCAAACACCGGCATGGCGGTGCGCACGCCGCCGAAATCCGCGAGACCGCGCCGTCCGCCGTGGCGCGTTTCCAGCACGCCGACGCAGAAGAACAAGGCCGAGGCCGAGAGTCCATGGTTGAACACTTGCAACAGCGCGCCGCTCAGGGCCGCGGCGGCGGCGGCCGGGGCGGCGGGCGTCGCGGCGACGACGGCGAACAGCGCCAGCAGGCAGTAGCTGAGGTGGTTGACCGAAGAGTAGGCGATCATCCGCTTCAGGTCGGTCTGCCGCATGGCGGCGAACGCGCCCAGCACCACGCCGCCGAGGGCGAGCCAGAGAAGTGGTGTCGCGATCGCATGGAGTTCCTGCGGGAACAGCGGCCAGAGAATCCGCAGGAAACCGTAGACGCCCATCTTCGACATCACGCCGGTGAGAAACATCGAGGCGCCCGTCGGGGCCTCGGCATAGGCCGGGGGCAGCCAGGTATGGAACGGGTAGAGCGGGACTTTGACGGCGAGTCCAAAAAAGATCCCGGCGAAAACCATCGGGCTCCACACTCCGCCGAGCTGCAGGGCAAGGGTGCCATTGGCCCGGAGAGCGGCGAGTTGGGTGAAGTCGAGCGTGCCGGCCGTCGCGTAAAGCGCCGCGAACCCTGCGAGCATGAACGCGCTGCCGCCAATCGTGTAGATGACGAACTGATACGCGGCCCGCGCGGCCCCGGGGCCGCCCCAGAGCTTGATGAGGAAAAACGCCGGCACGAGGCTCAGTTCCCAGAACACGAACCAGTGGAAGAAATCGAGGGCGAGAAAGACTCCGAGCGCGGCGCCCTGCAGCAGCAGGAAAAGGATGCCGAGCAGGCGCACGTCGCGTTCCTCGTGCCACGAGGCGAGCAGCGCGGCGGGCGAGACGAGGCCCGTCAACAGGACGAGCAGCAGGCTCATGCCGTCGAGCCCCAGATGATAGGAGACGTTCAGCGAGGGGATCCAGGCGTGCTGCTCGACCAATTGCAGGCCGGCGGCGTGCGGATCGAATCGCCCGGTCGCGACCAGGCCCAGCGCCAGCGTCGTCAGGCTGAACAACAGCGCGAGGACGCGGCTCGCCTTCACGGACAATCGCGGAAGCCCGGCCAAGGCCAGGGCGCCGGCCCAGGGTAGAAAGATGAGCAGGGACAGAAGCGGCAGGCCGTTCATCGGGCACCTCCGATCAGCAGCACCACCACGAGCACGACGAAGGAGAGGGCGATGGTCAGCAAGTAGCCGTGGGCGTCGCCGCTTTGCATCCGGGAATAGGTTTGGCCTGGGTCGCGGACCGTCTCGGTGCCGGCATCGAAGCCGGCGTTGAGCACCGAATCGTCGGTCTGCCGGTCAATCACCCCGAGCACCCGCGCGACCGTGGCGATCAACCGGACGAGACTGTCCCAAACGTAGGCGTCGAGGAAATCCGCGAGAAACGCGAGGGCCGTCACCGCGCGGCCGACCGTGGCGGCGTAGAGCTCGTCGAAGCCGAGGCGCGCGGCGAGGGCGGCAAAGACGTCCGGGGCGGCTGCGGCGAACAGGTCGGGCGCGTCGGCGGACACGCGGAGCTTGCGGCCGTAGAGCCACCAGCCGAGGCCGAGGCCGGCTCCGACGAGGACGATCGAGAGGAACATCAATCCACCATTTTCAAAAATCGAGTGACCGTGAACCTCCGATTCGCCGAGGAGGTTGGCTTGCAGCCAGGGCCAGGCGGGCGTGCCGAGGAAACCGAGCGCGACGGCGCCAATGGCGAGCAGGACCAGCGGGATTGTCATGACCGCGGAATTTTCGTGCGCATGCTCGGCCGCGGGCGAGCGCGGTTTCCCGAAAAATACCTCGGCCACAAGACGGGTCATGTAGAAAGCGGTGAGCACGACGGCGGCGAGGCCCAGAAAGAGCGGCAGGTGCGAGACGGGCCATTCGTGGGCGGCGTGGAGAATCGCCTCCTTGCTCCAGAAGCCGGAAAAGAGGAATGGCACGCCGGCGAGCGCCATCATGCCGACGGCGAAAGTGACGAACGTTACGCGCATTTTGGGTGCGAGCCCACCGAGCTGGCGGATGTCCTGTTCGTGGTGCGCCGCGTGGATCACGGAGCCCGCACCGAGGAAGAGCAGCGCCTTGAAGAACGCGTGCGTCAGCAAATGGAAGATCGCGGCGGTCCACGAGCCGACGCCCAGGGCGAGCATCATGTACCCCAGCTGGGAGACGGTAGAGAAAGCCAGGACGCGCTTCAGGTCGTTTTGCGCGACCGCGATGCAGGCGCCGAGCAGCGCGGTGATGGCACCGATGAAAGCGACGACCGTCAATGCATGGACCGGCACGTGCGCCAGCAATTGGTCGGCGCTCATGAGCGGGTAGATGCGAGCGATCAGGAAGACGCCGGCGGCGACCATGGTGGCGGCGTGGATCAGGGCGGAGACGGGCGTCGGGCCCTCCATCGCATCCGGCAGCCAGACATGGAGAGGGAACTGGCCGGACTTGCCGATGGCGCCGCAGAAAATCAGCAGTCCGATTGCGGTCGAGACGGCCAGCCCGCAGCCGAGGGTCTGGGCGGAAAGTGCGGTGAGGGAGGCGGTTTCCAGCACGCCGGCACCGTGATCAAAAAACAGCAGCGAGCCGCGGGCGTCGTAGAGCCAGAGCATCCCGAGCAGGAAGCCGAGATCGCCGATGCGCGTGGTGATGAAGGCCTTTTTTGCGGCGGCGGCGGCGGCGGGTTTGTGGAACCAGAATCCGATGAGCAGGTAAGAGGCGAGGCCGACGAGTTCCCACGACACGAACAGGAGCAGCAGGCTGTTGGCCACGAGGATCCCGAGCATCGCGGCGGCAAACAGACTCAGGAAACAAAAGAACCGCGTGAAGTTGGCGTCCTCCTTCATGTAGCCCAGGCTGAAGATGAAGATCAGCGTCCCGACGAAGGTCACCATCACGCACATGAAAGCCGTGAGCGGATCGAGCAACCAGCCGAGCTGGACGGTGCCGTGGCCCAGGTCGAACCAGGCGAAGTTGAAGGTCTGGTGGGCTCCGGGATCGGCGAGGGCTCCGCGCAGCGCGAGGCACGAAAGTAGGAAAGACCCGGCAAGGCCGGCGATGGCCGCCCCGGCCGCCAGTCGGCGACCTCCGCGCGGGGTGAGGGCGCCGATCGCGGCCGCGAGGAGCGGCAGCGCGGGAATGAGCCAAAGACATTGCGCAGCGAGGGTCATGGGAGATCGGCGGCGCACAAACTTCCAAAAGTCCAAACGCCAAACGCCAAAGGAAGGCGCCTCGTGACCGCCCGACAAAGCGCCAGTGACTTCGGGTCGGTTTGGCCTTTGAGATTTGGCGTTTGGAGTTTCATCCTTTCAGCGTATTGGCTTCCTCGAGCCGGATGTTTTTCTGGTGCCGGTAGAGCGCGATCACGAGGGCCAGCCCGATGGCCGCCTCGGCGGCGGCGACGGCGATGGCAAACAGGACGAAGATCACGCCCACGGCCGGCGCGGACGCCGGACCAAAGCGCCAGAATGCGATGAAGTTCAGATTGGCGGCGTTCAGCATCAGCTCGATGCCGAGCAGGACGAGGATCGTGTTGTTGCGGGCGAGTGCCGCGGTGAGGCCGGCGGCGAAGAGCAGGCTGGAGATCACCAGGCAGAGTTGGAGCGGGGTCATGGCTGGTCCTCCTTCCCGGGCGTGCGGTCCGTGGCCGCGATGACGGTCGCTCCGATCAATGCCACGGTCAGAATCACCCCCACGACCAGCAGCGACGCGGCGTGCGCGCTCATGAGTTGCAGGCCGATCTGCTTCACCGTGAGCATCGGGGCCGAAGCCGCGGCCGGAGCGGACGGGGTTCCAAGGACGGTGGCGACCAAAACCCCCGCAACAGCGCCGCCGGCGAGGACGGCTCCGACCCGCCGGCTTCGCGGGGCGGGGGCGGCGAGCGGATCCTCCAGGGAGCGGCGCGTAAGCAGCACGGCGAAGAGGACGATCATCGAAACCGCCCCGACGTAGATCAGCAGCTGGGCGAAGGCGATGAACTCGGCGCCGGCCCAGAGGTAAAAGCCGGCGACGCTGGACCAGGTCAGGATCAGAAGCAGGGCGCTGTGGATCAGGTTCCGCCGGGTGAAAGCCAGGATGGCGCTGCCGAGCATGAGGGCGCCGAGGAAGAGAAGCGCGGCGGTCATGGAGCGTAGCGATAGGTGCGCGGCGCGAGGCCGGCGCTGAGCCGGCGACCGAGGGTGACAAAGGGAATGGCGACCAGCGCGAGCGCCACGAGCCAGCGGACGATCCGGCCCGGCAGGGGCAGGTCGGCGGTGAGCGACCAGAAGGCGGCGTTCGCGAGGTTGATCAGGGCGAGGGGGACGAGAAATTTCCAGGAGAGGCGCGTCAGCTGGTCGATGCGCAGGCGGAGCAGCGTGCCGCGGATCCAGATGAGCCCGAGGATGAGCAGGCAGAGTTTCGCGCCGAACCAGGCATAGGACGGGATGAATTCGAGGAACGCGCACGGCGCCTGCCAGCCGCCGAGAAAGAGTGTGACGCCCAGCCCGCAGAGCGCGGTCATGCCGAAATATTCGGCCATGAAAAACAGCGCATACTTGAAGCCCGAGTATTCGGTGAGGTGACCGGCGATCAGTTCGCTTTCCGCTTCGGGCAGGTCAAACGGCGAGCGGTTCGTCTCGGCCAGCGCCGAGACCAGGAAGATCATGAAGCCGGCGGCGCCCCACGGCGTGAGGATGTTCCAGTGCGGGATGACGCCGAACGTCCAGCCGCCCTGGGCGAGGACGATCTCGCGCGTGGAGAGCGTGCCGGCAAGCAGGACCACGGGCACGGTGGAGAGGAGCAGCGGCAGTTCGTAGCTGATGAGCTGGGCCAGCGCGCGCATGGCCGCGAGCAGCGAGTATTTGTTCCGGCTGGACCAGCCGGCCATGAAGATTGCGAGTTCGGTGGCCGAGCCGGCGGCGAAGAAATAAAGGACGGCGGCGTCGAGGTCGACCGGGATGATTTCGCGGCCAAAAGGCAGGACCGCAAAGGTGGTCAGAGAAAAGCCGCACACGACCACCGGGGCCAGGAAATGCAGCAGTTTGTCCGCGTTCGCGGGGACGATGTCCTCCTTGGTCAGTGCCTTCACGGCGTCGGCGAACGGCTGCGTGAGGCCGAAGAGTTTCAGGTTTTTGGCCCAGGGCAGGCCGGCGCGGTTCGGGCCGAGGCGATTCTGGAGCCGGCCGAGGAGCTTGCGTTCGGCGATGGTGAGGAAGGCGAAGAAGAAGCCGAAGATCGCGAGAATGGCGGCGATGGAGATCAGGCTGTGGACGAGCCACTGCAGCGGCGCCGGCAGCAACTGCACGAACCAGTCGCGCAGCTCCAGAGGCGCACGTTCGAGGAAGGGTTCGGTCGCAAGCGCCGGAGAATCGCCTGCAAGCAGGCTCCGATAAAAAGACAGAAGGGTCGCGCTCATGCAGCGGGCCC
Organism: uncultured Opitutaceae bacterium; assembly: GCA_964477955.1. Taxonomy (GTDB): domain Bacteria; phylum Verrucomicrobiota; class Verrucomicrobiia; order Opitutales; family Opitutaceae; genus Didemnitutus. The sequence continues at coordinate 118,372 of CAYZGG010000003.1, forward strand.
CCCTTCGCTCGGAGAGCTCCGGCGCGGTTCGTCCGGCGGTTTCACCGCAGGCGAAGCGGCGGACGATTCGGGAGCGGAAGCAGTTTTCACGGGGGCACCAGCCGGGTGGACGGGAGGAGCGGCCGGTTTGGGCGCGGCGGCTTTGGCGGCCGCGGCCGCTTTGGCTTTTTCCTCGGCGGCCTGGCGCTCGGCGGCGAGGCGGGCGTCGACCTCGGCGGCGTCGGTCGGATGGATTTCCTGGAAATAGGTGTTGGGTTTCGCGAGCTGTTCGCGATGGAGGAGGAGCTCGCTGAACCGGTCGGTCGCGGCGATCTCGAACACCTGGTCCATCTTGATCGCGTCAAAAGGGCAGACCTCGACGCAGATCTGGCAGCTCATGCAGACGGAGGTGTCGATGTCGAAGATCGCGGGGTAGAGCTGCGGTTTGCCGTTGGCGTCGGGTTTCTTGTCCTTGCTCTTCTCGATGTAGATGCACTGCGGCGGGCACTCCTTCTCGCAGATCTGGCAGGCCACACACCGGAGCGTGCCCATCGGATCGGTGGCGTTTTCGGTGACGAGAAACGGAAAGTTGCGGTACGCCTCCGGCAGTGGGAGGCGTTTCTCCGGATATTCCACGGTCACCATTCGCGCGGGATCGTGGTAACTTCCGACGAAGTTTTTGGCGGTGACCGCCAGACCTTTGATGATGCCGGAGCCTAGCATGGGGGAAGGGCTGAAGAGCTGAAGGACTGGAAAGCCGAAGGACTGAAAGGCTGGAGAGCTGAAAGGCTGGAAAGCTGAATTGTCGAGGCCAAGGCAAACCAGCCGGGACCGGGGTAAGTCGCAGGTTGCGAGAGTAGGTTTGCGATTTCGTCCGGATTCATTGTTCAGCTTTTCAGTTATTCAGTCCTTCAGCTTTTTTCTTCGGTCAGCGGTCTACTTCGCCGAGGACGATGTCGATGCTGCCGAGGATCACGACGGAGTCGGCGAGGGTGTGGCCGACACACAGGTCCTCGAGGACGGTGAGGTTGACGAACGACGGCGGGCGCACCCGGTAGCGGTACGGGTTCGCGGTGCCATCGCTGAGAAGAAAGAAACCGATCTCGCCTTTCGGGCCCTCGATGCGGCCGTAGGCTTCGCCGGCCTTCGGGCGGAAGCCGCGGAGCTTCGCCTTCGGGTCCATGATCGGGCCGGCCGGAAGACCGCGCAGCGCCTGCTGGAGGATTTTCACCGACTCGCGCATTTCCAGGATGCGCATCATGTACCGGTCGTAGGTGTCGCCATGCGCGCCGAGCGGGACGCGGAAGTCGAAGCGCGGGTAGAAACCGTAGCCGTCGACCTTGCGCAGGTCGTAGTCGACGCCGGCGGCGCGGAGCATGGGGCCGGTGACGCCGGCGGCGATCGCGAGGTCGGCGGAGAGACGGCCGATGCCCTGGGTGCGGGCCAGCATGATCTCGTTGCCGGTGAGCAGCTGTTCGAACTCGTCCAGGAACCGCGGGAAGTTGTCGACGAGGTGCCCCGCGGCGGCGAGCCACTCCGGAGTGGGGTCGACGCGGCAGCCGCCGAAGCGCTGGTAGTTGCACATCATGCGCGAGCCGCTGAGCGATTCGAAGAGGTCGATGATCTTTTCGCGCTCGCGGAAGGCATAGAGCAGCGGGGTGAACGAGGTGCCGAGGTCGTTGAACAGGAAGCCGACGAGGCACATGTGGTTCACCAGGCGGGTGAGCTCCGCGAGGATGATCCGCAGATATTGGGCGCGGTCCGGAATGGGCTGGCCGGCGAGTTTCTCGACCGCGAGCGCGTAGGCCCAGTTGTTCGTCATCGAACAAAGGTAGTCGAGCCGGTCGGTGTACGGCATCGAGCCGAGGTAGCTGGTGTTTTCGCCGAGCTTCTCGTGATTGCGGTGGAGGTAGCCGAAGACGGGCTTGAGCTTGACCACTTTCTCGCCGTCGAGGGTGGCGACCATGCGGAACACGCCATGGGTCGACGGGTGTTGCGGGCCCATCGAGACCTCGAGCAGGTCGCCGTGAAATTCGTCGTGGACGGCGCGGATCGTCGGGCCCGGAGCGGCGGAGAAGGGCTGAGAGGCTGAAGGACTGAACGGCTGAAGAGGGACCGATGGGACGTCCGAGGGAAGCGATGGACTGGGAAAAGAAGTGCTCACGGTTCAGTCCTTCAGCTTTCCGGCTCTTCCACTTTGGGAAGATGCGCCTTGGCGCGCTCGAGCACCTCGCCGTGCGCGGTGGGTTCCCATTCGAAATCGTCGGGCGCGACGTAGTCCTTGCGCATCGGGTGGTCCTGGAAACCATCCCACATCAGAATCCGGCGCAGATCCGGGTGGCCGTCGAAAACGACGCCGTAGAGGTCGAAGACCTCGCGTTCCTGAAATTCGCAGGAGCGCCAGACCGGCGTGAGCGACGGCAGCGTGACCTGGTTGGTGCGGTTGCCGGTGCGCAGGCGGAGGATCACGGGGCCGTGTTTCCGGGCCATCGAATAGAGATGATAGACGACCTCGAGGCATCCCGGCTGCAGGCGCTTCGTCTTTTGCTCGACGATCCTGGCGGAACCGCCCGCGGGATCGGGCTGGGAGACCTTGGTGGTTTCGACAATTTCCTTTTCCGGCCAGTCGACGCCGGTGACGTTCGAGCAGTAGTCGAGGCGCAGCGCGGGATCGTCGCGCAGGAAGAGCGCGATCTCGCGGGCGGAGGCGGCGTCGAGCAAAAGCGAATGCTCCGCGGCCGGGCCCGGGTTGGTGACGAGGGTCACCGGGGCGCCGGAGAAACGCGCCTGGAGGCGGTCACGGATCTGCTCGAGCGTTTCCATGCAGTTCAGGCCTTGCCCGGACGCGGGAGGGTCGGCGCCTGCCAGACTTCCGGGTTGTTGGGCGGCACGAGGTCGTGCGCGCCGAATTCGGGAACGGGGAATTCGCTGGGCTCCTCCGGCCGGGTGTGGCGGGCGGCATCCGGGCCGGTGAGACGCTCGGCGCGGATTTTTTTTTGCAGTTCAATCAGGCCGTTGAGGAGCGCCTCGGGCCGGGGCGGGCAGCCGGGGATGTAGATGTCGACGGGGATGAAGCGGTCGATGCCCTTGAGGACGTTGTAACCCTGCTTGAACGGGCCGCCGGAGATCGCGCAGGCGCCCATGGCGATGCAATATTTCGGCTCGGGCATCTGGTTCCAGAGGCGGACGACCTGCGGAGCCATTTTTTTCGTGACGGTGCCGGAGACGATCATGAGGTCGGCCTGGCGCGGGGACGGGCGGAAGATTTCAGCACCGAAGCGGGCGATGTCGAACCGCGCGGTGGCGGTGGCGATCATCTCGATCGCGCAGCAGGCGAGGCCGAACTGGA
>CAYZGG010000004.1:0-114673 GCA_964477955.1 uncultured Opitutaceae bacterium
AACTACGCGCGCATTGAATCTCCATCAAAAAGTCTCCCGGAACGGTGAAGTAGAAAGTATAACTGCCATGCATTTCCTTGGGAGGAGTCGGCGCATAGCCGTCACCGTTCAATTGCAGGTAGAGTCGGTCGACATCCTGCCTGGACCCAACAATGAAGCCGAAGTGGAAACCGTCGGGATAGACTGGCTTGGCATGCTTGTTAAGATTACTGAAGAGCAGGGTAAAACCTGTCTCATCCCGAACCAAAGCTATCGGTGACTCCGGCCGCGTTGCGCTGCGACTGAATCCAAAGTACTTCACGAAAAATTCCGCCGCAGAGTTCGGGTCCGCAGTGCAAATATTAAGGTGATTAAGTTTCATGGGCGCGATGATGAGGCGGAAGAGTCCGAATAAGGCGAGGGTTCAATTGCTATACTCTTTTTCGTCCCGTGAGCGAAGCCAGGCGCACCTGTTAAATCGATTGCCGGATTGATACTGAATCGCTCGAAGACCAGCGGTGGCCTGGGCCGCCCGGATTTCCAACAAGTTTTTTCGACAGCCGCTTCTTCCCGGGTCGCAAGATTCTTACGAATACGAACGTCGGGAAGCCAGCCGGAGACACGCCATGACGAGGTGCCATTGCGGTATTTGAACCGCGTAATTTCAAACAATGTAGTGGAGGACATGCTAATGTTGCCATGTCAACTGACAACTTAGCCTCACAAAACCTTAAGTAATTCTTGATAAAATACTTAAGTGGTGCCCGGAGAGGGGGTCGAACCCACACGCCTTTAGAGGGCGACGGATTTTGAGTCCGTTGCGTCTGCCAATTCCGCCATCCGGGCGCACCAAGGCCGCGAAGCAAACCCGGGCCCACGCCAATGTAAACACTGGAATTTGTCGAACAGACTACCCGATCCTTTTGAACCACCAATCCTCACCAACTGTTCCGGCGGTGGCCCCCTCCACCAGCCGCGTCTTCTAATTGCCGCGGCCGATCGCGTGACAGCAGGTCCCGGGCGTAACTCCAGCCTCAGCATGCGCGCCATACACACGAGCCTGCCAAACCCGCCTCTTCACCCAAAAACAAAATGCAAGCCCAGCCTGACCCCTTTTTGACTTTCCGCGGCAATTACCGACCCAACCACGCAACAAACCATCTCGATCATAAAACATTTGGGGCCGGAATCTCTCGCAAGTCGATCTCTGATTGGTGCTCCACAAGTGTTCATTGGTGGTTACCGCTTGGGCGGTGGTTGACCATCTCTGTTCTCTCAGCGACCTCCTGTTAAATGGTGCTCTGGATTGAACCGACTCCATCTCAAAAATTCATTTTCACAAGAGGACACGGAGGGAACGGAGGACGGGCAAGGATGGTGGCAAACATTCCGTAACTTTCAGCGCGCAGGTCGCGGAGGAACGGAGGAATAACGATGAAGCTACTTTTTGCCGGCCAGATATTTCTTCACCGCGGCCAGCGGGCGCGTCGTAAAGACGTGCTCCTTCGTCAGCCAGCCTTTGCGGGCGACACCGGCGGCAAAACGGTAAAAGGCCAGTTGCCCGGTCGTGTGCGCATCCGGATTGATCGCGCAGAGCAGCCCCTTCTCCGCGGCCTTGCGCCAGTGACGCCAGTCCATGTCCAGCCGGTAGGGACTCGCGTTCAACTCGATGATGACTCCGTTCGCGACCGCGGCATCGATGACCTTTTCCGCATCGACGTCGTAGCCTTCGCGCTCGAGCAGCAGGCGGCCGGTCAGGTGTCCCAGCATCGTCACGTGCGGGCTCTCGATCGCCCGGATGATGCGCCGGGTCATGTCCGCGCGGCTTAGCTTGAACGAGGAGTGCACCGACACCACCACGTAGTCGAGCCGGGCCAGCACGTCGCTGGAAAAATCCAGCCGGCCATCCGGCAAAATGTCGCATTCCGAGCCGCTGAAGACGTGCGTCGTGAATTTCCCGGCGGCGTTCAGCTTCGCGATCGCAGCGATCTGTTCGTCCAGCCGCGCTTCGTCGAGCCCCCGGGCCTGCACGCTGGATTTCGAGTGGTCGGCGATGCCGAGATAGTCCAGTCCCAGCGCCTGGGCCGCCGCGGTCATCTCCTCCAGCGTGTTATGCCCATCCGACGCCGTCGTGTGGTTGTGGAACACCCCGCGGATGTCGCCCTCCTCGAGCAGGCGCGGCAGTTTGCCCTGTTCCGCCACCTCGATCTCGCCCGCGCCCTCGCGCAACTCGGGCGGGATGTATGCGAGTCCGAGAAACTGAAAAAGTTCGGCCTCGGACTTCGCCGAGAACTGCGTGGCGCCGTCCTTCGGCGCAGGACGGTTAGGGGCAACCGTCCCTACCCTTTTGTCGCCAGCTTTCTGTCCTCCGTCTTCCGTCCTCTGTTCTCCGTCACCCGCCTTCTGCCCGGTTGGTCCGTGCTTCTGGTCGGCGGGGAACAGCCCCCACTCGCTCATCGAAAACCCGCGCGCGAGCGCCCGCTGGCGCATCTGGACGTTGTGGTCCTTCGACCCGGTGAAATGATGCAGCGCAAAGATGAACTGCTCCGGCGGCACCAGCCGCAGATCCGCCTGCAGACCCGACTCCAACCGCACGCTGGTCTTGGTCTCGCCCCGCGCGGTGACTTCCTTCACGCCCTCGGAGCGCACAAACCAGTCCGCCACCGGGCCGGGCTCGCGTGTAGCGACGAGAAAATCGAGATCTCCAACCGTTTCCATCCGGCGCCGCAGACTGCCACAGGACTCCGCCTGCACGACTTGCGGCAAACCGCGCAGGCCCACCAGAATCGAGGCCGAGACTTCGAAGGCTTCGATCCACAGGTGGCGTCGCCCGTATTTCTCGCGGTTGCGGATGCCCTCGAGAACCTTCTCCTGCGTCTTTTCGCCGAAGCCCTCGAGTTCGGCCACCTTGCCCGCGGCGCACGCGAGCTGGAGGGTGGCGATCGAATCGACGCCGAGTTTCTCGTGCAGCACCTTGATCTTTTTCGGGCCGACCCCGGGGATCTGCAGCATCTCGATCAGTCCCGGCGGAACCGAAGCCTTCAGCTTTTCATAAAATTCCAGCCGGCCCGTCGTGGACAATTCGGTGATCTTCTGCGCGAGCGCCTCGCCGATTCCTTTGACCTCCTCCAACGAGCCCGCGCCGATCCGCTGCCGCAGATCGTCCTCGCCGAGCGATTCCACCACCCGCGCACCACTTTGGTACGCCCGGATCTTGAAAGGATTCTCGCCCTTCAGCTCCAGCAGCGTGCCGATATCGATCAGAACAGCGGCAATGTCGGCCTTCGTCATGCCCAGGAGTTAACCACGGAAGACGCGGAAAACACGGAAAAAATCAGGCTGAGTCGCATCGGACCCGCAAGGAGGGGCGCAGTCTTGCTGCGTCCAAAGGAGATCCGATGCCGCTCGGGCGCAGCCAGACTGCGCACCTGCAATTGATTCGGTGCCGCCCCTTGGGAAGGTTTTCGGATAGCCCCTGGTATTCAATGAGTGAAGACTAGTGGTTAAAAATTTTCCGTCTCCTCACTTGTGGTCCCACGGCAGCTTCACCTGAAGCTTGGGGAATTTCCAGATGCGGACGACCTCGAACATCTTCCCGGGGTTCAAAATTCCCCGCGGGTCGAGCGCCCGCTTGACCGCCTGCATCGCCCGGACCTGCGCCGGGCGGTGTTGCAGCCGGAGGAATGGCGTCTTGGCCAGGCCAATGCCGTGCTCGCCGGATATCGCACCACCCAGCGCCACGACCTTTTCCATCAGCTTCTGCACCGCCGCCTCGGCCCGCTTCATCTCGGCAGCGTTGGCGCGGTGATACATGATGTTCACGTGCAGATTGCCGTCGGCCAGGTGGCCGAAGGTCGGGACGGGCAGCTTCGACGAACGCCTCAGCGCCCGGAGAAAACGCGCGAACCGCTCGTAGTGCCGCATCGGCACGACCACGTCCTCGTTCAGCTTCGCGTCCCCGAGCTCGAACATCGCGCCCGAGCATTTGCGGCGCACGGCCCAGAGTTCCTCCGCCTCGGCCCGATTGCGCGCTTCGCGGAACGCGATCGCGTGCGTTTGCGCCCAGGCGAGGACGTCCAGCTTGAGGTCATCGACCTCGCTGACCCCGCCGGCGAACTCGAGCAGGATGACGGCGCGGCCGGACTGACCCGGAAACACGGTCCGACCGGTCGCCCGCTCGGCGCAGAGCACGCTCTCGCGGTCGAGGAATTCGCAGATGGCGGGCTGCACGCGCGCCCGGAACAGGCGGCGCGCCGCCTGAAGCGCCGTAACTTCGTCCCGGAAGGCCGTGAGCAGGGTCCATCGAGCCGCCGGCTGCGGGATGAGTTTGAGGATGGCACCGGTCACCACGCCGAGCATGCCCTCGCTGCCGATCCAAAGGTCGCGGATATTGAACCCGGCGGAAAATTTCCTGGTCGCCGTGCCCCACTCCACGTATTCGCCGGTCGGCAGAAACCCGCGCAGGGCGATGACGAAATCGCGGGTGACACCATATTTGCCGCCGTGCATTCCGCCGGCATTGCACGCGATGTTGCCTCCGATGGTGCAATATTCCTTGGACGACGGATCGGGCGGGTAAAACCAACCCTTTTTTTCCGCCGCGCGTTGGATGGCGGCGGTCGTCGCACCGGCCTGCACGTGCGCCAGGCCGGCATCGGCGTCGATCCGGATTTTCTTCAGTCCGCCGAGGTCGAGCACCCAGCCGCCCTGCACCGGTGCCGCCGAGCCCATGAGCGTCGTGCCGCGACCCCGCACCGTGACCGGCACGCGATACCGGTTGGCCAGGGCCAGGACGACGCCGATGGCCGGTTCGAGCCGCGGCCGGACGACCGCCGCGGGGAGGAATGAAATCTTGCTGCTATCGAACGACGCGGCCCAGCGACCGGCGCGCGAAGTGTCGACCTGTGCGCCCAGGCGGCGTTTCAGGGCCGCGGTGGCGGCTGCGAAAGATTTCATAAAAACAGCCAAAACCGCGGCGCCGGACGTTGCGACAGTTTTTTCGCTCGCCGGGGGCGCCGGAGGCGCGCAAAAAAGCGGGTTTCATCCCATGCAACGCATTCTCGTCCCGGCCCGCACGCTGCTCGCCAACCACGACCTGGTCGTCGTGCTGGTCTGCAGCGCGCTGCTCGGACTGGCCTACTCGTTCGTGGGTCCCTTCATGTCGATGTTCGGCACCATCGAGGTGGGCATGAGCGAGTGGGCGTTCGGCATCTTCATGACTGCGACGGCGCTGAGCGCGATCGCGGCGACGACGGCTCTTGCGCGCTGGTCGGACACGCACTGGTCGCGGCGCACCGTGCTGATCATCGGCTCGGTGTGCGGAGCGCTGGGCTACGTCGGTTACGCCCTGGTGCGCGATGTGCCGTGGCTGCTGGCGATCGGCTGCACCGTCCTGGCCGTCTCCACGATTTCGTTTTCGCAGCTCTTCGCCCATGCGCGGGAGGTACTCGCGAAGTCGCATGTCCCGCAGTCCGAAACGCCGCTCTACATGAATGTTTTCCGGCTGTTCTTCGCCCTGTCGTGGACGGTGGGGCCGGCCATCGCCGCCTGGGTGCTGAGGATTTATTCCTACCGCGGGGCGTTCCTGACCGCCGCGGGGCTGTTTGTCGTTCTGTTGGGGGTGGTGCTCTGGCGGATTCCGCACGATCCGCCTCCGGCGGCCAACCGGATGGTGCCGAAGGTGCCGTTGCGCGTGGCGCTCGCCCAGCCGGGCCTGCTGGCGTATTTCACCGGACTGTCGTTGATCGCAGCATGCGTGACGATGGGCATGCAAAATCTGCCGCTCCTCGTGTTGAACACGCTGGGCGGAGACCTCCATCACGTGGGCATCATCTACAGCGTGGCCCCGGTGTTCGAGCTGCCGTTCATGTTTTATTTCGGTTGGAAGGCCTCACGCGGCGACCAGGGGCAGATCATGCGCACCGGGGCGCTGATCGCGATCGTCTACTATGCGCTGCTCGCTTTCGTCGGCGCACCCTGGCACGTTTATCCGTTGCAAATCCTCAGCGCCGCAATGATCGCCGTGATTTCCGGTGTCGCGATCACCTTCTTTCAGGACTACCTGCCCGGCCAGATGGGCTCGGCGACCAATCTCTATTCCACCTCCCAGCGCATCGGTTCGACCGGGGGCTATCTGGTCTTCGGCGTGCTGGCGCACAAGCTGGGGTACCGGGCGGTCTTCGTGGTTTGCTCCGGGCTGTGCGTGGTGGCCTACGGGCTGTTCTGGGCGGCCCGCCTGAAGAAGGCGCAGCGGGTTGCGGCCCTCGCCCCCGCCTGACAACGCGGTTGCTCAGGTGCCGGAGGCCTCGGCCGCCTCGCGCGCCAGCTCGACTGCGAGATTGCGGCAGGCCTTCAAATCCGTTTTGCCCGTGCCGAGGATCGGGATGCTCGCGACCCGGCAGACGAGCCGCGGAATCCAGAGATTGGGCAGTCCGGCCTCGATCAGCCGCGCGCGGATCTCGGTCAGCGTGACCTGACGCGTGGTCAGCACCACCAACGCCTCGCCCTTGGACGCATCGGGCACGCTGGTGACCACGACCGACGGCCCGTCGTTCTGGTCCCAGTCGAAGGCCTCCGCGATGCGCTGCTCGACCGTGCCGTGCGGAACCATCTCCGCCCCGATCTTTGAGAATCGCGAAAGCCGGCCCTCGATGAACAGGAACCCGTCGTCGTCGATCCGGCCCAGATCACCGGTGATATACCAGCCGTCCTTGAACGAGGCCGCGGTTTTTTCCGGGTCCCGGAGGTAGCCGGTGAAACTGTTCGCGCCTTTCAGCCAGAGCATGCCCGTGGAGGAGAAGGGCAACATCGCGCCGGTGTCGGGATCGACAATCCGGGCCGTCATCCCCGGGAGCAGCCGACCGACCGAGCCCGCCATGTGACCGGGCTGATGCTCGGCGGTCGACGTGGTGATCGGCGGATGATACTGGTTGATGCTGACCACCGGGGTCATCTCCGTCATGCCGTAGCCCTGCAGGATCTCGATGCCGAACTGATCCCGGAAGGCATCGTGCAGGTCCGGGGTGAGTTTTTCCGCCCCGGTCACCACGAGGGCGAGCGACTGCAATTCGTCCCGGGTGGCCTTCTTGAGCAGGGGCCGGATGAACGTGGGCGCGCCCACCAGCACGGTGGCCCGTTCCTGCTGGATGGCCTCGACGATCTTTCTCGTGTCGAGCGGACTGGGAATGGTGACCACGCGGCACCCCCGCAGCAGCATGTACCAGAGGGTGACGGTGGATCCGAAGGAATGAAAGACCGGCAAACAGCCGAGCACGGTGGCCGAGGCGGGCAGGATCGAGAGCGACGAAATCTGGGCGCAATTGGAAAGGATGTTGCGGTGCGAAAGCGTGACCCCCTTGGGTTCGCCCGAACTCCCACTCGTGAAGAGCAGCACCGCTTCCTCTCGGTCCCCGCGACGGGGCACGCCGAGCAGATCCGCCACCCACTGGTTGGGCAGCAAATAGGCGGCCAGCAGCCAGGGCAGAATGGCCCTTTTGCCCCCCGCGGCTTCGATCTCCTTTTTCAAATCCAGCGTTTTTTCGGGAAAAGGAAAATTCGGCACCCTGTCCCGCAGCGCGTCCGCGGTGATCACCGTCCGGATTTCCCCGAGGCGCAGCGACGCCTCGATCGCGGCGCGGCCGGCCGTGAAGTTAAGGTTGACCGGCACTTTGCCGGCACAGGCCACCGCCAGATTCGCAATGTGCGCGCCGGCGCCCGGCGGCAGGACAATCCCCACGCGCTTTTCGGGCACGGTCGCGCGGAGGCGCCGCGCGAGGACCGCCGCCGTGGCCAGGAGCTGCGCCGCGGTGACCTCCCGGCGTTGCGCCGTGCGGTCGACCACCTCGACGTGACCCGGTCGCTTCGCCAGCGCGCGCACGGCCTCGCGGGCCAGATGACGGCGGAGGATGGGCCGCTCCTGGAAGGCGCGTTCGCCCAGGTCAAGCAGCGCCCGCCGCGCGGTGTCGCGATCCGCCTGATGATACGGGATCGGTTCGCCGAAAACCACGCAGACCGGCGTGGGCATCAGGCGCGGGGATTTCCAGAGATACTTGTTGCCGGCAAAAGAGTAGATCGACCCCCAAAGGCCGTCGATGACCACCGGAATGACCGGCGCCTTGGCGGTCTCGGCGATCAGGCCGAAGCCGCGTTTCAACTCCATCAACTGGCCGGTCCGGGAGATCGCGCCCTCGGGAAAAACGCAGACCAGCTCGCCCGCCTTGATCGCGTCCCAGGCCAGGCGGATGCCTTTCATCGGCTTGCCCGGCGCGATCGGAATCACGCCCAGCGCCCGGAAGACGAACCGCATCGCCGGGCTGCGGGCGAAGCCGGCGAAAGCGATGAAGCGCAGCTGCCGCGGCGAAGCGATCTGCAGCACGACCGCGTCGATGTAGGAAAGGTGGTTGCAGATCACGAGCGCACCGCCTTTGGGCACGTTCCGATGCCCCAGTGACCGCACCCGGTAGAAGACGGGGCCGATCAGGCGCATGACGGTGCAGACCGTCTGGTGCGGCAGGTGCCAGAGGGCATAGCCGAGCATGGCCAGCGTGACGGCACAAAGAGCGAAGAGCTGCAGCGCCGGCCCCCAGTTCAGCAAATGATCGGACGCGAGCGCGAAAAACAGCCCGTTCGCGACGAATCCGACGGAACTGTCGAGCAAGCCGACGGCTGCCAGGACGCGGCCGCGCCGGTGATCGCCGGCCGTTTCCTGGATGAAGGCATAAAGCGGCACCAGGAAAAGTCCGGAGCCGAACCCGGCCACCACCAGCCAGGCATCGAAGGCGGGTGTGATCCGCCCGATCATGCCGGCCGCAAACAGGGCCGCGAGCAGCACCACTCCGCCGACCGGCACCAAGCCGAGTTCGACGCCCCGGCGGGAAAACATGCCCGCGGTCAGATTGCCCAGAATCGTGCCGCCGCCGAGGAGAAGCAGCAGCACTCCCGTGGTGGTCGCCGAGCCGATCCCGCCTTCATGGACATCCGCTCCCATTTGGATGAAGAGCAGGTAAATGTAGCCGCCAAGCCCGTAGAAAAACATGATCCCGACCGTTGCGCGCAGCAAGACCCGATCGCGCCATAGCTCGAGCACCTGCGACCCGTGCCGGTAGAACAGCGAGGCGGAAAACGGTTCGGTGGATTGTGCGTTGGTTTTTTGCACCAGCTGGAAAACAAGCCAGGAGCCGCCCGACAGCACGGTGAGCACGAGCGCCGTCGTAAGCGCGCCCTTCCAAGGATCGCCGCCGCCCGAACGGGTCCAGTGATCGAACATCCAGCCGCCGCCGAACCCGCCGGCCAGAATCGTGCCCACCGAGAGCATTTCCATCACGCCCACCGCGCGGGAAAGCGCTTCCGGACCGACGATTTCGCGGAGGATGCCCCGTTTGGCCGGGGAAAAGATGGTCGCCTGCACGGCCAGCAAGAAGAAGCAAATCACGGCGCCGGCCAGGAGGTGGAACCATAGGGAGACGATCAGCCCCAGCATCACAAAAAACTGCAGGCCGAGCGCGCGGTTCAGCACGGCGCTCTTCGCGAACCGGTCGTTGATCCAGCCCGCGAGGGGCGAAAACATCACGAACGGAGCAACCAGCAGCGCCCCGAGCAGCGAGCGCACCAGGTTGCCATCCCAGCCCGGCAGCACGCCGGGGAACTGCGCGAGGGCGATCAACATCAGCTTGGCGGCGTTGTCGTTGAACGTGACCTGGGCCTGCGCCCCCATCAGGGCCGCCAGCGAAATGCGCGATGACTTCATGCGGGGTAGCAAAAACAGTTTTCAGGGGAAGGTCTGGCCGTCGAGCAAAACCCGCCGGATGTAGAGACGGTGGGCCGGGCTGACCGAGACCTCGACCTCCATCAGCTTGAATTTGGGTGCGCCCCGGCCCTCGGGCACGAAATATTTCTCGATGCCATATTCGACGCGTTCGCGGGCACGACCGCCGTCCCAGCCGGAGGTGAGCGTGCCCCGGACCAAGATCTGCCCGGAGGCCGGTTCGACCTCTTCGCGGGACGCCCGCACCGCCACATAGTACCGTTCGCGCGGTTCCAGCAAAACCCAGACGTCCGAACCCAGCACGCCGTTGGGGAGGAAGTTGTTTCCGGGTGGGCCGAGGGGAACGTCATTGAGGTCGTAACCGAGCGTCAGGTAGTCGCCACGCAGCAGGTCCTGCGGGTCCACCGGCCGGCCCTTGAGCAAAATGACGGGCGCATTTTGCCGCACCCACTCGTGATAGCCCGCCCACGCCAGCAGAAAAAGCACCTGGGCCGCCACCAGCACCCAAAACCATCGGAGGCTCCGGTTCATTTGGCCCCCTCCTTTTTCAGGCCGCCCACCAGGGTCCGGCGTTGCCGTTCGAGAAAATACCCCAGGCCCAGCACCAGCAGACCGGTCACGATGAAAAACACCCCGCCCTGCAGCAGCGTGCCGAACAGCAGAAAGTAGCGGGTGAAAATATTGAGCGCGATGAAGAGGATGCCGAGATTGATCCAACCCTCGCGTCCCGTGGCGACGCCGGCGCGAATCATGCCGATGTTCAGCACGAAGAGGGTGACGCACGACAGCCCGCCCCACAGCCAGCGCGAGTCGTGCAAATCGACGCCGCCCAGCTCGCCGAGCACGGGAATAGCTCCCAGCAACAGACACCACGCGATCGTCTTCAACTCGGTGAAATTGCGGAGCCACGCCCAGCCGGCGGCCCCCGCCAACAGCAGAAGCAGAACCGCCACCGGCTGCCAACGCGCCGCCCGCACCGCCTCGTTGGACCAGGAGTGGGCCGACCAGCCAAACCCGAGAGCGTAGAGCGACCAGCAGGCGAGCAACAGCCCGGTTTTTTCGTGAAGGCCGGCGAAGTATTCGTGCCGGCCCCGCCGCAGCCCGAGGCCGAAAAAGGCCAGCGCCGCGCCCGTCAGAAAGCCCGCCGAAGCCAGCAGGTATTCGTCATTGAACCACGGCCGGTCCGATGCGACCAGGCGCAGCCAGGAATCGCGCGACGCCAGCTCCATCCCGAACCAGCTCAGGCCGGCCACCACGCTCACGACCTGCGCCCCCCGGGCCCGGCAGAGCCAGGGCGGGAGCAGGATGCCCAGCCACCACAGCAGCACGCCGTCGGCGGGCCGGCTGTCGAGGTGAAAGATCTGGCTGACGAGGGCGATGCCGAGCAGGAAGAACACCGCGCCGGCCATGAGAAAGGCGTCTCCGGTTTTGGTATGGCGGCCCGGCGCGATTTTCAAGCGCCAGCCCAGCGCATTACAACCGGTCAGCAAGACGACCAAACCTGAAATTTTTATCCAGTCGCCGATCTGCTCCCAATTCGATTTGATGAGCAGGCTTACGCCGACCGTCAGCAGCACGCCGCCCACGATCGCCAGGATGCCCAGGAAACGGGGCGCGCCGTCCGCCGGCACCGGGTGCCGGGCCAGCAGTGTGGCGCGCTGCGGTTCGCTGATCAGGCCGTCACGGACCCACGCCTCCGACCACTCGATCAGTTTTTGCTCAGTTTTCATGGCGGCTCCCCCACTCGCGCGCCGACCGGCCCAGTTTTTCGCAGCCCGCCATCAGCTGCGTCAGCTCCGCGTTCCGCAACACCGCGGTGACCTCGGCGACCGCCGCCACGTATTGCGGCAGGACTTTCTGCCAGAGCCGGCGGCCGGTCGGGGTGAGGGTGACGACCTGGATCCGCCCGTCATCCGGATGCGGGCTCCGCCGGACCCAGCCGTTTTCCTCCATGCGCTGCAGCATGATCGTGGTGTTCGAGCGGTCCACGACCAGCACATCGCTCAGTTCGCGCTGGCTCAAGCCGGCGGGCGCCGGCCCGAGGACGTTGAGGACGTTGAACTGCGCCTCGGTCAGGCCGTGCGGCCGGAAAAGCCGGCGGCTCTCCCGCACGAGGGTGTTCGCCGTGTCGAGCAGGCGGATGACGAGATCATAGCCGGGCGCGGTTTTCATGGGATGGAGGCAGGACGATTTTAGTTGATATGTCAACATTATTTCGCCCTCCCCTTCGCCCCGGCCACGCCGAACGGGCGCAGCACTCGCACGCGAGCCTACACCGCTGGCAAAAGGGACGGCCGTTTCGGCAGGGGTTCAAGGCCCGGCGGAAGATGGTCGCGAATCAGTTTGCTTCTGCCGGCCAACGTAGCAGCGGGTTTGTCCCGACGAGTCGGGGCATAAAGCCCCTCCCGCATCCCAATCGATAGACCACGGGACGAGGGTCCGCACCCGCCGGGGCCCCTCCGGAAGATCCGCCCGGCCGCTGCTGTTGGGTCCGAGAATGAGGTTGAACGGGGCCAGCCGCAGGGCGGCGGAGCGCTGGGCCTTGAAGTTCCGGAAATGCACGGCCGCGATCATCCGGTCCCCTTCTGCCCCGGATTTCGGTCGACGTCACGTTATTTTGCAGGCGGGCCCTGGGCTCCACCCTTCCGCCCGCAAAAGCGCTTTACTTGCCGGCGAATGCCCGCGACACATCGGGCCGCGCGATGAGCACCCCCGCCCCCACCACCCAGCCGAAGCTGATCGCCATCGCGTGGCCCATCTTCGTGGAGCAAAGTCTCCGCATCCTGATCGGCACGGTGGATACCTTCATGGTCAGCCATGTCTCGGATGGCGCGGTGGCCGCACTGGGTGTGTCCAACCGCCTGCTGGTCCTGGCGCTGATCTGTTTCAACTTCATCGGGGTCGGCACCAGCGTGGTCATCACCCACCACCTCGGAGCCCGCGATCGCAAGGGCGCCGACACCATCGCCACGGCCGCCATCGCCGTGAACACCTGGACCGGCCTGGCCGCCAGCACCACGGTGTTCCTGCTGGCCGTCCCGCTGCTGCACCTGATGCAGCTGCCGGATTCGCTCATGGTCTACGCCCGGCCGTTCCTGACCCTGATGGGCGGCAGCCTGTTTCTCGAGGCCATCAACA
The DNA here is from genome assembly GCA_964477955.1 of uncultured Opitutaceae bacterium. Classification (GTDB taxonomy): domain Bacteria; phylum Verrucomicrobiota; class Verrucomicrobiia; order Opitutales; family Opitutaceae; genus Didemnitutus. Next base: position 12,881 of record CAYZGG010000004.1, read on the forward strand.
TCGCGATCGGCGCGACCCTGCGCGCGCACGGCCATACGCGTGAAGTGATGTTTGTCACCGCCGGACAGAACCTGCTTAACATCACCGGGAATTGTCTGCTGCTGTTCGGCCTGTTCGGCCTGCCGAAACTCGGCGTGGCCGGGGTGGCGATTTCCGGGGTGTGCAGCCGCGTGGCGGCCTGCGCCGCGTTGCACCTTCTATTGCGCCACCGCCTCGGGCTGAAGCTGCGACCCGCCCAGCTTTTCCAAATCCGGCGGGACCGCATCGACCGGATCCTGCACATCGGCCTGCCGGCGGCCGGTGAGAACATGAGCTACTGGCTCGCCCTGCTGCTCGTCACGAGCTTCGTCGCCCACATGGGCGCCACCAACCTGGCGGCGATGTCTTACTGCCAGCAAATCCAAGCCCTTGTGATCCAGTTCAGCCTGGCCCTGGGTCTCGGCACCGAAATCCTCATCGGGCGGCTCATCGGCGCCGGCGAATTCGAAACGGCCTACCGGCAGCTGCTGCGGAGCCTGCGCACCGGCTTGATCCTCTGCGCGGTGGGGGTCACGCTCATCGCTCTCTCCGCGCCGCGGCTCATCGGGCTTTTCAGCCGCGACCCCGTCATCATCGGCTACGGCTCCGTGCTGCTGCGCATCTGCGTCCTGCTCGAGATGGGTCGCGTGTTCAACATCATCGTGATCAATTCGCTGCGCGCGACCGGCGACGTGCGCTTCCCCGTGCAGACCGGCGCCGTCTGCATGTGGCTGATCTGGGTGCCCAATTCCTGGCTCCTCGGCGTGCATCTCGGCTGGGGCCTGACCGGCATCTGGGTGGCCATGACGATGGACGAATGGCTTCGCGGGGTGCTGATGTACCGTCGCTGGATCAAGCGCGAATGGCTGCCCGCCGCCCGGCGCAGCCACGCCCGGGTCACGAGTGAAAACGTGCCGCTGGTCGGGGAAACCTGACGCGGGGCCCGCCGCCGGCGATCCGAGACCCGATAAATGCCCCGTCGCCACCGTAGGGGCGCGGTCTTGCCGCGCCCAAGGATTTTCGAGCCCGAGCGGGCGCAGCTCTGCCGTACGGCAGAGCGCCCCTACGACTCGTCACCGAGCACACACCGCACAAATTCCGCCCGCGTCTCCATGTGGGGATTGTGGCCGGCCGCGACTATGACCTTGATGCGCGCCGCCGGAAAGTGCCGACGAATGACGTCGTGATCGGCGGTCTGAACGTACGACGACTTTCCCCCGACAATAAAAAGGGCGGGCCCGGCCCAGGAGTCCTCTGCGCCCAGGCTGTTTTTTTCCAGCTCCGGCAGCGCGGCGGTCAGCACCGGGAGATTGACGATCCAGCGCCACGCCCCGTCGTGGTCCCGTTCCAGATTCGTCGTGAGGAACTTCCTCATGGCCAGGCTGCCGACCCGCGCCTCGAAACGCATCTCGGCCTCGGCGCGTGATTGCAGGCCGGTGAGCTCGAGTTCGTTCATCGCGGCGAATTCGGCCCGGTGCGCCACCCAGTAATAATCCTTCGGTGCGATATCGACCACCACGAGGCGCGCCACCCGCGCGGGTTGTCGGCACGCGAGCAGCATGGCCGTCTTGCCGCCCATGCTGTGACCGATCACGGTTGCCTGCGCCAGCTGCTGCTGGTCCATCCAGGCCACCACATCCCCGGCCATGGCGTCGTAAGTCATCGCCGGATCGGCCGGCGAACGCCCGTGGTTGCGGGCGTCGAGCGCGAAGACGTGGTACTGCACCGCGAGATCGCGACCGGTCGTCTGCCAATTGCGCGACGAACCCAGCATCCCGTGCAACAGCAGCAACGGGGGATTTCCCGCCCCGCCCAGGTCGGTGTGATGAAGTGGGACCATGAAGTTCACGAAGAACACGAAGTCCGCCCGAGACCAAGGCGAAACTGTCCCCCCGGGCCTGCATTTTCTTCGTGCCCTCCGGCTCTTCGTGGTTCAATTAGACCACTCATGTCCGAGAAGCTCACGCCGATGATGCAGCAGTATTTCGAGGTCAAACGCGGCCTGCCTCCGAACACGCTCCTCCTCTTCCGGCTGGGCGATTTCTATGAGATGTTTTTCGAGGACGCGGAGACCGGGGCCCGGCTGCTCGGCATCACGCTGACGAAGCGGCAGGATTATCCGATGGCCGGCATTCCTTTTCATGCCGCCGACAACTACGTGGGCAAGCTCCTGGCGGCCGGAAAAAAGGTCGCCATTTGCGATCAGCAGGAGGCGGCCCAACCGGGTAAACTGGTCCGGCGCCAGCTCACCCGCATTCTCTCCCCCGGCACCACCCTCGCCGCCAGTCAGCTCGATTCCGCAAAAAACCACTACCTCTGCGCCCTCGAGTACAACAAAAGCGGCCTCCACGCCGCCTGGCTCGATCTGTCCACGGGCGAATTCCGCGTCGCCACGGACGCCCGGCCCGAGAACCTCCTGCCGGTGCTGTCGTCGCTCGACCCGTCCGAGCTCGTGTTGATCGAGGGCGAACTCGAAAAATGGCGGGCGGCTCCCCATGAGGACCATGCCGCGCACGCCCTGAATAATTTCTGCGCGGGCCGGCTGGTCAGCGAGCTGCCCGGCTATCATTTCGAGATCGCCGGCGGGGCCCGGACCGTGATGGACGCACTCGGCGTGTTGAATTTGCAGGGCTTCGGCCTCGGTCACCAGCACCCGGCGCTCGGACCGGCCGGCGCGCTGGTTTACTACGCGACGGAAAACCTGTGCGCCAAGCCGCAGAATCTCCGCTCGCTGCAGGAATACCGGAGCGCCCGCACCCTGTTGCTCGATCCCGCCACGCTGCGCAACCTCGAGATCTTCCAATCCATCCGCGGCACGCGCGACACCTCGCTGCTCGGTGCGATCGACCGCAGCACCACCGCGGCGGGCGCCCGGCTGCTCGAACGCTGGCTCGCCGCCCCGGGGCTGGAACTGGCCGAAATCCAGCGCCGGCAGGCGGTGGTCGGGGAATTTGCCGCCCACCCGGAGGCGCTCTCGGACCTGCGCGAGCAGCTCAACAAGGTCCGGGACATTCCCCGCATTCTCAGCCGGCTGCAGAACCGCCTGCGCAATCCGCGCGAGCTCGGCGGCGTGCGCGACACGCTCGCGCAGCTGCCCGCCATCATGGCCGGACTCGACCGGCTCGACGCGCGCCGGCCGAATCCGGGCCGCAGCGAGGTCGCGAAGCTCCGCGCCCAGCTGACCGACCTGCCCGCGCTGCGCGACCTGCTCGGCCGAGCCCTGGCCGAGGAGCTGCCGGGCGATCTCCAGGACGGCAACTATATCCGCGCCGGCCACGACGCCGAGCTGGACCGGTTGCGCGGCCTCACCTCCGGCAACAAGACCTGGCTGGCCGAGCTCGAGCGCGAGCAACAGGGGCGCACGGGAATCAAGAGTCTGAAAGTCCGCTACAACTCGGTTTTCGGCTACTACATCGAGGTGACCAAGTCCAACCTGGCCGCGGTGCCCGCCGACTACATCCGCAAGCAGACAACCGCCGGCGGAGAACGGTACGTGACCGAGGAGCTCAAGCTGAAGGAAAAGGAGATTTTCTCGGCCGAGGAAAAATCCCTGGCCCGCGAGCTCGAGCTGTTCAACCAGCTGGTGGCTGCCGTGCTGGACGAGTCCGTGGCGCTCGCCACGACCGCCAATGCCCTGGCCGAGCTCGACGTGCTCGCCGGCTGGGCGGTGCTCGCCCGGGAATGGGACTATTGCCGGCCGGAGCTCGACGAAGACGGCATGCTCACCATCACCGACGGGCGCCATCCCGTGGTCGAACAAATGATGAAGCAGGAGCGGCTCGGACCGGCCGGCAACCAGACCTTCGTGCCCAACGACACGACGCTCTCCACCGGCGAAGCCCAGATCCTGCTGATCACGGGTCCGAACATGGCGGGCAAATCGACCTACATCCGCCAGGTGGCGCTGCTCACGCTCATGGCGCAGATCGGCTGCTGGGTGCCGGCCAAGGCCTGCCGGATCGGGCTGGTCGACCGCATCTTCTCGCGCGTCGGCGCCAGCGACGACCTCGCGCGGGGCAATTCCACGTTCATGGTCGAGATGAACGAGACCGCGAACATCCTCAACAACGCCACCGACCGTTCGCTCATCATCCTCGACGAGATCGGCCGCGGCACGTCGACCTACGACGGGCTGAGCATCGCCTGGGCGGTGGTCGAGCATCTGCACCGCTCGCCCGAGCTCGGGCCGCGCACGCTCTTCGCCACGCACTACCAGGAACTGACGCAGCTGGCGAAACACCTGCCGCGCCTGAAGAATTATTCCGTGGCCGTGAAGGAATGGAATGACGAGATTGTCTTTGTGCGCCGGGTGGTCGAGGGCGCCGCCGACCGCAGCTATGGCATCCAGGTCGCCCGGCTCGCCGGCCTGCCGCTGCCCGTGATCGAGCGGGCCAAGACGATCCTGACGCAGCTTGAATCCGACGACCTGACCGTGACCCTCCCCGCCGCTCCGCAGGCCCGGCCGAAGAAGAAAATCAGCGTCGCCCCGGCTGACGACTCGCAGCTGAATCTGCTCTGATGGAGGGCCCGTCTCCCGACGGGCCGGCGCGGGAGGAGATCCCACTGCCCGCGATCAATAGTTCCTTTGAAACTCCGCCGGCAGCGGGGCCGAGGCCTTGAAGTGGCAGGTGCGGCCGCCAAACTCGTAGGAGAAATTCGTTTCCAACGAATGCAGGAACAGGCGCTTGTCGCCTGTCGCCTTCGCCAGCGCGCGGTTGAGGGCAAAATTGCCGTAGGTCTGGTCGCCCACGATCGGCAGGTGACGCTTGGTGCATTGGACGCGCAGCTGGTGACTCCGCCCGGTGTGCGGCTCCAGCCGAATCAACGACGTCGAAAAAGCCCCTTGGTTGTGCTTGAGAAACTGAAACGCGGTCACCGCCGGAATATTGCCCGCGATGGCCTGCGAGCGGACTTTCCCGCCTTTTCGGTTCACCGCCACCAGGTCGCGCCAGAGCTGGGATTTTTCCGCCGGTTTGCCGAAAACAAGGGCGCAGTAGACCTTGCGCACCTGTTTTTTGAGAAACTGTTCCTTGATGGCGCGAGCGAGATCCTCGCGCGCGGCGCATAAAATCACGCCGGAAGTCGCGCCATCGAGCCGGTTGAGCAGCCACAACCGGCGCTCGCCACCGCCCGCTTCCTTCCAGCTGAAACATTCGCGCTCCTGATCGTAGCGGCAGGCCAGCAGCGACCGCGGCTCGTCGGCGCCGTCATTCGGATGGGAAAGAATGCCCGCCGGCTTGTCGAAGGCCGCGAGGCCGTTGCCGTCGTGGTGGAGCAAGGCAACCTCCCGGCCCAATGGCAGAGTGGCCCAGAAATCTGCCGGCAGGGGGTTCACCGATCAGTAGTAATAGAACCCGATGACCAGGGTTTGCTCCTGTCCGAGGACTGCCACCATCTGTTCGGTCCATTTCCGGTACGGTGACCGGTTGGTGATGCCGCTCGTACACTGGCTGACAACCGCCTGATCCGCGTCCGGCGGATCTTTTTCAATCGTCTGAACGGTAATCTCACCTTTGGCGTTGAGCCGGCAAGTAACCGTGACATGCGTGCCCGGCTTCACGTGAATGGTGCTCGGGTCGACGATGCCATGCCACTCCGCATCGACAATTTCTATCAGCTCGTTCAGATAGTCGCCGTACTCGCTCCACCGCGCATCCTGCCCCAGGATGCCGACGTTTTGCGTGCCGGCGGGCCGATCAGCGAGCACGGTGGACCGAACAGCCGTCAACCGCGGCCGCGGCTTGGGCTGGGCGTGGGTCTGCTGCGTCGAGGCGATCATTCCTCCCTCGGTGTTCTTGGCCCCCTTCGCCCCCTCGATCAGCTGGGTCGCATCATTGGACGGAGCGGGATTTTGGGAAACATTGCTGCCGACGCCGTCCGGGGATTTGCCCTCCACTTTTTCGAATCCGTTCAACGGAATTTGCTCCGCCCGGGCCTGCTGCGCCTGTTGGGACTGGTCGTCGGGGGTTTTCGCGCTGTTGGGCGTCACCGCCGCGCCCTGCTGCGGCTGGGCGTGATCGCCGGAAACGACCGCGTTGGAATCCTTGATGTCGTCGCGGCCCTTGGTGCTCGGCCGGTTCTCGGCATCCTTCTCCTTGGCGGCCTCGGTTTGGGCGGACTGCTGGTTGCGGTTGCTGAAGTTGCTGGTCTTGTCCGGCTCGTTGGCGGGAGCATCCGGATTGGTTTCGACGAACTTGAGCGGATCGGGCTTCGCGGGCGGCGGAGGCATCGGTTCCAGCTGGAAATCGAAGGACTTGTTCTTGCGCGCCGCGATGGCCGCGAGATTGGCATGGTCGCCACCGAACCTCTCGATGGGCAGCAATGGCGCCAGGCAAAACAGCATCACATGGAACAGGATCGTGCAGATGATGCCGATCGTGATCGCCCGACGGTAGGAGTCCTCGTCGGGCTGCTGCCGCGCCGGGGCGAGCTGGGTGAGTATGTCGAATTGGGAGGGCGGCACTGGGTAAAAATCAAGGCAACAGACCCGCTTTAGTCAAAAGTTGTTTCGTTTCTTCGAGCGGAAGCCCGACAATATTGCTTAGTTGCCCCTGGTAACCGGCCACGATCAGGTCGCCCTGCTCCTGGATCGCGTAACCGCCGGCCTTGTCGAGTGTGTGCACCATTTGCAGGTATTGTTCTATGATGACGTCTGTCAGAGGCTTGAAGGTTACCTCGCTGGCCACTCCTTCGTCGATTTTCAGCCCGTCCCGGGCGCGCCGGAGCGCCAGGCCGGTGAAAACCGTGTGCGTGCGCCCCGACAGCCGCCGCAACATGGCCTGCGCCTCGGCCGCATCCCGCGGCTTGTTAAGCACGGTTTGGTCGACGAAAACGGTCGTGTCCGCCCCCAGCACCGTCGCCGCGGGGTGCCGCGCGGCGATCCAGTCCGCCTTGAGCGCGGCATTGTGGAGCACCATCGCCCGCGGGTCGGCGTCGGGCGCCTCGTGTTCGGTGACCTCCGCGGGCAGCACAGTGAACGGCACGCCCAACCGGGACAGCAGCTCCCGCCGCCGCGGCGAGGCGGAGGCGAGGATCAGCGGCGAGGGAAACGGAGCGGCGGACACGGCTTGGAGGTTGCAGTCCAAGGCATTGCCCGCAAGTTCTCTCGGCAATTTCCCATGCTCATCGGTCTGGCCCAGATCAATACCACCGTCGGCGACCTCGCCGGCAACCGCCGGCGGATTCTCGACGCCTATCGCACCTTGGTCGCCCAAGGGGCCGAGCTGGTGCTCTTCCCCGAGCTCGTGGTCTGCGGCTATCCGCCCCGCGACCTGCTGTTCAAGAGCCGCTTCGTCTCCGATGTGGAGCAAACCACCCGCGAAATCGCCGCCGAGGTCGGCGCCGTGCCGGCCGTGGTCGGCTATACCGAGGCCAACACCTCGGGCCAGGGCCGAGCCGCGTTCAATTCCGCGGCGTTCTGCCAGCAGGGCCGCATCGTCCATTCGGCGCGCAAGTGCCTGCTGCCGACGTATGACGTCTTCGACGACGACCGCTATTTCGAGCCGGCGCATGCCCCGCTGGTGATTGAATTCAACGGGAGTCGCATCGGCCTGTCGATCTGCGAAGATATCTGGACCCACGAAACCATTCAGACCCGCCGCTTCTACGACGTGGATCCCGTCAAGGTCCTGAGCACCCAAAAACTCGACCTTTTGCTCAATCTTTCCGCCAGTCCCTGGCATAGCACCAAGGAGGGCGTGCGGATCAACCTCGTGGCCGATACCGCCCGGGCCTGCGGTTGCCCGGTCGCCTATTGCAATTCCATCGGCGGCAACGACGAGCTGATCTTCGACGGACGCACCATGGTCAGCGACGCCGAGGGCAACCTGCTGGCCGGCCTCGCGGCCTTTCGCGAGGAACTGAAGGTGGTCGACGCGGCATGTGGGCGGGGTGCCCCCACCCCGCAAGAGTTCGCGCCGGGTGAGGGCACCCAGCCCACCTCCTCACCTTACTTCCATTCCACTTTTGCGGCGGACAATCTCCGCGATCTTCACGATGCCTTGGTGCTCGGTGTCCGCGACTACGCGCAGAAAACCGGTTTCAAGCAGGCCTTGCTCGGACTCTCGGGCGGTATCGACTCAGCGTTGACCGCCGTCATCGCCGCGGAAGCGCTCGGCCCGCAGAACGTCTTCGGCGTGAGCCTGCCGTCGATGATCTCGAGCCAGCATTCCCGCGACGATGCCGCGGCCGTCGCGCGCAACCTGGGCATCCAGTTCCACACGCTTTCGATCGCCGACGTCGTCGCCGCGGCCGAGGGCACGCTCGCGCCGCTGTTCGCCGGCCGGCCGCGCGACATCGCCGAGGAGAACATCCAGGCCCGCGCCCGCGGGTTGCTGCTCATGGCGATCTCGAACAAATTCGGCGCGCTGCTCCTGACCACTGGCAACAAGAGCGAACTGGCCGTCGGGTATTGCACGCTCTACGGCGACATGTGCGGTGGGCTGGCGGTCATCAGCGACGTGTTCAAGACCCAAGTCTACGCGCTGTCGCGCTGGCTCAATCGCGAAAAGGAAGTGATTCCGCCGAGTTCGATCGACAAGGCGCCGAGTGCGGAGCTGCGGCCCAACCAGACCGACCAGGACAGCCTGCCGCCGTACGACCTGCTTGATGCGATCCTCAAAGGATACGTGGAGGAAGGGCTGGCCCGACGCGATCTGATCGAGCGCGGTTTCGACGCGGTCGTGGTCAACGACGTCGCGCGCAAGGTCGAGCTCAATGAATACAAGCGCAAGCAGGCCGCCCCGGGCCTGAAGATCACCCCCCTCGCCTTCGGCGTCGGCCGGCGAATCCCGATCGTCCAGAAATACGTCAGCTGATTTTTGGTCACCACTAATTCACACTAATGGGCCACTAATATGGAGCATGTCGATGACCGCATTGATCGGACTATCTCAGCAAGAGGGCTATGATTTCATGGCCGCCGCTTTCGATGTCTACAACGAGATGGGCAACGGGTTTCTTGAGGAAGTTTATCACGAAAGCCTCGAATTTGAACTGGCGACCCGAGGCATTCCGTTTGAGAGCAGGGCGCGGCTGAATTTGTTCTACAAAGGCCGCCCCCTACGGAAGCACTACGAAGCCGATCTCATTGTTGTTGGCGAGATCGTGATCGAGCTGAAGGCCGTGAAGATGCTGGCCCCTGAACATGAGGCCCAGCTCATCAACTATCTTCATGCGACCCGCAAACGCGTTGGATATCTCGTAAATTTCGGCTCCTTCCCGAAACTTGAATGGAAACGGTTTGTTCTCTGAATTAGTGAGTCCTTAGTGTGCATTAGTGGTTACCCATGTCCTCCTCTGAATCCCTTTTCGCCCGCGCTCTCCAGCTGATCCCCGGTGGCGTCAACTCGCCCGTGCGCGCGTTCCGCTCGGTAGGCGGCACGCCGTTCTTCACGCAGGCCGCACGGGGTGCGACGCTCGTCACCGTCGACGGCCGCGAGCTGATCGACTTCGTCTGCACCTGGGGTCCCGCCATCCACGGCCACAACCACCCGCGCATCAAGGCCGCCATCGCCGCCGCCTTGGAAAACGGCACGTCGTTCGGCACACCGAATCCATACGAGGTGGAAATGGCCGAGCTGATCGTGAAATTTTTCCCGTCGATCCAAAAAGTCCGGATGTGCAGCAGCGGCACCGAGGCGACGATGTCGGCCGTCCGGCTGGCTCGCGGGTTCACGCGGCGCGACAAGATCATCAAGTTCGCCGGCTGCTACCACGGCCACAGCGACTCGCTGCTGATCAAGGCCGGCTCCGGCGCACTCACCCACGGCCATCCCGACAGCGCCGGCATTCCGGCCGCATTTGCGCGGGAGACGGTCGTGCTGCCGTACAACGACGCGTCCGCACTCGAAGCCGGGTTTGCCGCCAACCCCGGCCAGATCGCCTGCGTCATCATCGAGCCCTACATCGGCAACGTCGGCTTCGTGAAACCCGATGCCGGCTACCTCCAGGCCGTCCGCCGGATCACCGCGCAACACGGAGCGCTCCTCATTTTCGACGAGGTCATGACCGGGTTCCGTCTGCATCGGGCCGGCGTGCAGGGCTTGCTTGCCGACGCGGCCAAAATCTGTGGGCGGGGTGCCCCCACCCCGCAACGCGCCGCGCCGGGTGAGGGCACCCAGCCCACACCTCCAGACGAAAACAGCGCCGTCGTCCCCGATCTCACCTGCCTCGGCAAAATCATCGGCGGCGGCCTCCCCGTGGGCGCGTTCGGCGGGCGGGCGGACATCATGGACTATCTCGCGCCGCTCGGCCCGGTTTACCAGGCCGGCACGCTCAGCGGCAATCCTCTCGCCATGTCCGCGGGCATTGCGGCACTAAAAATGCTGGATGAAACGAGTCCCTATGAACGCCTCGACCGCCTCGGACGCCAGGTTTGTGCCGCCGCCAGTGCCGCGGCGCAGGCCAAAGGGCTACCGCTCCAGGCTCCGCAATGCGGGTCGATGTTCAGCCTTTTCTTCACGCCAACCCCGGTTCGCGACTATCCCACCGCGCTTACCTCTGACGCCAAGCTTTTTGGACGTTTTTTTCACAAATGCCTCGAAGCGGATGTCTATCTGCCGCCCAGCGCCTTCGAAGCGTGGTTTCTCAGCACCGCCCACGAGGGCGCGGCGATTGACCGGGCTTGCGATATCATCGCGAATGCCATTAGTTCCCTCTAATAATCGGCCGTTCCCGGCCGTTAATTAAGTGCAGATGAAATATTTTCGCAGCCTTCCGGCCCTCGTCCTCCTCGGCGTTCTGGCCGGCCGTCTGCCCGCCCAGCCCGCCGACGCGCCGGTGCTGCCGCTCTCCGAACTCAAAGCCGGGCAGAAAGGCGAGGTCTGGACGGTTTTCAAAGGAAGCCAGCCGGAGGCGTTTTCCGTCGTCGTTTCCGGCGTTCTGCAAAACGCCCTCGGTCCCGGGAAGAGCCTGATTCTGTGCGAGCTGACCGATGCGCGCGTGCAACCGATGGGCGCGGTCGCCGGCATGAGCGGCAGCCCGCTCTATGTCGACGGACGCCTCGCCGGGGTCCTTTCCTATCAGATCCAGCGTTTTGAAACCGTGCGTTACGCGGGCTTCACGCCCATCGCCGACATGCTCGAGGTGACCGCCCTGCCCTCGCTGCCTCTCCCCGGCGGAACCGCGTTGCCGCTGCCCGTGAAGGGCGCCAGCCAGCAACGCACGGCGCAGACCGGTTTCGGCCCGGAAATGCGACCTTTCTCTCCGGTTTTTTCGATCGGAGGACTTTCACCGCAGGTCGCCGCGCTGCTGCAACCGCAGTTCCAAGCCGTGGGACTCGATTCGATCGCGCTCGGCGGCAGCTCCGACGGCAACTCCGTCACTCTTCCGGCCATTCCGGCGGAACTCAAAGCCGGCGATGTCGTCGCCGCCGCACTGTCCGTGGGCGACATCAGCATCGCCGCCACGGGCACGGTTTCCCGGGTCGACGGCAACCGCGTTCTGGCCTTCGGGCATCCGATGATGTCGCTCGGCGCCACCGAGCTCCCGATGGCCGCCGCCGACATCGTCGCGATTTTGCCGAGCCAGCTGACCTCGATGAAGGTGGGGAACACCGGGCAGATCATCGGTTCATTTTCGCAAGACCGGCTTTCCGGCATCTACGGCGAGATCGGCCGCCAGCCGCATCTCGTGCCCATCGATGTGGAGCTTCCCGCCCGGCTCAACCGCAAGGCGTTGCATTTCTCCGTCGTCCGCCAAGAACAGCTCCTGCCCGTGATCGCGGCCAGCGGCCTGGCCCAGGCCGTCGCCGGCTCCAACGAGGCGGGTCTCACGAAGGGCTTCCGCCTCGTCAGCACGGTGCAGTTTCCCGATCAGGCCCCGCTGCAGTTCAGCCGCATTTACCCCGGGCAACAGGGGTTCCAGCAGGGAGTCGCCGAGTTCGTCGGCACCTTGCAACAATGCCTCTTCAACCCGTTCGAGCAGATTTTCCCCGACAGCATCAGCTTTTCGGTCGAGGAAACCGCGGACGTTCCCGTCGGCTATGTCGAGGTCATGCAGATTTCGCACGCCGAGGCCACTCCGGGCTCAAACGTCACGGTTACGTTGAACTGGCATGATTTCCAGCAGACCGAGCGCACCGAGTCCGTCGCGATCCCGGTGCCGGCCGACTGGTCGGGCAAGGATCTCGTCGTCGTCCTGGCCCCGGGCGCGGTCGTCGACGAGCTGTCCGGCCTGCCCAAGAACATTTCGCCCGCCGACGTGAAAAATTTCACCGAGTACCTCGACGTTCTCCGGCAGCGGCGCAGCGGCGATGGACTTTATCTCGCGGTGATGGAACGCACCAGGCTCTTCACCGACCAGCACACGCTCACCCCGGAATTGCCCGGCTCGCTCGAACGGATCGCCGAGGGCGCGGACGATTCGCGTTTCCAGCGGCGCAACGCGGCGGCCGTCCTCTGGGAAACGCACCTGCTGCCCGGTCGCCTGTTCGGCGACCAGTTCAAGAAATTTCTCCACGTGACGGATTGAGGCGATGTGCGCTGACCGGTTCGAGGCGGGAGGCGAATGGTCCGAAGCTTGCATCGGATTTGCCTGGCCTGTTTGTTGTGGGCGGGATGCCCTCACCCCGCGAAACATGTGCTGCGACGGCAGATTCTCGCGGGGTGAAGGCACCCCGCCCACAGAAATTTGTCGTGACGTCCTGAGCCCATCCCCTGCATCCGCCTGCGCACCGTAAATCCGTCATTTTTTTCCATGAAGCGTCTTTCCCTTATTTGCGTCCTTTCATTCGCCGCTGCGCTCACACCGCGCGCTCCCGCGGACCCGTTGACCAAACAGCTGGAGGTGGATTTCGGACGCGACGTCGCCAGCCGCAAGCTCAAGGGTCTGGCCACCCGTTCCGACGGCCGGGTGCGGCCCGGACCGGTCTTTACCGATCTCCCGGGTCCGAAAATCGCCGACATCCTCTGGATGATCCGGGCCGTGGCGGCGGATCGAACCGGAGCCGGGGGAGGCAAAGAAGCCCGGGAGAGCGCGGGGCCGGGCCGCTTCCTCGTCGGCACCGGACCGGATGGCAAAGTGTTCGAGGTGACGCTGCAGGGCAAGGACGGCGGCTATGCCGTGCGCGAAGTGGCGCACGTGACCGAGGCGCAGGCGATTTCCGTGCAACCCCTGGCCGACGGCAATTTTCTCGTCGGCACCTCCCCCAGCGCAGCGATCTACCTCGCCCGCGACGGCAAGCTGCTGGCCCGCGTACCGCTCGCCGCCGACTCGGTCTTCGATTTCCTGCCCCTATCCGACGGCGTCGTCCTCGCCGCCACCGGCAACCCCGGCAAGATCTACCGCATCGACGTGGCCAAGTTCGCGAAAGCCGGCACGGCCGCGGGGAAAGTCGACGACGACAAGGCCCTCGCCGGCAAAGGCGTCACCCTGTTTGGAGAGGTCCGTGACCGCAACATCCGCCGGCTCGCGCGCCTGCCCGACGGCCGGGTGGTCGCCGGCTCCGCGCCGAAGGGCAACATCTACACTTTCGCCGACCAAGGCGGAGCTCCGACGCTGCTGCAGGAAAATCGCGACACAGAGGTCGTCGACCTGCTGCCTGTTTCTGACGGCGGTTTCTACGCCGCGCTCGTGCAGTCGCCTGGAGAAGGCAGTCGTCTCGTCCGGCCCAAGCCGCCCGGCGATGAAAAGGAAAAAGAAGACCGCGAGTCGCGCTCGTCTTTTGCGGGACGGAGCTCGGTGGTTTGGTTTCCCGCCGACGGGTTCCCGGAGACGGTTATGTCCAAGTCCGGGATTTCGCTCTACCGGCTCGCCCAATACCAAGGCTCGCTCCTGCTGGCCGCCGGTGAACAGGGCGACACGCTCGGCTACGATCCGGTGGCCCGGCGCTCCTTGATCTACGCCGGAAGCGACTCCGCCGAGTTGAACGATCTCGCGCCCCTCGACGCCAACCGCTTTCTGGTTCTGCGGAACAACGCGCCCGGGCTGGCGTTGATCTCGTTCGTTCCCGGCACCCAGCGCACTTTGGAAACCAAGCGGCTCGACCTTGGCACCCCGGGTACGTTGGGACTGATCCGTCCGGAGCACGTCCGCGGCGTGGCGGCCGCCGACCTGCGCCTCGAAGCGAGCATCAATGCCGGCAGCGACGAAATCGAGGGTTGGTCGCCTTGGACCGACCTGAAGCCAATGGACGAGGCTTTTTCCGCCGTCGGCCTGCGGGGTCGGTATCTCAAACTGCGTCTGACCGTGCCGGCGAACACGGGGGATTTCTCCATCGACAAGGCCACCGTGTTCTATCTGCCGCAAAACCGGCGGCCCATTTTGAGCGATTTCCGCATTTTCCCACCCAACCTGGCGCTCGTGCCCCTGCCCGAAATGCCGACACCCCAGACCAGCACTCTCGGGCAGATGCTGTTTCCGGCCGCGTCGGCGTTGAAGGACGAGGGTCCGGAAAAGCACAAGGGAACCTTCCTCAGCAGCCAGGTGGTGCCGCAGCCCGGTTCCGAAATCATCTACTGGTCGGTCACCGATGCCGACAACGACAACCTCTCCTACACCCTGTCGATCCGGCCCGAAGCCGGCGACACGTGGACCGATCTGGCGGTGGACATCCACGATTCCTACCTGCAATTCGAAACCGCCGCCTTTCCCGAGGGCGTCTACCTCACCCGCCTGACCGTCAAGGAACAGGCGCCCCGCCCCGAGAAAGACCGTCTGACCTACACCTTCGAGACCGACTACCTGACCATCGACCGCACCCCGCCCGAAATCTCCGCGGCGACGGTGGAACGGCGTGACAACAAATTGGTGGTTGCGGTCGACGGACACGATGCGCTCAGCCTGCTGGAAGGCGCCGAGTTCGTCCTGAACAACGGCACGCGCGAGGAGGTCGAACATCCCGCCGACGGGGTCCTCGACAGCAAGACGGAGCGCTTCGTGGCGGAAATCCCCGAAGCCAAGGCCGCGGGCGCGACGTCCGTCGAAATCGTCCTCTACGACCAGTCCGGCAACAGCAGCTCGAAGCGCCTGCCGATCACGGTGAAGTAGCAATCGGCGGGAGACGCCGACCAGGACCCGGCCCGTTTGGCGTTGATAAAACGACCGGCCTCGCCGATGCTCCGCGGGGTCGCCGCAGGTTGGCCCACGCGTATGAAACGACCCACCGCAGCCCGGACGGACAGTTATCTCAGCCGGATGGTCACATACATCCCGACGGAGATCATCGCCGGCTACGTCGCCGTCTCGGGGTTCATCAAGACCCTGCCAGCACCGCGACAGTTTGCCTGGTTTTGCGCCGTAACCTTGTTCCTGCTGGTGCTCACCCCGCTGTATCTGCGCTACGCCACGGCCAAAAGCGGGCGCAAAAGGAACGTTTCGCATCCGTTGACGGGAACGATCGCCTTTGCCGCCTGGGTCTTCGCCACCGGCGGACCGTTCGAGCGTTATCAGATGAGCCCCGATGGCAGCACAGGCTGGTACACTCGCGCGATCGGATCGATCGTGCTCGTCGTGATCTGTCTGGCGTTGCCGGTCATCCAGCGCGTTCTCTCGCGGGAAGACGACTGAGGGCCGGTCGACGAGGTTTGAGCTGACGGATGGTTCGGGCCGCGCGCCGCGCGGGGTGAGGGCATCCCGCCCACAAAGAACATCGCGGCCGCAAAGGGAGAATCGAACGGCAATGGCGGCGGTGGATCCGTTTGCTTGTGCCGGGCTATCTGGGAGCGGGTTTACGCGCGACGAGTCGGGGCATAAAGCCCGTCCCACACACAAACCAACACACTCGAAACTGCCGGCGAGTTGCCAATTGGCCCGGGCTGGCTTGATTGACGGCCCGATGAAACACTACGATTTCCCGACCCAGTTCCGCGCCCTCTTCGAAAAGGCCGTGCGCCAGTACGCCGCCGGTCAGCGAGGGGCGGACAGCTTTTTCACCCCGGACGAAAAATCATTCCTCGTCGCCAACGGAATCACCGCCCAGCACCTCTACGACTACGCTGAGGACCAGCAGGGCTATGGCGAGCCGGGTTACGACAACGCGCTGGCCATCGAGATTGTCCGCCGGGATTATTTCCTCAACGCGCAGCGCGGGCACTCCTCTCCGCAGGTGCTCGACGAATCGAAAATGCCGGCCAAGACCGACGCGGCGAAAGGCATCGAGTGGCTGCCGCGGCTCATCCCCAAGGCCAAAGCCAAGCTCCGCGGCGAACTGCCCGCCTCGCTCATGTACGATTGCGGCGGCGACCGCCGGTTTTTCAAGATTCACGACATCCTGCCCGCCGAGTTCCTCAGCCTGGTCTGGCGACACGAGCAGGACGATGCTGCCATCGTCGACTGGGTGGTGCACCGCAGCCCGGCGACGAAGTAATAGCATCCGCCCGTAAGATTTGGATTTTGGCGCGGCAGCGCCGGTAGGGACGGACCGCCGGGCCGTCCGCGAACGTCATCACGCCTGCGGCGCACCGGGCCGGTGCGCCCTACCCGTCAATCGTATTCGAATAGTCCTCCAAAGACTACGGGCCATTGGTATAAGCGCTATCAGCGAGCAATCGCGCGCGGCTGAGGCGCAAGTGGCACGGGTCTCCTGACCCGTGACTCCGTTCCCCACGGGTCAGGAGACCCGTGCCACGTTACCGCCAGAAAAGCCTGGCCCCGTGTTCACTCCCGAAATTCCCGCAGTTTGCGCAGGTCGATCACGACGTCGAAGGTCCCTTCGGGCGGCGGCTTGTGGCCCTGGGCATACTCGCAGGTGTGCCCGTTTTTCAGGCCCTTGGGAAAGCGTTCGCGCAGGGCGGCCTTGAACATTTCCTTCGGCGCCCACTGTGAGTCGGACGTCAGCGAGCCGAACTCGTCGCTATGCACGAAATTGGTCGAACGGTCGTCAATCGTGGGCTCGACGATGAAGAACCGGATCTTGTCCTTGAAATAGGCGTCCTTGACCGCGTCCTGGATCATGCTCCATTCGCGCTCCTGCGGCTCCGCGATCAACTTCAAGGTTTGCCAATGGGCCAGGAACATGGCGCCCAAAATCACCGCGGTCAGCACGCCGTATTGGACGTACGGTTTGGTTTTGCCGGCGACTGGCAGGCGGCGCAGCGCCGTGAAAAACACCACCACCACCAGGCCCGAAAGGGCGAAAAGAGTGCGATAGCCGTTGGAACGCTCGGCTGCGAGGAGACTGATGCCATGCGCGACAAACGGGAGGACGCCGAGGCAGAGCTGCCATTTGAGACGTTCGTTGTCGGTTTCCTTCTCGGGCTCGATCCACAAAATCCAGACGATGAAGGCCAGCACCAGCGCGACCACCGGCCAGAACCAGAAGGCCCCGATGTTGAAATCGCCCCGCAGGGCGAACATCCCGAGTGCGTTGGGCAGCGGTTGCCAGATGAACCAGGCCAGCTTCGTGAACGGATTCGTGTCAAAATGCATCCGAGCCGATTCCTGGAATCCTCCGCCGGCATAGAGAAGTTTGAGCAGAAGATAGCTCAGAACGAGCGAGCCGAACAAAATGCCGAGATGCAGATAAAACCACCGCAGCAGCTCGGTCCGCGTCCGCTGCTTGAGCCGGGGCAACATGGTCCCCGCCAAGGGCACGACCGCAAACATGACGTTGGATTGGTAGATGAGCGCCGACATCACGTAGATGAAAATTCCGCCCACCACCCCCATCGTGCGCTTCAAGCCCCCTTTCTCCAGCTCCGTGTCGACGGCGAGGAATCCGGCCACGCTGAGCAAAAGCGAGCAAGCCCACGGCCAGCCGATCGCCCAACCGGCGGCCACCTGGGCGGCCGGGAGCAAGATGATCGCAAACGCCGCCGCCGCGGCGTCCACCTGCGGCCAACCACTGAACTCAAAGTGGCGCCAGAGAACAATCGCGAGAAGCGTCAGCTCAGCGACCGTGAGCAACCGGAGCCATTGCAAATCACTGACAGTATCCAATCGCCCAAAACTGGTTTCGAGCAACGCCCCGCACAGCGGCCGGCCTTGAGACGTGTTGAAATAGACCAGCTTGCCGGGCTCCTCCCTGACTTCACGCAACGAGGAATAGTCGTCGCGAAAGCCATAATCGGTGAGGATCGCCGACTCATAGACGACAAACGGAAGCAACAAAAGGAGCCAGAAGCAGATGCGGGTACGCATGGTCACAGGAGTATTTCCTGCTGTCCTCCTTCTGGCTGAAGTCCAAGGAAACGTCCATACCGTTCGGTCCAGTCGTCAATTTTTTCCAAGTAATATACGGAATCGTAGGGCGCCCGGACCGGATCGAAACCGCTCAGCGGCAGCGCCCTCTGCCAGTCGCTGGTCTGCCCCCGGGCCTTGGGACCGATGTAGTAGCTGACCCGTTCACCCATCCGCGGACGCGGACTGAGACGGAGCGCCACCTCGGCCGCCGCCCGTCGCGGCTTGCCACCGCCGGCCACCCATTGCTCGTAGGCGTCGGGATTCTGGCTCAACGTTTCCGACTTGGCCAGTTCCGCCACCGGCATTTCGCGGGAGGAGATCCGCGCTCGCAAAGCGGCGAGACTGTCCACCGGCGAATCCTTCGACACCCCGAGCAGAAAGGCGATCAACTGGTCGCTGAGTTTCTTGAGGTACGGCTCGATCCCGCGGGAGCGCAGGGCCGAACCGCGCAGGGTGACCACGCCGTCCGCCGCCAGCGCGTAATTCTTGGCCTTGTAACAGAACATCGCATCGTAACTGCCGTCGTGCTCCAGCTCGATGCCCGCCGGCATGACCTGCGCCGCCAGCGCAAGCAGCTTCTCCGGTTCGGCGTGAAACTGCTCCGACATGAGATAAATGCCGTCCGTATCCGCTTCCAGGATCGTGCAGCCGTGCCGCTGGAATTCGGTCATCAACGTCTGCAGCAGCTCGCGGCCGCGTCGCGTGACTTCCGCCGCGAGTTCACCATCGCCAAAACGCGCGCCGGAAAATCCGAGATAACCGTAGAACGAGTTGATCAGGATCTTGAACGTGGCCTGCCGCGCCTGCGCCTCGTCGCGCTCCGCCGCGGTGGATGCGCTCCGGGCGAGCTGCTTGTACTTCAGACGGTACTCGCGCAACCGGCGGAGCGTGGGAATGAAAACCCCGAGCGTGTCGTTGCGCGGGTTCCGCCCGATGTACAACAGCAGGCTCGGATAGAGCGAAGCCACGTCGAAATGCAGCACGTGCCGGAACACGCCTTCCTGAAAACTGCGGGTGAATCCGCCCTCGAACGGGGCCACTTCCACCGGCGCCGGGCCGCTGGCCCGGGCATGGTAGTATTCCTCGAGAAAAAGCAGGTCGATCTTGCCCGCCGTGCCGCGCAGCGCCGCTTCCTGCAGCAGGAGGGGAAACGCCCGCGCCTGCTCGAAATAGGTCGGCAGCAACACGTCCGCCAGCCCCTTCGTCTCGCGCAAATCGTCGGCGAGGTAGGCCAGGAATCGGTCGCGGTCGCGCCGGAATTCCTCCTGGATCTGCGCCCCCTCGATGTAGGTGCGGCCCTCCCCGGTCTCGGGCGTGATCCCGAAATACACCGCCGCCTCCTTGAGCCCGTACGAAGTCATCTCCCGCGCCGTGATGTCGTACAGCTGCACCAGGAGGTAGGTGTCGATCACCGCGCGCCCGGGCAGGTCGCAGCGGGGAAAGTCGATCCAGCGTTCGGCGACCTTCATGCGGCTGTTGCGAAATTCCGCGTTGAGCCCGAAGCGGCCCCACGCGCACGGCACCCGGTGGCGCTTGCTGCGCTGCCGCAGGTAATCGAGATCGAACTTGAAGAGGTTGTGCCCTTCGACGACGTCGGGATCGAGTTCCCGCAGCAGCTCATTGAAGCGGAGCAGCAGGCGTTTTTCGCCCGCATCGGTCTCCTCCTCCAACGCGAGGAGCTCGCACCGCCCGCGGCACTGCAGCCCGATGGCCAACACGCGATCGCCGGCATTGCGCGCATCACTAAACCCGCCGGGCTCGCTGGAGGCCGTCTCGATGTCGAGCTGACCGCGCCGGAGATCCGGAAAATGCGTCTCCGCATAGAGGCGCGCTCGGCTCTGCAGCAGCCATTGGCTCTCGTACGGTCTCAGGACGTCGCGCAGCGTGCCGTCGGGCGCACTTTTCAGGCAGGCTTCGAATTTCTCCAGCGTCTCGCCGTGCAGGAGATAGTTGAAAGCACCCTCGCCCCGCAAGCGCTCGACCGTCACGCCCTCGCCGGACAGCTCCACGCCGAGCCAGGCGAACGGACGAAACTCCTCGGCGCGTTCCAGCCGGCCGCCGTCCGGGGTGGCCAGCGAGAGATGGACGCGGCCGCCGTCGTCGATCCACAGGCCGCAGATGGACTCGGCACCGGGGCTGGTCATAGGGAACGCCGCGAAAGATCCAACGGCGATACGGAGCGCTCAACGGAGAACATAGACGGAAGATGAGGTGGAACCGGACCCCCGGGCCGGTTTTCTTGGCGCGACCGTTTCAGCCCGCCCGGAGGTCGGGCTCCACCTTTCGGAAAGCAGGTTGGCAGAGAAATCGGTCTCCACTGCATAGGTCCGGCTCAGGCCGCGAGCCGCGCCGTCAAGCGCCGCGCCCGGGTGGTGTCAGAACGGCCGGAAAATGACCATGACCAGCGCGATGAGGATCAACGCGAGCGACACCAGGCTGAGCAATCCGCGCAGATGGGTCTTGCGGTAGACGATGCCCGAGAGCGAGGCGAGGCCCAGCCAGCAGACGATCTTCACGATCACCCAGCCGCTGGAAATAGGGATTTTCTCCACCGCGAGCATGCCGAAACCGGTGAAAGCCATGATCAGCGCGGCGATACCGGTGATCATAAGGGTGCGCTTGCGGTTTTCGGGCAGGGGGTTGGCGAAGGCCATGAACGTGTGTGCGGTGAGCACGATCAGCGAGAACAGGTGCAGGAGCTTGTAGTAGGGCAGTCGGTCCATGGGTTTTTCGTGGAAAAAAGAATGACACCCCGCCTGTGCCGTGCGCCCAAAGGCTCATGTCCTTTTTAGTTTAAGGTGGGCGCCGCCCGCCGCACTTCTGCCTTCCGGTTTACGGCCTGGCATCCACACGGCTGTTGGCAGCTCCCAAATGATTACAAAGGCAAAGAGCGGTTATTGAAGGCACCTCGAACACTACAGGGTGTCGGAAGAAGGCTACTGCCGACCCCCGCCCCGTCAAACGCGAATCGCACCCGCAAATCTTTCGCTTGACGCGGAGGCTTTGGCCAGAAGCGCCCGGATGTGGCACGGGCCTCCCGCCCCGTGATGGACGGACCACGGGGCAGGAGACCCGTGCCACATCCCATCAGCCCTCCGGCTCCGTGGGATCAAGGTGTTCCACGATCAACTCCTGCAACGTCGCCAAAAACACATAGGCGGCGAAGGCCTTGCGCTGTTCCTCCGGCATCTCGTCCAGGGGCACTTCGCCCGATTCCAAACTTTCGTCGCCCAATGGCTTCAGATGCGCCTCGCGGATCCGGAGCCGCAGGGCAGAGCACGCCCGGAGCACCGCCTCCCCGTTTTCCGTGTCGAGGGCGATGACGCCTGTCGCAAAAAAATCCACGTCGAACAGCGCCAGCAACACCTGGATGTCGTCAGTCTGGCCTTCCAGCAGCTCCTGTTTCCAGTTATTGACAAAGTCTGCGTCGGACCCTGGAACATGCGCCCGGACGGCCAGCCTGGACTTAAGTGCATCCGAAGCCTCCTTCATGAGGTCGAGCAACGGGGCAACCACTTCGAGATTGAGCCTGACTTCAACGCGTTTCATCGGGCTCCAAAACAGTCTTCATGTGCCACCGTTGCAGACTGTAGGCGTGAGCTTCGGCCTGCTCCCGGTTTCCAATCCAAATGACCGAGCGCCCGCGCTCATGCACTTCGAGCATATGCCTCCGGGCCGTCTTCTCATCGAATCCGAAAAGCAGTTTAAAGAGCATGACGACATACGACATCAGGTTGACTGGATCGTTTAAAACGACAACCCGCCATAGCTGCTGTGCCTTGGTCCCACTCATGTCCGGCGCAGCGGTCCCTCGAAGGCGAAGGCAAAATTCTGCAAGACGATCCGCTGCAGATAGCCGAGGAGAAGGTAACAGTTGAATGCCGTCCGTTGTTCCGGCGGGACATCCTCTGGGCGCGAGTCTTCGTCCTCTAAAACCTCTTGCGGCAGGCCGCCAAGCCAATCGGCGTGAAGGTGGATTCGCATAGCAGCGCAAGCTCTCAGAACCGACTCGTAGATATCAGCCTCGATAACAACCGTTCCGTTCCGGACATAGCGATTTTCAAACAAATCAAGAAGTACTCGAACGTCCTGGCTCTGGCCCGCTAGCAGCTCGGCCTTCCAGACCGGGGCCAGTTCGTCATCGCCCGCCGGCAGCCTGATCTGCATCGCCAACTGCGAACGCGCTTGAAGTCCAGCTTGGCGCAAAGTCCCAAGCAACGGCGCGACCGTTTCGGTCCTGAGGCGAATTTCAATTTGTTTCATCGCATTCGAGACGGGCTAGGAGATGCCAATGCTGCAAGGCGAGCACATGGGCCTCGGCCAGTTCCCTGGCTCCTTGCCACACCACAGCCAAGCCTGCCCGGTGAATCTGCAACATATGCTCCCGCGCAACTGCGTCGGGAAAAT
The DNA here is from genome assembly GCA_964477955.1 of uncultured Opitutaceae bacterium. Taxonomy (GTDB): domain Bacteria; phylum Verrucomicrobiota; class Verrucomicrobiia; order Opitutales; family Opitutaceae; genus Didemnitutus. Next base: position 35,426 of record CAYZGG010000004.1, read on the forward strand.
GGAACACGCGTGCGAGCACCATGGCCGCATATGACTTTCTGATAGCCGGATCGTTGAAGACAATCACCCGATACGCTTCGTGGAGAGCCCCCTCGGTTTGGCCGGCCGGGACCAATGCTTTGCGATTGTCGAGACCTGGCATTTTCATGCAGACGCGGCAGCGCTTCGCACCGCTTCAGCGACGATTTTCTCCGCCTCGGCCAATGGCACCTTGCGGACTTCTTTTTCCGTGCGCCATTTCATTTCAATGATGCCTTCTTTGAGCCCCTTTCCGCCCACGGTCAAGCGCAGCGGCAGGCCGATCAGGTCGGCGTCCTTGAACTTCACGCCGGGCCGCTCGGCCCGATCGTCGACCAGCACTTCCGCCCCGCCCGATTCGGCGGCCAGGGCCAGCTTCCTCGCGACGTCGCTCGCCACCGGATCCTGCGGATCGAGATTGACGACCTCCACCTGCCAGGGCGCCACGCTCCAGGGCCAGACAATCCCGTCGGCGTTGTTCGACTGCTCGATGATCGCCTGCAGCGTGCGGCTGATGCCGATGCCGTAACAACCCATGACCATCAGATGCGTCTGCTTCTTGTCATCGGTGTAGGCGGCACCGAACTTCTCGGAATATTTCGTGCCCAGTTTGAAAACATGCCCGACCTCGATGGCGCGCGCGATCTTCAGCGGTTCGCCGGACTTCGGACAGGGCTCGCCCGCGCGCACGCGGCGGAAATCGCCGAACTTCGTCACCGCGAGGTCGCGCTGGACGTTGACGTTGCGCAGGTGGAAACCGTCCTTGTTGGCGCCGGTCGTGCCGTTGCCGATCAGGCGGATGGCGTGGTCGGCGAAAATGCCGGCCAGTGCACCGGGGTTCTTGATCGTGCCCTTGACGGTGCCGAGGCTGCCGGGTTTCGCGCCCATGATGGGCTCGATTTCCTCGGCGGTGGCCTGGCGCCAGAGCTGGAAGCCGAGGGCGCCGAGCTTGGCCTCCTCGACGTCGTCGCAACCGCGCACGACCACGAGAAAGGGCTTGCCGTCGCCCACGAACACGAGGGTCTTGAACTGCGTGTCCGCCGGCACGCTGTACGGCGCGGCCTCAAGCGCCGCAATGGTCACGATGCCGGGCGTGGCGAATTCCTCGAGCGCACCCACCGGAGCGGCGTCCTGCAAATCCGTCGGCACGATCGCACTGGTGGCTTTCTCCCGGTTGGCCGAATAGCCGGCGTAGGAATAAACCACGTCGTCATCGCCCACGGGCGCGGGCACCATGAATTCGTGCGAAAAGCTGCCGCCCATCACGCCGGTGTCGGCCTCGACGGAAATCGTCTTCAGGCCGCAGCGCTTGAAGAACGTCGTGTAGGCGCGCTTCATCTTGTTGTAGCTCTCGGTCGCGGCCTCGTCGGTCGCGTCAAAACTGTACGCGTCCTTCATGATGAACTCGCGGGCGCGCATCAGGCCGTAGCGGGGCCGGATCTCGTTCCGGAACTTCGTGCCGATCTGATAGAAATTCTTGGGCAGGTCGCGGTAGCTCGTGAGCTCGCTCCGGACCAGCGGCGTGATGATCTCCTCGTGGGTCGGGCCGAGCACGAACTCGGGCTCGCGGGACGGACGCTTGCCATCGCCGGCGGAATCGGCCCGGTACATGATCTCGCGCGCCGCGGCCCAACGGGGACCGTTCTGCCAGTTCTCCACCGGGTGGACGTGCGGCATGGACAGCTCGATGCCGCCCTCGCGGTCCATCTCCTCGCGGCACAGGCGCATGATTTTCTGCAACACGCGCAGACCCGACGGCATGTACGTGTAGGAACCCGCGCCGAGCTTGCGGACCAGCCCCGCGCGCAATAGCAGTTTGTGGGAGGCGATCTCGGCGTCCGCCGGGCTCTCCTTGAGGGTGGGAATGTACGTCTGCGACCAAAGGTTCATGTGAGCCCGGCAAAAGAACAACTCCCCCGCCCCGGCGCAATTGTATTTGCCATGTTTTCCTTCCCCCGCCGATAACTGCCCCGCATGCCCGGCTCTCGCTCCCCGACGCCCCAGCCCTGGCCCATGAAGTGGGTCGTGGCCGCCATCGCCGTCTTCATCGCGGGTTACACCTTCATCGAGCTGCGCTTCCGCAAGCCCACCCGCCCGCACGAACCGGCCCGGGAAATGCACGACCGCGACACGCTGGCCCGCCTGCAAAAAGCGGGTTGGGTGCGGGCACCGATCGAGGTTCGCCGCCCCGTGGAAAATCCCCCGTCGGGCCGGGCCTCCGTCACGCACGGCGCCCTCGGCCTGGGCCTCGACCTCGACAACTGTTTTGCGGAAAAACCGCTGCTGTTCAAATCCATCGACCGGGTCAGCGCCCCCGCCGCCGTCAATCGAGGCGAGGACTGCGTCGTGTACTTCACCGCCAGCGTGGCTGATCTCACCCACCAGCTGGCGGGTGCCGAATTACTTCAGCGCGGCGACGAACTGGTCATCGTGCCGACGGCCGAGCACCTGCCCGGCAAGGAACTCTACAGCCGGTGGAACGACTCCAACTATTGCGTGAACCTCCCCACGAACAATCTCGCCCCCGGCCGCTATCAGCTGCGGCTCATCGCCAACGGCCCCTGCGTCCTTTGCTCGGTGGAGGTGAAGTAGGAACAGGACCTCGGGAAAGGTAGGGCGGATCGGCCCGCTCCGCCGCGACGCACCGGGCCGGTGCGCCCTACCCGGTGCCCGCGACCGACGGTAGGGGCGGTTGCCCTCTACGGCCCCGGCCGCGATCCGGGGAAGGCGCTTGAGGACAAGCGCCACTACCGTTATACTTCCGTGCATCGCACCGGCACGGCTCCGCCCCGGACCGCTAAGTCTTGCCCTCGGGCGGGCTCTCGGTCTCTTTCTTCCCGACCTGAATGAAGCTCATTGACCTCAACCGCGACGGCGGCATCGGCGCCAACTCCCTCTATTGTCAGATCGGTGACTTCCATTTCGTCGTGGACAGCGGATTGCATCCGAAAAAGGCCGGCCGCCAGGCCGCGCCCGACCTCTCCCCGCTGCGCAACGTCCGCCTGGACGCGATCTTCATCACCCACTGCCACCTGGACCACATCGGCTCCCTGCCGTTGCTCATGCGGGCGCAGCCGGAAACCCCCGTCATCCTGACGCCGCCCAGCCACATGCTCATCGAGCGCATGCTGCACAATTCCGCCAACGTCATGGTCCGCGAGCGCGAGGAAAAAGGCATCGCCGACTACCCGCTCTTCACCCACGACGACATCGACCGCCTCGCCTCGCGGCTTCATCCACACTTGTTCAACCATCCGAAAAAATTCTCCGGCCGGAAAGACGAGATCGAATTCACGTTCCACCCCGCCGGCCACATCGCCGGAGCCGCGGGGCTGGAGATCACACATAAGCACCGCCGGATTTTCTTCACCGGCGACGTCCTGTTCGAGACCCAGCGCATCCTCGGCCCGGCCCATTTTCCCAAGGCGAAATTCGACACGCTGATCACCGAGACGACCCACGGCGCCAACGAAAAGGCCAGCGGACGCTCGCGTTCGCAGGAGATGATCCGGCTGGTGGAAACGATCAACGCCACGATCCAGCGCGGCGGTTCCGTGCTCATCCCGGTCTTTGCCCTCGGCCGCATGCAGGAGATGCTGGCGATTCTGCATGATGCCCGGAAATTCAACCGGCTGATCGAGGCGCCGATCTTCGCCTCCGGCCTCGGCCTCGACCTCTGCGATTATTTCGACGACATCACCAAAAAGACCGGTTTGGTGCATTTCACGCGTACGATCCTCAAGGACCTCAAGGTCAAGAAATCCCCGCGCGACCTCGTGGCCGGCAAGCCTCCCGGCATGCAGGGCATCTACGTGGTCAGTTCCGGCATGCTCGTGGAGAACACCGCGTCCTACTCCCTCGCCGCTTCGCTCGCGGGCAACGCGAAGAACAGCCTGTGCTTCGTCGGCTATTGCGATCCCGACACTCCGGGCGGCCAGCTGTTGAAGACGAAAAAGGGGGAGGACTTCCTTTTCGCGGCGGCGAATTACAAGACAAAGGTCCGCGCGCAGGTCGAGCGCTTCGAGTTCTCCGGCCACGCCAGCCGCGACGCCCTGCTCGAGTATGCGATCGGCTGCAACCCGCGCTCGATCGTCCTGACCCACGGCGACCCGCCCGCCCGTGCCTGGTTCGCCGAACAATTCGTGACCAAGCTCCCCAAGGCCAAGGTCCTCGATCCGGTGCCGCTGAAAGAATATCAGGTGTAACGCTCGCGTCGATGAACCGGTTTCTCCTCGCCACACTCTTTTTCACCGGGTTTTGGGCACTGAGCCAAGCGGCCGGGGCCGCAGACGTCCAAATCGTCGCCGAGGGAGACATCGTTACGCTCGTCGGAAAAGTGGAACACGCGGTCGCCTACGGTCCGCCCAATTTCGGCACGAATCCTAAAACCGACAAGCAAGAAGCCTATTTCGCTCTGAAGTTGTCCGGAGCGATCCGGGTCAGAAATCCAAACGGGGATTTTGATACCGAACCCACCTCGCGAGTGCAGCTGGTTTTCGCCGAGAGCGACCAAAGCCTGTTGAACATTGTTTCGACGGTGGTTAAAAATCGAAAACTGTGGTTGGTCGGGAAAGTGTTGCTGCCGGAGACCGGCCATCACCACGAGGTTGTGCTGCTTCAGGTGCAGTCGGCGAGAGTCCTGGACTAGTGCCAGATTCGGGAGAAATCCATCTGCGATGACGTAGGTTGCGCGCTGGCCGCGCAACAAGAAGTGGCGGCACCAGCCCGCCACCTACCGGGTCTACCTCCCCGGCAATTGCATGCGTTGGCTTAGCGCCCCAGAATCTCCCGCAGCTTTTCGCACACTGCCTTGTTCCCCGCCACGTATTGGATCCGGCCGGACTTCAGGGTGAATTCGCGCAGCGGGAAAGGCGGCGGCGTGAGGTAGTGCAACTCGCCACCCGCCTCCTCGATCAACGCGGCGGCCGCGGCGATGTCCCAGACCTTGTTGTTGTGCTCCACCACCCCGTCGAGCAGGCCGACGGCCGCATAAGCGAGATGCAGCGTACTGCTGCCGAGTCCGCGAATCTTGAAATTCTCGATCAGCTTCTTGCCCTCCGCGGCGTGGACCTTGTCGACGGGCGAATGAAATCCGATCAGGCTCTGGTTGTTGGGCGGCTCCGGCCGCGCCCGCGCGGGCTTCTCGCCGTCCCACACGCCCCGCCCCGGCCCGCCGTGGACGAGGACCCTCCGCGCCATGTCGTAGATGACTCCGTAGACCGGCACGCCGCGTTCCAGCAGGGCGAGCGAGATGGCGCAATGGATGATGCCGTTGGCGTAGTTGTTGGTGCCGTCGATCGGATCGAGCACCCAGCAGAAGCGCGCCACGACCGGCACCGGCGTGTCGCTCGGGGCCAGTTCCTCGCTGAAAAACTGGTCGGCGGGAAAATGCTGGAGGATCGCCGCCTGGATGTGTTCCGAAATCGCGATGTCGATCGGCGTGACCCGGGTGCCGTCGTACTTGATGTCGCTGCGGGCACGGCCGAACTCGCGGTGCATCAGGCCGGTCTCGGCCATCACCACCTGCTTCGCCACCTCGATTCGTTTTTCCAGTTCCGAAAAATGCATTGATCACGAAAAACACGAACCGCGCCAAGAACCAAGACCGGAATTGCGGCGGCGCGGCCCCGTTCGTGCCCTCGCCGACATTGGCCTGCATGGCGGGATTCCCAAATCCCGCCATGTTAGTAAAATGTAGGGCGGGGTCGCTGACCCCGCCTTCCGCGAAAACAACGTAACGTTCGAAGCGGGGTCGGCGACCCCGCCCTACATTCTGGACTGCGTCATTCCCCTACTCGTAATCGTACAGCTGCGGGTCGCGCACGGGCGGGGGCCGGCGAATCCGCCGATGCGCCTTGGGTTCCTTCGCGCTGCCGTCCGCTGCCGGCGGCTCGACGCCGCCGGGAAAATCCTCGACTGCCCCGTCACCCAGCACATCGCCCATTTCCTCCTCCAGCGAATCGGGGTCGGCGCCCTCCTCCAGTTTCCGCACCGCCTCCTCCATCGGCCCGTCCATTTTCTCCCCGCTCAACTCCGCCATGCGCCGCATCATCCGCCCCATCGCTTTCGGGTCGTTTTCGTCAACATTGGCAAATTCCCGTTCCATCGCTCCAAAAGCCGCTTCCATCCGTGCGTCGTCGGCGCCCCCCGGAAGCTCCCCGCCGGCGGCGGCAGGCGCGGCGGCTTCGGCTTTCTTGGTTCCACCGACCGCGAAGCTGGAAAGCAGTTTCACCATCCGGGCCTTCGGATGGTCCGGACACTTCGGCGTCAGCTTCCCCTGCGCCAGCGACTTGGCGTAAAACGAGTAGATCCGGTTCGTGTCCGGCGAATAGAATTCGTAGATCGGCATGACGGCAATTCCGCACCACGGATTGCACGGATCGCCCCGGAGGCAAATCCAAAGTTTCTCCGCCGAATCCGGATGACCCCGGGTGGGGCGTGACCGCCGGGCGCGCCGCTCGGCCTTGGGGCCCGGAGCACCGGGCAAAGTGAGCGCTGCACACCGTCCCGGTCGCCGCTCCGCCCGCACCAAAGACTGGCGTGGCGGGAAAAAAACGTCATCCTGCCTCCATGAACGAACGGTTCGAGAAGTTCTCCCGGGCAGCCCGACCGGTGCACCCGCACCAATGGCTCTGGGAGCCCCTCGAAACCGATCCTTCCTTCGTGCTGCGTTCCATGTTCGGGGCCAAGGCGGTCTATCTCGACGGCAAGATCGTGCTCTGCTTCTGCGCCGGCGACGACTCTTGGTGCGGTCTGCTCGTCTGCACCGACCGCGACCGCCACCCGGCGCTGCTCGCGGAATTCCCCGACCTGCGCCCCCACTCGATCCTGCCGAAATGGCTGTATCTGCCGGAAAGCGCGGGCTCGTTCGAAGCCGCCGCCGTCCGGCTCGTGTCCCTCGCCCGCCGGCGCGATCCCCGGATCGGCGTCGTGCCAAAGACGAAGAAACAAACGCCCGCCCCGCGCATTCCGGCCGGGAAGGCCCGGGCACGGAAAAAGAAGCTCCGGCTGCGCCGGTCCGCCTCTTGACGGTGTCAGCCGCGCTGCTTGATTCTGCTGCCGGTCGAATTGGTGGGAATGGCGAAAATGAGCGGTTAACCCGCCTGGAAGTCGACCCTCAGGATCGCGTCTCGATCACCACGACCAACACGCCGAGCGCACAAAAAATCGCGCCAAGCAACCCCGCCTCGTACCGCTCGAATTTTTTGACCTGAAATTTTTCGATGCCGGCAAGCGTCAGCGCGGTGAACACCAACATGCCGGCCAGGGCGCCGACCGCCAGGATCGCGCTGAGGATGCCAAAACCGCGCCAGCCGAATTGCACGCCCGACAGGTAGATGGGCAAAAAGCCCTCGCAGGGCGAAAGCGTCAGCATGAGGAAGAGGCCGCTGATGACCGCCCAGTCTCCCGCCTTCGTTGAAACCAGGGCGCTGTCCTTCATTTCTTCATCCCAGTGACTGCGCTCGGCCCCGTGTCCGCACGCATCGCTGGGCTGGTGGTGGCCCCCCGGCGGATGATGGTGCAGCACGCCGCCCCGCAACTGTCGCCAGAAATAAAACAGCCCGATGCCGAGCAACAACCCGCCGGCGCCCCACGCAAACCACCGGCTGGTCTGCTCGTTCACCTTGAAGCCGAACCACGCGATGACAAACCCCAGCGCGCTGGTCACCAGCACATGGCCCAGCCCCGCAAACGCGACCACCGCGAACGTTTTCCCCCGACGCCAACCCCGGGCGCGAGAAACGAGGACGAAAGGCAGCCAGTGCGTCGGAATCGCCGCGTGAAAAAAGGCCACGGTGAAACCGGTGGCGGCGATGGTGGTAAGAACAGCGGAATTCATGCGACGGAGGCGGAGCCTGAGGCAAGACCGGGCAGCGCGCCCTGTCGAACCCGAACCATAGCAAAGTCGTCAAGGGCCGGTGTGGCACGGGTCTCCCGACCCGTGATTCCGGTCCCCACGGGTCAGGAGACCCGTGCCACCCGCCTGCGCAAAGAGATTGCCGCCTGCCCGCCGGCGGCTTTCCTCAGTCTTCCTCCCATGCCGCCCGATCTCGCCGCCGTCCGCTCCTACCTGCTCGCCCTGCAGGACCGCATTTGCGCGGCCTTGGCGGCGGAGGACGGTACCGCGAAATTCCTGGAAGATTCCTGGAGCCGGCCCGAAGGCGGCGGCGGCCGTTCGCGGGTGCTGAGCGAAGGCGCGGTTTTCGAAAAAGCCGGCGTCGCCTTTTCCCACGTCTCCGGCGCCTCCCTGCCCCCGTCCGCGACCGCCACCCGCCCGACGCTGGCGGGAAAACCCTTCCATGCCCTCGGCGTCTCCCTCGTCGTCCACCCGCTGAACCCCCACGTGCCGACCTCGCACATGAACGTGAGGTTCTTCGTGGCAGGGGAAACAATCGAAAATCCGGAATCGAAAATCGAAAACTCCGACTGGTGGTTCGGCGGCGGCTTCGATCTGACGCCCTATTACGGCTTCGACGACGACTGCCGCCACTGGCACCGCACCGCCCGGGCGGCGTGCGGCGCGGACCTCCACCCAGGGTTCAAGCAATGGTGCGACGACTATTTCTTTCTCAAGCACCGGCAGGAACCGCGCGGTGTGGGCGGCATTTTTTTCGACGATTTCAACCAAGGCGGCTTCGAGCGCAGTTTTGCGCTCATGCAAAGCGTGGGCGACGCCTATCTGCCCGCCTACCTGCCGATCGTGCAGCGGCGCAAAGCGGTACCGTATGGCGACCGTGAGCGGGATTTCCAGCTCTACCGCCGCGGGCGCTATGTGGAGTTCAATCTCGTGTATGACCGCGGCACGCTGTTCGGCCTGCAAAGCGGCGGCCGCACGGAAAGCATTCTCATGTCGCTCCCGCCGCTCGTCCGCTGGCGCTACAACTGGCAGCCCGAGCCGGGCTCGCCCGAGGCGCGACTCTCCGACCACTTCCTCAAACCCCGCGCCTGGGCGTCGGATTGAAATCATGCTCGCTCCCCGCTCCCCGCTTCCCGTTACTTCGGTCCGATGACCTCCCGCCAACGTTTTCTCGCCGCTTGCGCTTGTGAGGCGCTCGACCGACCGCCTCTCTGGGTGATGCGTCAGGCCGGCCGCTACCTGCCAGAATACCGGGCGCTCAAGGAAAAACATTCCTTCCTCGAAATGGTGCGCACCCCCGAGCTCGCGGCCGAGGTCACGCTGCAGCCGCTGCGCCGTTTCGCCCTCGATGCGGCCATCATCTTCTCGGACATTCTGGTCGTGCCGGAGGCGCTGGGTCAGGGCTACAAATTCCGCGACGCCGGGGGAATTGAAATGGAGTTCCGCCTCGAAAACCGCAGCCAGCTCGACCGCCTCGATCCGACCGGCGTGGCCGACCGCCTGAGCTACGTCGGCGCGGCGCTCGCGCGGGTGAAGACCGAGTTGCAAGGCCGCCAGGCCCTGCTCGGCTTCGGCGGCTCGCCCTGGACCCTCGCCACCTACATGGTCGAGGGCGGGAGTTCGGAGGATTTTTCGCTCATCAAGAAATTGTTCTTCACCGATCGCGCCTTTTTCAACGCGCTCCTGGAAAAACTCACCGCCGCCCTGATCGAATATTTCCGCCTGCAGATCAAAGCGGGGGCGGACGCCATCCAGATTTTCGACTCCTGGGGCGGCATTATCGCCGGCCAGGATTATGAGGCCGCCTCGCTCCGCTGGATCCGCGCCATCATCGCCGCGCTGCCTCGCGATTTTCCGGTGATCGTTTATGCCAAGGGCACGGCCGCCCAGCTCACCGATCTGGCTTTCAGTGGCGCCCGCGTGCTGGGCGTCGACTGGACGGTCGACCTCGGCATCGTGCGCCGGCTGGTGCCGGACAACATCGCGGTCCAGGGCAATCTCGACCCGGTGCTCATGGCCACCACGCCGGAAATCGTCCGGCATGAAGCCAGTCGTTTGCTGGAAACAATGCGCGGCACACGCGGTCACATTTTCAACCTCGGCCACGGCATCACGCCGGAAGCCGGGCTCGACTGCATGCACGCCTTGGTGGAGACGGTTACTACCTGGAAGTGATGGCCCCGCGCACGACCAGAGCTCAACCGGCCGGTTCCTTCATTGGCGCCTGTCTTAAAATGGCACGGGGCACGCTCCGGCCGGGCAGCATCTTCGCCAAAATCCCGTGACCGACAAACCTCCACCCTCCGTCGCCGTGATCGGGGCCGGAATCACCGGACTCACCGCCGCGTTCAGGCTGCACGCGGCCGGCCACCGGGTGCAGGTGTTCGAGCGCGCGGCCCAAACGGGTGGATCCATCCGCACGATCCGCGAAAACGGTTTTCTGGCCGAGGCCGGTCCGAACTCCCTGCAGTTCGGCGCGCCCGAGCTCAAGGCACTCGTGCGCGATCTCCAGCTCGAACCGTCGGTCGTCCAGGCCAACGCCGCCGCGAAGCGCCGGTTCATCGTGCGCGGTGGACGTTTCGTCGCAGTGCCGGCCTCGCCGCCGGCCTTTCTCGGCTCGTCGCTCTTCGGTTTCCGTAGTAAACTCTCGATCCTCACCGAACTGCTGACCCGGCCGCGCGTCCGCACCACCGACCTGAGCCTCGCCGAGCTCGTGCGCTCGCATTTCACGCAGGAACTCGTCGACTACGCGGTCAACCCGCTCATCGCGGGCATCTACGCGGGCGATCCCGAGAAACTTTCGGTCAAGCACGCCTTCCCTTCGCTCTGGGAAGCCGAGCGCTCCCATGGCTCCATCATCCGCGGCCTCATGGCGCGCGCCAAGGCAAGAAAGACTCCGGGCGAATCGCCGTCCTCCCCCATCGTCTCCTTCAAGAACGGCCTGCAACAGCTGACCGACGTGTTGACGGAAAAATTGCCCGCAGGCTGCGTCCATCTCAACGCCACGGTCGACACCCTCGTGCCCGGCCGTCCCCACCAGCTCGTCTGGAGGCAGGACGGACAGATGATCACCCGGGAATTCGACGCCGTGGTCCTCGCCGTCCCCGCCGGCGCGCTGGCGCAGCTGAACTTCGGCCCGCTGCGCGAACGTCCCCTCGCCTCGCTCGACAAGATCCCCCAGCCGCCCGTGAGCTCGCTGTTTTTGGGCTACCGCCGGGAACAGGTGAAGCATCCGCTCGACGGCTTCGGCGGATTGGTGCCGGCCGTGGAGCGACGCGACGTGCTCGGAATTTTGTTTTCGTCCACGCTCTTTCCTCACCGCGCACCCGAGGGCCACGTCGGTCTGACCGTATTTGCGGGCGGCATGCGCCAGCCCGAACACGCCCGGCTGGCCACACCGCAATTGCTGGAGCGCGTCCAGCGAGATCTGACCGAACTCGTCGGCGTGTCGGGCGACCCGGTATTCATCCGCCACAACCAGTGGTCCGCCGCGATCCCGCAATATGTGCTCGGTTACGAGCGCTGGCTGGAAACGATGACCGCGCTCGAGACGGCCCACCGCGGGCTCTTCCTCGGCGGCAACGCCCGCGACGGCATTTCCCTCCCCGACTGCGTGAAATCCGGCGAGAAGCTCGCGCAAAAAGTCATCGCGCTGAACCGGTGACCCAAATCCGGGTGCGATCGGTTCCCCTGACGACCGCGATCAAAGGTAGGATCGCCAGTCACCCGATTCAGCTATCCGTTTTATCTCCGCGGCTCTGGCTAAGAGCAGCCGCCGCATGTACCCGGCAAGAAACAGGCTCTCCGCAAGGCGGCCAAGGGTTCCCAAAGGCGCGGAAAAATCGAAAACGTCCTTCATCATGGTGCCACCCTCGTTCTCCACAAATTCGTGGCGATGGTGCATGTATCGGAATGCACCCGATACCATTTTGTCCTCAAAACACTCCGGTTTATTCATCTTCGTGATCTGAACCGTCAACCGCTGAGTGAATCCGAAATGCCGGGCTTCCCAGGTCACGGCCTCCCCGACTTTGATCAAACCGGAAGTAATTCCGGCAACCGCCCGCTCCGAGGTTCCGGGCGTGCTTTGGAGGTGAACGTCAATGCTTCGCGTCAAATCGAAAACAATTTCCCGCGGCGCCTCGATGAACGTCGAAAGACGAATGACGGGCATGGCGTTACTCGGGACGGGAATTGCGCCCGCACCTGTCGCCGGTCCTGCGGCGAGAGCTGTGGCCTCCGCTAGACCTCGCAGGCATATGCGCCGATCTCCCGAGACGCCGGAGCACCCGCCGGCATCTCGGCCGAGGTGAAAATCTCGACGTGGAAATCGCACACCACTTCGACGATTTCGCCGTGCCGACCGCCGTGAATGCCGCGCTCCGTCTGCTTCTTCATCGCGGCACCCAGTTGGTCGAACCCCGTGAATTCCACCAGCGCGTGGTATTTGGGCAGTTTTGATTTCGGCGCGGAACCGGCGTTTTTGAGCAGGCGGAATCCTGCGCTCTCGGCTGCCGCGCTCAGTTGCGACAGATAACCCGCCACGATCTGCAGGCCGCGGGCCTCGCCGATCCCGGGCTTCAGATTGAACCAAACGTGGTAATGCAGCATAAAATCGCCCCGCCTCCTCATCCGCGCAGCAGCTCCTCGGCGTGCGCCAGGGCGCTCTTCGCGCTGCGGTCGCCGAGCATGCGGGCGAGCTCGCCGACGCGCTCCTTGTGGTTGCCGTGGATGGTCTCGATCTCGACTGCGGCGCGATCGCCGCTCTGGTCCTTGACCACCACGAGATGATTCCGCGCCTGCGCCGCCACCTGCGGGAGGTGCGTGACGCACAACACCTGGTGCCGTTCCGCGATGTCCGCCATCTTCTCGCCGACAATCCGCCCGATCTCACCGCCGACGTTCGCGTCGACCTCGTCGAACACCAGCAGCGGCACGTCGTCGATCTCGGCCAGCACGGCCTTGAGCGCGAGCATCACGCGGGCGAGCTCGCCGCTCGACGCGATGCGATTGAGCGGCAGCGGGGCCTCGCCGACATTGGGCGAGAACAGAAATTCGACCCCGCAATCTCCGAACGGACCGGGTTCGTCCAGCGGCACGAGCTGCACGCGGAAGTCGGCTTTTTTGAATCCGAGCTCGGCGATGACCTTCGCCGCCGCCTTCGCCAGCTGCAACGCGGCCTTTTCGCGGGTGGCGCGCAGGTCCGCCGCCGCTTTGCGCACGGCCTTGCCGGCATCGGCGATTTCCTTTTCCAGGCGGGCGAGCGAACCCTCCACGTCGCCCTGCAGCTCGAGTTTCTTCCGCATCTCGTCGCGGGCGGCAAGCACCCGGTCGAGGCCGGCCCCGTGCTTCCGTTTCAGGTCGAGCCAGACGTTCATCTTTTCCTGCAGCGCCTCCGCCTGCTCCGGATCGAAATTGAGCGACTGCGCCAGGGCGGAAAACTCCGCGTCGATGTCACCCAGCTCGACCGCCACCGATTGCAGACGGTCGGCCAGCGGCTTGCTGGCTTCGTCGAGCGACTCGAGCTGCCGGGCTTCGCGCAAAACCGCCGAGAGTCGTCCGAGCAGACCTTCCTCCCCGCTCAGACCGTGGGCGAGGCCCTGCGCGAGCTGAATGATCTCCTGCGAGCTTTGTTGCCGGTGAAAATCCCGTTCGAGAGCGGCGATCGCATCCGTGGTCAGTTCCAGCCCGTCGAGCTTGGCGAGCTGGATTTTCAAGAATTCGATCTGGTCGGCCGAAAGCCGGCCGGCCCCGAGCAACTCGTCGCGTTCGGCTATCAGCTCCCGCCATTGCAGGTAGTGGTTCCGGTACTTGTCGAGGACACCGGCGTTGCGGGCGAAAAGGTCGAGCAGCTCGCGCTGGCAGCCCTCCTTGAGCAGCCGGCGCGGCTCTCCCGGACCATGAAAATCGATCCACTGTTCGCCCAGCTCCTGCAGGGCGGAGAGCGTGGCCAGGCCGCCGTTGACGGAGATTTTCGGAGCCTTGTCGCGCGGGAGGCTGCGCTTGATGATGAGCACGCCGTCGTCGCATGCGGGCAGGTCGAGCCGGGCCAGCTCCATGTCGAGCCGGCGGGTGTCGGCGAAAAACAGCGCCGCCTCGACCTCGCAGGCGGCCGCGCCCTGGCGGATGACGGTCTTGTCGGCGCGCGCGCCCGCCAGCAGCGAAAGCGCGCCGAGCAAAATGCTCTTGCCCGCCCCGGTCTCGCCGGTGACCGCCGTGAAACCCGTTTCGAAGTCGAGTTCGATCTCCTCGAGGAGCGCGAGATTGCGGATGCGGAGCGACTGGAGCATGCCGGCAGGTGTCTAGCCGTTGGCGTCACAAATGCACGCGAAAATGCACCGGAAACCCCGGTGCTCAAACCCGACGGCTGACGCGATCTGACGTTTACGCTGCGGGCGCTCTGCATCCGCCCGCAAGACTGGCGCGTAGGTACCCGCAATGGACCCCTTCGCTTCTCAGCGTCTACTGATCGCGGCCATGGTGGCGTTGCTGCTCAACCTCGCTGTCCCGGCTGTCTCTTTTTCTCAGGAAAAAACTTCCACCCCGCCCGTGCCCGCCGTGCTTCTGGTCGAGCCGCGGGAATCGACCCCGCTCGACCGCCAGATCCGCGCGGCCCAGGTCAAACTGGCGAGGGCCGTCCAGCCCGGACCCGAGCTGGAGCGGCTCGGGTGGCTTTTCATCGCCAAGGCTCGGGCCAGTTCCGACCCGGGATTCAACACCCTCGCCGGCCTCGCCGCCGATGCATTGGAGAAAAATTTCAACCTGCCCGAGGAGGCCTGGCTGCTCCGCGGCCACGTTCTCCAGACGAGGCACCGGTTTGCCGAGGCCGAGGCGCTCGCCCGCCGCCTCATCGCCGCGCGGGGCAATGCCGAGGATTTCGCCCTGCTCGGGGACGCCCTGTACGATCAGGGAAACTCCACTGCCGCCGCGGCCGCGTACCAGATGCTGGTCGATCTCCGGCCCGGACTCGACGGCTACGCCCGGGCCGCGAACATCCGCTGGTTGAGGGGAGACTTGAACGGCGCCGTCGCGTTGCAGACGCTGGCGGTGCGGGCGGGAGGGCCGGGCGACCCCGGGGCGCTGGCGTGGAGCCTCACCCGTCTCGGTCAGCTCGTCTGGGCGCAGGGAAACGCCGCCGCCGCCGCCGCGGAAGCCGCGCGAGCCAGCGAACTCGTGCCCGATTTCCCACCCGCCTTGCTTCTCCAAGGCCGGCTCCTGCTCGCCTCCGGTCGGGCCGACGAAGCGCTCGCCCCGCTCGCGCGGGCCGCGACGATCCTGCCGCTCCCCGAACCGCGCTGGGTTTACGCCGAGGCGTTGCGGGCGGCCGGCCGGGAAGCTGAGGCCAGGTCGATCGAAACTCTGCTGGTCCGCGAGGGCACGGCGGAGGATCCGCGGACCGTCGCTCTTTTTCTGGCCACGCGCGGCCTCGATCGTGACACCGCCGTCCACCTGGCCTCCGCTGAGCTGGCCACCCGCGCCGATGTCGTCACGCACGCGGCCAACGCCCTCGCCCTCGCCCAGGCGGGCCGGACCGACGAAGCCGTCCCGCAAGCGCGGGCTGCGCTCGCGGAAGGAACGATCGATGCGCACCTCTTCCTGCAGGCCGGCCGCGCATTGGCCCTCGCCAACCAGCCCGGTGCCGCGGACGTGCTCGGTCGCGTCCGGCGCCTCGCCGGCGTCCTGCTTCCCTCCGAGCAACGGCTCCTCGAGGACTCACTCGCTCGGCTACCGGCAGGCGAAAACCTGCGGGTGGCCGTCTCCATGAACCCAGAACCAAATCACGATGAGAACCATCACTAAAACCTCCGCGGGCCCACTGGCCCGCCTTGCCGCGGTTGCCCTGCTCGCGCTCGCACCCGCGTTCCTGTCCGCCTCCAGTCACATGGACGCACCGCTGATCACCCTCGACCCCTCCGCCAACACCACGGACGTCTACGCGTTCGTCAGCGCGCACAACGGCAGCAAATACCTGACCACCGCGCTTTCGGTCTATCCGTTTGAGGAGCCGGGCGTGGGGCCGAACAAATACAACTTCGACGACAACGTCCTCTACGCGATCCACGTCGCCCTCGGCACGGATCTCGCCGCCGGCCTGCCGACCTACACCTACGAGTTTCGTTTCCACACGACCTACAAGTCGCAGGGAACGATCCTCCAGTCGTATCTCGGCGTGATCCAGAATGTCGACGATGCCGCGCAGAACCTCACCCAAACATACACGGTAACCCGGATCGACCACCGCCACGGCGACCATCGGGATCTGCTCGGCAGCGGGAAGGTGCCACCGAACAACCAGGGCCTGGCCACTCCGTTCTACAACATGGGCGACAATGGCGACCTTCCCGCGCGCGACGGGGTGGGCGATGCTGCGCAGCTCGATCGCTACACCGCCCAGACAGTCTACACGATGGCCGGACACCGCGTGTTCGCCGGTCAGCGCGAGGATGGGTTCTATGGAGACATCCAGTCGATCTTTGATCTGCTGAATCTGCGCGTGCTGAGCAAGAACCCGGCCGTGGCCAAGAGTTCCTTCGACAGCCAGTCGGGTTTCAACGTCCACACCATGGTGCTCGAGATTCCGCTCACCGCCCTCGGCGGCGACAAACAGTCGGTGGGCGTCTACGCCACCACCAGCCGGTCGAAAATCTGCGTCCTCCCGGGGCACGATGCCGACGACAACGGCCAGAATTTCGTGCAGGTGGGGCGTCAGGGCAACCCGCTGTTCTGCGAGGCACTCGTCGCCATCAAGGACAAGGATCTCTACAACCGCACCTCGCCCAGCCAGGACGGGGCACTGTTCGCCAAATACGCCGCCACGCCGGAGTTGGCCTCGCTGATCAACACGATCATCTTCAAGGGGGCGGGCGGATTCCCCCTCACCAATCGCACCGATCTCGTCGGAATTTTCATCCCCGACCTGATCAAGGTCGATCTCTCGACTGCTCCCGCACGACTGGCCGGCGGCGGGGCGACGCACCCGACCAACCCCGACGACACCGGTTTCAGCCGCCTGGGCATCTTCGGTGGCGACGTGCTCAAAAGCACGATCCAGGCCGGATTCGGCGGTGGCACGGTTCCCGGCGGCTGGCCGAACGGCCGGCGCTTCGGCGATGACGTGATCGACATCGCCGTGACCGCACTCGTCAACGACCTGCGGCCGGCCACCTTCTCGATCACGTTCGTGGCCGATGGCATCGACAGCGTCAGCAAGAACGACGCGGTCTACAACAAGGTGTTCCCGTACGCGGGGACCCCGTTCAACGGCCGCAATCACGATCACAACTAACCCCCCGCGGGGCCGGTTTTCGCCGGCCCCGCCCCTTTCACCATGCACGTCATCCGCAGGTTTCTCGGTCTGCTCGTCGCACTGGCCGCCGTGGCGACCGCGCTGGCACACGATCCGGGCCTGAGCTCGGTCCGGCTCCGGCGCACCGGGGACACCATCGTCATCGAAATGGCCTTTGCCTGGACGGATGTCGCGCGGTTGGTCGACGGCACAGAAAAAAACCGCCCCGATGTCGTCCGGCTCGCCGCGCTGGCCCCGGCTCTCGCTCAGGCCGCGGATGGCTTCGCCCGCATTTCGTCGGCCGGGATCCTCCTGCCCGCGGCCGCTCCCGAGATCGCGCCCGACAAGACGACACCCGCGGATGTTCTCGTTACGCTGAAGTGGTCGCACCTCCCGTCCGACCCGGTCGAAGCAGTCTTCCCGATCCTGGCGCACCTGCCCTTCGGCCATCGGATGCTCGTTACCCAAGGCTCCGCCGCCGAAGCCATCGCGCTCCTCGACTCCCGGCATGCGGAGTGGATTCTCCCGGCCGCGGCTCCCGGCGGCACACCCCGGGCGGTTTCCGCCACGGAGCGGTCTGCCCCTCTGCCTTGGTTTTCGTTCATTCCCTTGGGGATCGAACACATCCTAACCGGTTACGACCATCTCTGTTTTCTTCTCGCGCTTCTGCTCGTGGCCCTTCGCTTCCGCGACGTGCTGGCCGTCGTCACGACCTTCACCATCGCCCATTCCCTGACTCTCGGCGCGGCGGCTCTGGGCGTGGTCTCGCTCCCCTCTTCCGTAGTCGAACCGCTCATCGCCGCCTCCATCGTCTACGTCGGTGTGGAGAATTTGATTCTCAGGCGGCAACCGCGCCACCGTCTCGCCCTGGTCTTCTGTTTCGGGCTTGTCCACGGTCTCGGCTTTGCCAGCGCGTTGACCGAGCGGTTGCCCGGCATCACCGGACTGGCGGTGATTCCCCCGCTGCTTTCGTTCAATCTCGGTGTTGAGGCGGGGCAGCTGGCTGTCGCCGCCTGCCTGGTGCCGCTGATCAAATGGGCCCGCTCGCGTCCGGATTACACACCGCGCCTGCAACCGACGGTCTCCTGCCTGATCGCCGTGTTCGGAGCCGTGTGGTTTCTGCAACGCATCTGGCCGGTTTAATTAAGCCACCGAATAACCTGATGCCATGGAATAGTCGGTAGGGCATACCGAGCGCTGCGAATGTCCGGCACCTTCCCGGTGCGCCGTAGCTCGGCGAGACGCCTCGCCCCACCTGTCAAGGGGAAGAGCGCTTCTCAATAAGTGACGCGCCGGTGAGAGGGCGGGAAACCCGGGGGAACCGGAGCCAACGCCGGAACACAGGACGCGGGCAACTCGCGAAAAATCGCGTCTTGCCGGAGAAAACTGTCGCCTCCCGCGAACGTCTGGAGGAAAACGCCGGGCCATAAAACCCGCGCCCGATACCGATTCCAGCTGGCTCCGCCGGCTGATCCCACGACTGAAGGCCCACCGGTGGGTCAAACGAACGGTCATCCCCGTCTTCGTGACCGGCTTCTTCGCGGCCTATTTCCAGCTGCTGCGCCATCCGATCTTTCCCGTCACCACCATGCCGATGCTCGCGCCGGACCGGCTGATCGGTTTTTCGCCGCTGGCCATAATTCCCTACGTTTCGCTCTGGATCTACGCCTTTCTCGCGCCGGGCTTGCTCCGCGGCTGGAGTGAACTGCGGACCTACGCAATCGGGGCGCTGGTCGTCGGCGGGGCCGGGCTCGGGTTGTTTCTGGTTTGGCCGACCACGATTGTCCGGCCGCACCTTGACTGGCAAAATTACCCGGGCTTCTCGTTTCTGAAAACCCTCGATACCGCGGGCAATGCCTGCCCCTCCCTGCATGTCGCCTTCGCGGTTTTTTCCGCCATCTGGCTGGAGCGCCTGCTCCGGGAAGCCGGGGCGCCGCGCTGGGTCCGGCTGTTGAACTGCGCCTGGTGCGCGACCATCGCTTATTCCACGCTGGCGACCAAACAGCATGTGACGGTTGATGTTCTCGCCGGCACGGCCCTCGGACTGGCCGGGGGCATGTGGCATCCGCGCGAGCAGGAAAGCCTTCCGGGCGGGATGCATCCGTTCCTCAACCGCCGGACCCTGGCCGTCGCGCTCTCCCTCGTAACCAAGGTGCTGATCCCCGCGTTGAATCTCTGGCCGGGGCATCGCCTGGTGTCTCTCGCCCTGTTTTGCGGACCGGATCTCTGGATTTTGAGCGGTCTGCTGATTCCCAACACCACCTGGCTGATGCCCGTGGTCCGGGAATTCGCCACGACCCGGCGCGAAGTCTGGCTCACGATCGACGACGGGCCCGAACCGGCCACGACCCGCCGCATGCTCGATTTGCTGGACCAGCACAAAGCCCGGGCCACGTTTTTCGTCATTGGCGAGAAAGTGGCGGCGCATCCCGATTTGGTCGCCGAGATCGTGCGACGGGGGCATTCTCTGGGCAATCACACCCAAACCCATCCGGTCGCGGCGTTCTGGCTGGCCGGACCCCGGCGCACGCGTCGGGAAGTCGATGATTGCGACGCGGCGTTGCGTTCGGCCGGCGCGGCGCCGTCGGGCTGGTTCCGGCCGCCGGCGGGCATCAGAAGTCTTTTTCTTCCTCCGGTGCTGCTCGGGCGACAGGGTGTTTTGGTCGGCTGGACCGGCCGCGGTCGGGAACAGTTCAGCGCCTCACCTGACCGGCCGCTGCGGCGGTTGAAACGGAAGATTCGCCCGGGAGCGATCTTGCTGACGCATGAATCGGCGCGCCACGGCGAGCAAAGGATCGTCTTGCTGACCCTTCTGCTCGAGCATCTCGCCGCCAACGGGTACCGGTGCGTGTTGCCGGAGCTAAAAGACCTGCGCTGAACGCGATCATGCGGTTCAGCCTGATTTCCCTGCGAACTCTATCTCTTGGAAGGTGGAGCCCGACCTCCGGGCGGGATGAGGCGGTCACGCAAAGAAAACCGGCCACGGAGGTCCGGTTCCACCTCAGTTCAACCGCTGATCCCGCCTCAGCTCGGCCGGCCCGCCCGCGGCAACGATTCCGTTCTCCGGCGGTCAAAACCGCCGGGAAAGCCCCACCGTCGGTCCGAGCGCGTTGAGGCCTGGATTGACGTGGTTCAGGTTGCGGTTCGAGATGTGCTGGAAATAGAGGCCCACCGACCATTCCCACGCCTCGCGCGTGCGGTAACTGAGACCGCCGTGAATGAGCCAGTTGAAATTGAAATCCTGCCCCTGCGCCCCGGCGATCCGCTGTCCCTTCGCGTTCATCCAGCCGAAGCCGCCACCGCTGGCGAAAAAGCAGCCGAAGCGGTCCGTGGCATCCCGCCACTGGAGCTCACCCGCGGCCGCCACTCCAAAGAAATAATCCTCCGGTCCCCGCACGATGGGTTCGAGCAGCAGGCTGAAACGGGAGCGGAAGATCAGCCGCCCGCCGGCCAGAGGATGCTCGTTGATCGGCGGGATTCGGAGCGAAATGATCTGCGGCATCAACCGGTACGTCAGCGGCGTGGCCCCGCCCCCGACTTTCCACAGGACGGCGGTCATGACCTCCCATTCATAACGCACCGGCTCCGGCCCCGTGACCACCGGGTCGGGCGACGCAGCGGGTTCGGTGGCATTTGTCGCCAGCGCCGGCTCCGTCGCGAACGCCCGAAGCGCGAGCAACGATCCGCCAAGCCAGGCGGCAAAATGGAACCGGCGCGGGTAAAATCTCATGAAGGCAGGTTGCACAACCGTCGTTGCATTGCCACCGAATATCTCGCCAGCGCGCCCTAGACGATTTTGCAGCGGATCATGGCGTCCTCGGCCAGAGAGTAGACCGCGCAGAGCCGATGGTAGCCGTCGGCGATGATGACCTTGCTCCGGCTCGAATCGCGGACCAGCAGGAGCGGAGAAACTTTTTCGCCCGCGTCCAGTTTGCGCCGGTCCTTGGCGACGTGCGAATTGTCGAGCCCGAGCAGCGGGAGGGCCGCGGCCCGGAAGATATCCTTGGCCTTGAACTCCACCACCGGGCTGCGTTTCAATTTTTTCACCAGGGCGTCCGCCTTCGCCTCCACGAAGAGCAGGCTCAAATAGGATTTCGCCGCCGGGTAGTCGTGGATTTCCGGTTCATTCAACCACTGCAGAACAGGTTCCTTGCGCGCCATCGTTTTGTTACGATGCAACCCGCCCTCGAAAAGCCCAGCGCAATCTCGAAGCAAAGCCCGCTGGCGATGTTCGAAAAACGGAGGATGGTGGACCCTACTGGACTCGAACCAGTGACCTTTTCCATGTCAAGGAAACGCTCTAACCAACTGAGCTAAGGGTCCGCGAAGGGTCAGGAGTGAACGATTCGCCACCGGCGGTGCAAGGATTATTTCCATTCTCCTCCGGCCGCCCGCCACCGGCCCCGACCGGGAATCGCCCGCCGTCGCAAAACCCGCGCAACATTTTTCCGGTTTGCGCTTTACCTGCCGCACCCCGGGGGTCAAAAACCAATCCAGTGGGAACCCCCAAGAAGCACGACGCCCAGGCGGTCGCACAGGCCGTGGACTGCGTCGTTTCCAGCCTCGCCGCCCGCCACCGAGACACCCGCCGCCTCCTCCTGCTGGGCATCGCCAACGGCGGCATCGCCCTCGCCGCCCGCCTCGCCCAGAAACTGCACGCCGCCGGCATCGCCTGCGGCACCGGCACGATCGACATTTCGTTTCACCGCGACGACATCAGTCAACACCCGATCCCGAAGGAATTCGCCCCCACGCTCATCCCGCACGATGTCGGCGGCGCCACCGTGGTGCTGGTCGACGACGTCCTGCACTCCGGCCGCACGGTAAAGGCCGCTTTGGACGAGCTTTTCGACCACGGCCGGCCTGCGCGGGTCGAGCTCGCGGTGCTGGTGGACCGGGGCGGTCGCCGCCTGCCCATCGCCGCGGATTACTGCGGCCTCACCCTCGCTGCCGGGGAAACCGAGAAGGTGAAGGTCCGGCTGGACAACGCCGATCCCGGCCATGACGAGATCTACACCGAACCGGCGGGCAAGACTGCCAAATTGAAAATCTAACCCCGGAAATCCCTCCGTGCCCTGGACCCGCAAAAACTTCCTCACCATCGAAGAGCTGAGCCGCAGCGAAATCGAACAGGTGCTCGCCACCGCCGGCGCCTTCCGCCGCATCCTCGACCGCAAGGTCAAGAAAGTGCCCGCCCTCCGCGGCAAGACCATCGTCAACCTCTTCCTCGAACCGAGCACCCGCACCCGCATCTCGTTCGAGATGGCCGCCAAGTTCCTCAGCGCCGATGTCATCTCCTTCGATGCCGACAAATCCAGCACGACCAAGGGCGAAACCCTCCGCGACACCGCGCAGAACATCCAGGCGCTCAACGCCGACATGATCGTCCTGCGCCACTCCGCCAGCGGTTCGCCGCTCTACCTGAGCCGCGTCCTGCACATCCCCGTTGTCAACGCCGGCGACGGCGCGCACGAGCATCCCACGCAGGCGATGCTCGACGTGTTCACGATGCGCGAAAAGCTCGGCAGCCTCAAAGGCCGCAAGGTCGTCATCCTCGGCGACATCCTCTTCAGCCGCGTGGCACGCTCCGACATCCATGCGCTGACCAAACTCGGCGCCGACGTCACGATCGTCGGTCCGGCCACGCTCGTGCCGCACTGGTTCGAATCCATGGGCGTCAAGGTCTCGCACAATCTCCGCACCGCGCTGGCCGACGCCGACGTCGTCATGCTCCTGCGCATCCAGCACGAACGCCAGGCCAGCGGCCATTTCCCCTCGGTGGGCGAGTACACCAGCATGTTCGGTCTCAACTACACCCGCGCCAGCTGGGTCAAACCGGACGCCCTCATCATGCACCCGGGACCGATCAACCGCGGCATCGAGATCGACAGCGACATCGCCGACTCGAAGCGCAGCGTGATCCTCGAGCAGGTCACCAATGGCATCGCCGTCCGCATGGCCGTCCTCTATCTCTGCGCCGGCGGCCAGCCGGAACATGTGACAGCGCCAATCGAATGATCTTCACGGGCCACAAAATGCACAGAAAGCGCAAAAATGAACGAGCCCACCGCACGGCAATTAGCCGACACTATCCGCCAAACCGCCTTCGAAGCTCACACGTTTCTCCGGCATGGCCACAATGAGAAGGTCTACGAAAATTCCCTTCGCAACCGCCTCAGACAGAAAGCTCTCGAGGTGGAACAACAGAAACCAATCTCGGTTTTTGACGAAGACGGCAGCCCGCTGGGGGATTTTCTCGCCGATTTGGTCGTCAATCATGAATTCATCGTCGAACTCAAGGCGGTCCGGGCTTTGGCCGACGAGCACACAGCGCAAATTCTCGGTTACCTCCGCGCTTCTCATCTCGAACACGGCCTGCTCATCAATTTCGGTTCACCCCGAATCCAGTTCCACAAGTATATTTTCCGCCAAACTGACTGATTCAGGTTTTGTGCCTTCTGCGCCTTTTGTGGCCCGCACCCCATGAATTTTCTTATCATCAAAAACGGCCGCGTCATCGATCCGACCTCCAAGCGCGACGCGAGGGGCGACGTGTTCGTCGCCGACGGCAAGTTCGTCAAAGCCCTCTCCGCCGCGCAGAAAAAGCAGGCGCAGGTCGTCGACGCCGCCGGCCTCGTGGTCTGCCCGGGCCTGGTCGACATCCATGTCCACTTCCGCGAGCCCGGTCAGACGCACAAGGAGACGATCCTCACCGGCGCGCAGGCCGCGGCCGCGGGCGGCTTCACCACCGTCGTGTGCATGCCCAACACCGTGCCCCCGGCCGACAACACCGGCACGCTCACCCTGATCAAGACCGCCGCCGCCGCCGCGCCGATCCGGGTCTATCCCACGGGTTGCATCACGGTGGGCATGAAGGGCGAACAACTCGCCCCGCACGGCTCGCTCAAGAATGCCGGCGCCGTCGCGCTGACCGACGACGGCCTGTGCGTGCAATCCAACGAACTCATGCATCGCGCGGTCGAGTACGCGAAGATGTTCGACCTCACCGTGCTCGACCACTGCCAGGATGAGTCGATGACCGAAAAGGCCGTCATGAACGAGGGCGTGGTCTCCACCCGCCTCGGACTCCGCGGCTGGCCGCACGCCGCCGAGGACATTGTGGTCGCGCGCAACATCATCCTTTCCCGCTATTCCGGTGCGCACATCCACATGCAGCACATCAGCTCGGCCCACTCGGTCGATCTGATCCGCCGCGCCAAGCAGGACGGCGTGCGCGTGACGGCCGAGGCGACGCCGCACCATATCGCTCTCACCGAGGAGGCGCTCGGCACCTACGACACGAATTTCAAGATGAACCCGCCGCTGCGCACCGAGGCGGACCGCCGCGCGATCATCGCCGGCCTGCGCGATGGCACGCTCGACTGCATCGGCACCGACCACGCGCCGCATGCGCCCGAGGAGAAGGACCGCGAATTCGACTACGCGCCGAATGGCATCATCGGCCTCGAGACCGCCCTGCCCGTCTGCCTCGACGTGCTTGTGCGCCGCAGCCGCTTCAAGCTTCCGCAGGTCATCGACCTTCTGACCCGCAAGGCCGCCAACGTGCTCAAGCTGCCCGCCGGCACCCTCGCCCCCGGCGCGAACGCGGATGTCTGTATTTTCGATCCGGCCGAAACCTGGCTCTACGACACCTACGGCGCCTTCAGCAAATCGATCAACTCCCCCTGGAACAAGCAGCAGCTCACCGGCCGCGTGAAAACCACGATCGTCGGCGGAAAGATTGTGTATCAGAACGGGAAGATGGTGTGAGCGTCGGCGGGTATCGAAACCGATGGCGAACGGGCCGGTTCATCGGGCAACCGATCGTCATGCCGATCTGAGATGCATAAACTTATGCGGCCCTGAGCTGGTCCTCGTCGCCGATAATTTTTGCGCCTTTGGTTCCTTTTGTGGCCAATCCTGCCGTGATTTCTTCGCCCTCGGATCCGGCCACCGTCGTGCAGCGGCAGCTCGACGCCTACAACGCCCGCGATCTCGAAACATTGCTCGGCACCTATGCCGATGACGCCGAGCTGTATGAACATCCGGCAACGTTGCTCGCCCGCGGGTCGGCCCAGCTTCGCGAGCGGTTCGCCGCGCGTTTCCTGGAGCCTAACCTCTTCGCGACCCTGCTCAATCGCATCGTCCTGGGTGAACTCGTGATCGATCACGAAAAAGTCAGCCGCACTTTTCCGGAAGGCCCGGGCACGATCGAGCTGGTCATGACTTACGAGGTGCGTTCGGGCCGGATCGCCCGCGCCTGGTCCCGCGCGGGGGAGAAGTCCGTCGGTGCTTGAGCCGGGGCGCAGCGACGGCGGAGCGGGCCGCTCCGCCCGACCATTTTGGCCGCAATCGCGGCCCGGCCTGCGCTATGAGTGTCCGAACGGACATTCGTGGCACGGGTCTCCCGACCCGTGAATCGTTGCCCCCACGGGTCGGGAGACCCGTGCCACTCTTCCCACACGCGCCTTACGCCGAGCGGCGGAGCAGCAATCCGCAGCGCTCACGCCAGCACTGGCGCAGCGCGTCGCCAAAGCGGGCGGACTGACCGGCGTGGTCGAGGAGGACGCTGCGCTTCATCTCCTCGCGCAGCCCGGCCCGAATGGACGCGAGCCTGGTCGGATCGGAAGCGAGCGTCGCGGCGATCTGCACATAATCATCCGGCGTTTTCGCGATCCATTCCGGATGCCCGCCCGCGGTCAGCAGGCTGGCGCTCACGCGCGAAACGTGGCGGTCGCCGAGCAGCGCCACCACCGGCACGCCCATCCAGAGAGCCTCGCAGGTCGTCGTGGTGCCGTTGTAAGGAAAGCTGTCGAGCGCGACGTCGATGCGGTGATAAAGAGCCAGGTGGTCCTTCGTTTCCGCGGTGCGTTCGAGCAGGTCGACGCGGTCGGACGGCAGGCCGGCGGCGGCGAGACGGGCGCAGTATTGCTCGCGCACCGCGGAAACGCCCAGACCTGTGCCCTTGAGCACCAGGCGCGAGCCGGGCACCGCGGACAACAGACGACCCCATGCGGCCAAGGTCGGCTCGCTCAGTTTGGAAAGGTTGTTGAAACAGCCGAAGTGAACCGGCCCACCCGCCGCGCAGGGCGACGGATTCGGCTCGGGCGCGAAGTCCGGCGGCTGGTACGCCCAGGCCGTAGGCGCGAAACGCACGAGTTTCTCCGTGGCCAAGGCATCGGCTTCGCCCACTGGATCGGCCACCGGATCGGTGAATCGGTAGTGCATGGCCGCGAGACCGGTGGTGTTGGGATACCCGAGATAGGAAATCTGCACGGGGGCCAGGTGCCGGGCGAAAAGCGGCAACCGGCTGGTCATGCCCGTGTGGCCGGCCAGGTCGATCAAGATGTCGGGCGCATCTTCCCGGATGATTTTTTCGACGGCCGGACCGGGCTGGCCGACGAAATTCCGCCAGACCGCCGCGCGCGCCTGCAGACGGCGGGAAACGGCGTCCTCGCGAAAATGGTCGTGGTACAGGTAGATTTCGAAGCGGGCCGGATCGAGGTGCTGCAGGAGCGGCCCGAGGAAAAACGCGCAGGAGTGCAGGCGCAGGTCCGGGGAAAGGATCGCCACACGCAACCGGCGTTCGGGATCGGCGTTCTGGAAAAAATCCGGCACCGGGTGCCGGCCCGCCGCGCGACCGTAGGCCACATGTTCGGCGAAAAGCTCCTCGCGGGAAATCCGCTCGAGATTGTTCATCGCGTACAGCCGGTAGCTGCGCGCCTCGAGATGATCGGGCTGGATCTCGAGGAAACGCCCGTAGGCCGTGATCGCTTCGTCCAGGCGATTGGCCTGCTGCAGAGCCTGCGCGCGGCCGTAGTGTCCGTTCGCAAAGGTCGGATCCGCGGCCAGGGCCCGCTCATGACATTGCAGGGCTTCACGAACCTTGCCGTCAAAGCTCAGGGTGAGCCCGTAGTTGAACCAGCCCGCGGCAAAGTCGGGCTTGAGCGCCACCGCCTTCTGATGGCAGGCGAGCGCCTCCGTCAGCCGGTCCTGGAGCTTCAGGCAATAGGCGAGATTGTCCCAGCCCTCGTGAAATTTTGGGTCGAGCTGCACGGCCAGCCGCATTTCCCGCTCGGCTTCGGCGGTGCGCCGCATCGCGGCCAGGGCGAGGCCCAGGCGCATCACGCAGACCGCGGATTTGGGGCTCAGTTTTTTCGCCCGAGCGAGCAGATCGATCGCCGCCGCCGGGCGGTCCTGCTGCAGGGCGATGACCCCGGCCAGATGGACCGCATCGAAATTTCCCGGCTGCGCGGCGCGGATCCGGCGGTAGAGCGCATCGGCTCGGTCGAGCCGGCCGGCGCGATGGTGCGCGACGGCTTCCTGCAACAGCTGCTGGAGTTGGGCGGGCGAGGGCATGCGCGTGAGTCGGCGGCGAAGGCCTCGCGGAAACAGGATTCCTCCCGGGCCGCGCGGTGCGGCGTCGGGCAAGGTTGATTCGCCACCCTTCACTATCGGCCCTCCGGCGCAGAACTTTACGGGATTTTTGGGCGGAGGACTGGGCCAGCCCGACCGAGAAACCGGGGGTCGGGGTGCCCCGCCCGCGCTCCAAGCCGAAAAATACAATTCAAACGCGGAGGGCGCAGAGGCCGCGGAGAAGGTTTCCGTCGCGGAAAGGCACCTCGGGATTCATTCAATCGGTTGAAGCCGGGCTGCGAAAATCGCTTCGAATTGCTTGGCTTTGCGGATTTTGTGCTTTTTGCGGCCATTCCCTTCGGGGGAGATGGGCTGAATTTTAGCAGAGTGGAAAAAGTCCTTGCATTCGCGCGTTAAAAGCCGCTTTTTGGCAGTTCGCACGGGCTCGTAGCTCAGTTGGCAGAGCGCCTCAATGGCATTGAGGAGGTCGTCAGTTCGATTCTGATCGGGTCCACCACTTTCTAAAACGCCGCGCGATGGCGGCGATTTGCAGGAGATGAAGAAAGGGCACGTAGCCACGGTCATAACGACGTGCGAACCGGCGCCCAGCCCGCAACTATCCGGTCTGGGTCAACCAAGCCCCTGGGCGAGAGGAACGCAGTCCCCAATCCCGCCTTAGCTATGGGCATCCAGGCATCCTAGGCGGAGAAAAGCTTGCGGGATGAGTAAACGTACCCAGGGCCACCGGTTGCCTGCCGCAACCGGCGACCCATCGTGCCACGCCGTTTGCAGCAAAACGGCCCCCGTGTTGCGAAGACCGACCGCCTTTGCACCGGCGGGTTACCCGACGGAAAACCTCCCCCGCCCGCTTCGCCGGCAGCGCGTGGCCCGGGCCGGCCCGACGGTGTCGTTGGCGAAAGCCTAGTTTTTGGTGAGGATCTTCGCGGCGAACGCGGTGGCGTCAAAGTTCATGTCCGTCCCCGGGCCCGCATCGACCACGAAATCGACCGTCGTGCCCTTGCTGACGGCCCGAACGAAGTCGAAATATTTCGCGGCCGCGTTCGGTCCCCCGATGATTTGACGGGCCAGCGCCGGCTGTCCGTTCACCAGGATCTCGACGCCCACCCCATCACCCTGCGTGCCACCCTGGAAATCGCCGACGAGATGCACCGCGCCATTCACGTTGCTCGTCCAGCGCCGGACCGCCTTGACCGTCTTCGCCCCATCCATCGAAGGATGCATGTCGGTCGCCGTCACGGAGACGTAGGGGAAATTCGCGGTCCAGTAATATTTCCATTCGTCCGCAATGTAGGTCGGCATCGGCGTGAAGGCGCCCGTGCCGTCGACGTAGCCATAGGTCCAGCCTTTGAACCCGCGGGTGGCGTTGAAATCAGCCTCGGAATCGGTGAGAAGCACTTCATCGGAGGCGGAGGGCGCCGGCACCCCGCTGACGTACCCTTCGACAAAAATCGGCGCGTCGGAGAGGACGTAGCTGCCGGCGGGACTGAGCGGGTTGCCGAGCATGTCCACCGCCCGGGAGACGCCGCCGAGATTCACGGCACGGCTCGCGAGCGACCACATGATGCGGACCTGCCGCCCATTCGAACCTTGGAACAGCAGCGAGTAAACCTCGGCGGGGGTCTTCTCCTTCGAGACAAAAGCCGCGCCGTTGAGCTCGCTGATCAGTGTACGCATGGCCTGGGCCGCCGGTTTCGGAGTCATGTTCGCCTGGTAGAGGCCCATGGGTTCGCCCGAGTCGTCGTGGAGGAGATACCAATAGACGCGCTGGACGCCGGCAGAAAACAGGAGTGCGTACGAGCGGGTCACGTATTTGGCGAGCGTGGTGTCGTCGATGAGCAGCGGGCCGGTCTGCTCCTCCCATCCGATTTCCGTCGCCCAAATCGGTTTCGCGACGCCGTGATTGTACTTCAAAATCATCGACTGAAGCGTCGCGATTTCGGATTCGATCCCCTCCGGCGGCGAGTTGTAGCGGTAAGGGTGGATCGACAGCACGTCCATGTAGGCGAGAGCGCCATCCTGCATCAGCTTCTTCCAATACGGAATCGGCGTCGAGGCGGTCGAGCCGCCCACGACGGTGACGTCCGGGCGGATTCCTTTGATCCGGATGTAGGCCTGCTTCAGCATGGCGGTATAGGTCCCCTCGCGGCTGCCGGTCGCAGGTCCGGCGCAGAAGCCGCCGTTGTATTCATTCCAGATCTCGACGGCCGCAATCTGCGAACCGTAGTGGGCGAGCACGGCCGCACAATAGTTGGCGTAGCCCGCGAACCCGGCCGCGGTGTACGGCGTCTGCCCTCCGTCATAGAACGGATTCTCAAAATCCAGCTCGATGAGCGGTGCGATTCCGTCCTGCCGCAGCTTCGCCATGTAAGAGTCGAAGGTGGCCGGAAACGTGTAGACGCCGGGGGCTTTTTCGATGGCAGCCCAATAAAGTTCGTCCCGGACATTGCCGAGGCCGAGGCCCGCGGTCGTGTCGGCCTGGCTCGTCGGCCAGCCCTGGGCGAAATGGGTCATGACTCCGATCCGGGGATCGTTCGCGTTGGCGGTGAGGGCGCTCGCGAGCAGCGCCAGGGAAATGATTTTGCAGAAGGGATAGTTGCGCACGATACCCACATCGTCCGCCGAGCGCAAAATTTTCAACGGTACGTTCGCGCGCGCCCGACATTCGGTCTCTTTTTACCGGGCTGACGCGCAATCTCTGGGGGTATCTCCCGGTTTCAAATCTCAAACGCAAAGGCTTCGCTGCTGCGGTCGCGATTCGCGTCCGAATCCAATCAGGTGATTCGTTTCTCAACTCGATGAATCCGTTTCATAGTGGTGCCGATCGCGCTCCTGGCGCAGCTCGGCGCCGGAGATTTCGTAAGCGCGTGACCGAGTCGACGACCAACGCCTCCCCGCGGTTTCCGCCGTCAAAATCGGAACGGCGCCGCTGAGCCGCCGAGCGCGGAAACCGCGGCCGCATAGGCCGAGGCCGCTTCTTCCGGGCTTCCGGCTGAAGTTTTCAAATCACGCAGCAGACCGTCGCGCAGGCCGTAGATCCAGCCGTGCACGCTCACCGCCTGCCCCCGCGACCAGGCGTCCTGCACGATCGTTGTCGCACACACGTTGGCCACTTGTTCGATCACGTTCAACTCGCACAACCGCGCGCTGCGCGCGGTGTCGTCGGGCAGCTGGCAGAGGCAGTTGTGGTGTTTGCCCTTCACATCCTGGACGTGACGGAGCCAGTTGTCGGCCAGACCGACGCGCTGGCAGCGGAGGGCCGCCTGGACGCCGCCGCAACCGTAGTGGCCGACCACCATCACGTGCTTCACCTTCAGCACGTCGACGGCGAACTGGAGCACCGACAGGCAGTTCAGATCGGTGTGCACGACCACGTTGGCGATGTTGCGGTGGACGAACACCTCGCCCGGCAGCAGGCCGACGATCTCGTTGGCCGGCACGCGGGAGTCGGAGCAGCCGATCCACAGGTATTCCGGAGTCTGCTGGCGCGACAGCTTTTGGAAGAATTCCGGATCGCGCCGCTTGATGGCCTCGGCCCAGGCCTGGTTCTGGTCGAAGAGTTGCGTCAGGCTTTGCATGCGCGCGGCATGCTTGGCGTCCCGGCCGACTTGTCCATCCCGGAATGGCCGGGACCGATCTGAGGGCAATGGCGGTCTAGCGATTTCCGCGGTAGAAGCCTATCTTGCGTTTATGCGCGGGCTCTCCAACTCCCAGCAGTTGGCGGATGGCCTCGAACAGGTTTGCGATGGCGGCGTCATGTCCTTCCAGCCGATGCTCCAACTGCGCCAGCTTGGCAGACAGCTCCCGATGGGTGGCGAGCCATTCGCGCAATTGCACGAAGGCGCGGACAATGATGACTGACATTCCCACCGCCGTTTCACTATTCAATACAGTCGCCGCCATGATCGCCCCGTACTCCGTGAAGGCATAGGGAAGGTATTTGAGGTTCGGCCCCCGCTTCAAGGTCGCATTTTGCGACCTTGAACGCAACAAAAACGCTGCTTCCCGGTTATCGAGCCGAAACCGGAAGTCATCCGGAAACCGGTGCTGATTTCGCCTGACCTGCTCATTCAAGCGTTTTGTTGTCACACCACAAAATCGCGCCAAGTCGGCATCGAGCATCACTCGCTTTCCCCGTACCCAATGGATACGTTGCTGGATTTCTGGAACCGGAACGATTGCGTCGGATGAACGGGCCATGTAAGTAGACGATCCGGCCCGTTGGATCGAACCTCCGTTATCCCGGCTGCAACCACATCGGTAAAGCCAATTCCGACCTAAACCACCCTCGACCACAGCAGCTTGAGGTAGCGGCTTTCGGGACAGTTGGAGTAGACCGGATGGTCCACGCCCGGGCCGGTGCGGTCGAAAATCTGCAGGCGCCGGTTGAGCCGGTGTACACCCTTGATCACGCACTCCTCGAAGGTTTCAAGCGACACCAGCCCGGAGCAGGAGCACGTCACGAACAGGCCGCCGGGGTTCACCAACCCGGCGGCAATCGTGTTCAGATCGGCGTATTTCCGCATGCCCTCGGCGGCGAACGCGGGTTCGCGCGTCATCACAAACTTCGGCGGATCGCACAGCACGGCGTCAAACTTCTCCCCGTTCTTCTGCATCTGCCGCGCGTAGGCGAAGGCGTCGGCGTGCACCCACTTGAGCTTGTTCGGCGCCACGTGGTTGAGATTGGCGTTGCGCCGGCCCTGCGCGATGGCGGTCTCGTCGAGGTCGACGGCGGTGACCTCGCCCGCGCCGCCGAGCGCGGCGTTGATGGAAAACCCGCCGGTGTAGCTGCAGAGGTCGAGCACCCGCGCGCCCTGGACCAGCTGGCCGAACCGCCGGCGGTTGTCCCGCTGGTCGCAAAAGAAACCGGTCTTGTGCCCTTCGGCGAAATCGACCTCGAACTTCACGCCGTGCTCCCGGATGCGTACCTTGTCGGGCGCGCTGGCGGTGAGCGCCTTCATCTGCGACGGCTTGATGCCCTCCAGGCTGCCGAGGTCGTGGTCGACGTGCACGCGGACGTGCTTCGTGCCGAGGAGCCCGTGCAACAGCGGCAACCATTGGGGAAGGCGCTGGAAAATGCCGAGGCTGTAGACATC
The DNA here is from genome assembly GCA_964477955.1 of uncultured Opitutaceae bacterium. Classification (GTDB taxonomy): domain Bacteria; phylum Verrucomicrobiota; class Verrucomicrobiia; order Opitutales; family Opitutaceae; genus Didemnitutus. The sequence continues at coordinate 68,058 of CAYZGG010000004.1, forward strand.
GCAGAAAAGCACGTCGGCGTAGCGGTCGATCGTCAGGCCGCTGACGCCGTCGCCATCGGAATTGACCACGCGGTAGGCGTCGGTGACCTCGTCCAGCTTGAACATCTCCCGGCGGAGCGCGACGGCCCGGCGGAGCGCCATCTCGAAATATTCCTCGCCCAGCGGCTCGGGGGTGTGGGTGACGACGCGCAGCGGCATCTTCGCCCGCGGGTTGAAAAGCCCGATGCCGACGCGCTGACCGAACTTATCGTAGACCGAAACGAGATCGCCCGGGCGCGCGTCGGACGACGCGTCACCGAGCATGCGCGGGAAAATGGCCGGCTGGAAGCTGACAAATTTCAGCTGCACCCACGGTCGCGACCACAGGGCCCGGTCGACGGGAGCGGCGGGAAGTTTTTCTGCGGTGTCGGCCATGAACCGAGCAGAACATCCCGGCCAGGGAAGGGAAACCTGAAATTCGACGGCGGGCGGCTGTCCGGGCTCAAACGGTGGCCGCCCGCGGTGGAACCGCCGCAGGAAGACAGGAACGGCCTGGGCCCAGCGGAATTAGTCCTTGCGCTTGCCGGTGGGGAATCAACTTTCACCGCCCGCCCAGCCGCCATGCGTCGAATCTCTCTCCACACTTCGCTCTCGTTTTCCCGGTTTTTTTGCCTGCTGTTCGGACTCGGCCTGGTCGCCGCGACCGCATCCCGCGCGGAGACGGTGATCGAACAGGCGACTGTCCTGGTCAGCGAAGGCAACCTGATCGATGCCGAAACCCTGTTGATGCCGCTGGTGGGGAAGAGGCCGGACGCCGCCGCACTCAATCTGATGAGCCAGGTTCGGACGGGACAGATGCGTTCCGCTGAAGCGGTGGAATTTGCCGAGCGGGCCGTGAAGGCTGACTCGGGCCACCCGGCGTATTTTTGCCAGTTGGGCCGCGCGCTGACCCACCGGTATGGCGAAGTTGGTCCCTATGAGCAGGACCAGATCGCCGGCAAGATCCGCAAAGTCTATGAAAAAGCCGTCGCGCTCGACCCCAAATGCCTCCCGGCCCTGATCGGTCTCTGCCAGTTTTATTACACAATGGCTCCGGTGGTGGGGGGCGATCTCGAGAAGGCGGGAAACCTCGCCACCCGGATCCGCCAGCTCGATCCCGTCGACGGGGAAACGGAACTCGCGTCTCTGGCGCAGGCGAAACAGGATTTTGCCGGAGCCGTCGCCCACTACGAGGCGGCGAACAAGCTCAAGCCAGGCGACGCCGCCCTGCACATCCACTGGGCGCGTTGTCTTCTCACGTTGGGGCGCCGGGCCGAGGCCCGCGCCCAACTGGAGGAGGCCTTGAAAATCGACCCGAAACTGGGAGAGATCCGGAAGATGCTCGACGGGCTGGACAAAATGGAGCCCCCGAAACCCTGAGCAAAAGCTGAGGCGGTTGCGGCTGATTTGGCGGCAAACCCGCTTTCTTGGAAGGGGAGCCCGACCTGGTAGAGCGGGCTGAAGTAACCACCCAAGGAAAACCGGCCACGGAGGTCCGGGCAGCCTCAATTCAGCCCGAAAAACGCGGAGGACGCGGAGAACGCAGAGTAAATACCGTGGGTTTCTGCTGGCCGTCAGCATTCATTTGTCACCGCTTTGGGGGAGCGACGGCCCCGCCGCGAAGAATCGCGGGACGCGCCGCAATCCTCGTGCTTCCTTTCGCTCGGCCTGAAGGGACGCGCCGACCCGGATTTCGTCCGGTCAACTTGATGGCCCGTTCTTCCCGCCACCCGCAGATTTTTCCGCGGATCGACCGCGGGCCCGGGCGATTCGACTCTAGGCGACCTTGACGGCCGAAAGGTAGCGGTGGATGCCCTCGGCCGCCTTGCGCGCATCGCGGACCGCATGCACGACCAAACTCGGTCCCCGCGCGGAGTCACCCCCCGCAAAAACGCCCGGCACGCTCGTCATCAGATTTTGATCCACCACGATCCCGCCCCAGTCATTGGTGGCCACGCGAGAAAAATCGCTTTCGGCCGGGAACGGTCTCGGGTCGAAACCGTAGGCGATGAGCACCAAATCCGCCTCGGCCAGAAACTCGGAATCCGGCACCGGGCGCGGTTTGCGCCGGCCGGACGCATCGGCTTCGCCGAGTTCCATCCGCACGCAACGCACGCCCGTGACCGCCCCGACCGCATCGCCGGTCAACGCGACCGGGTTGACGAGAAACAGAAACTGCGCCCCCTCCTCGATCGCGTTCGCGTATTCCTTCCGGCTGCCCGGCATGTTCGCCAGATCGCGGCGATAGAGGCAGGTCGCAGACAATGCTCCGGACCGCACGGCCGTGCGGAGGCAGTCCATCGCGGTGTCGCCCCCGCCGAGCACGACCACACGCTTGCCCGCCACCGCGATGGGCTCGCCGGCGCCCACGGTGGGCGCCACGTTTTTCTGGATCAAGAACGGCAGCGCCTGGATCACGCCGGAAAACTGGGCGCCCGGGACGTCGAGTTTTTTGGTCTGTTGCGCGCCGACCCCGAGGAACAGGGCGTCGAAGTCGCGCAACAACGCGTCGAGCGTAACCTCCCAGCCGACCCGGACGCCGAGACGGAACTCCACCCCGGCCTGCGCGAGCAGATCCACGCGGCGCGCCACGATGTGTTTCTCCAGCTTGAAGGCCGGGATGCCGTTCACAAGCAGGCCGCCGGGGACGGAAAGGGACTCGAAAACCACAACCCCGTAGCCGAGTTGCACGAGCTGGTCGGCGCAGGCCAGCCCGCTCGGCCCGGACCCGATGACCGCGACTTTGCGGCCGTTGGGCGCGACTTGATGGGGCGCGACATCATCGTGAGCAAACGCGTACTCGTTGACAAAACGCTCGAGGGCGCCGATCGCGACCGGGTCGGTGTGGGAATTGAGAATGCACGAATTTTCGCACAGCCGTTCCTGGGGACACACGCGGGAACAGATCTCGGGCATGTTGCTCGTGGAACGCGAAAGCTCGGCCGCCTCGAGAAATCGACCCTGTGCCGTCAAGGCCAGCCATTCCGGGATGCGGTTGTTCAAGGGACAGCCCTGCACGCAGGAAGGATCCGGGCAGTTGATGCAACGGCTGGCCTGCTCTTGCGCCGTCACCTCGTCGAAGTTCGCATAAATCTCGAGGAAGTCCGCCACCCGTTCTTCGGCCGGCCGCTTGGGTGGCGCCGCCCGGGCGATCATCGACCAATTGTATTTGGAATTCCAGCTGGGATTGGTGTCCATGACGGAAAGGCCTGCGCCCGAAAGATAGCCTGAGGTGGGCCAAACCTGCAAAATAAAACGCAAGTCTTGAACTCTACCCAAGGTCCGGGGCGTTCCCGGCCAAAACAATCCATTTTGTGGGAGCGAGCTTGCTCGCTCCTACATTTTCAGGTCAGGCCGAGACATGCTTCGCGGCACCAGACCAACTCGAAACAAAGTTTCCACTCACCCGAAAGCGGGTCCCTGGTTCCGCCTCCCGGTGCACGAATCCGGGGCATGGGATCAAAGATTCACGATCTCGCTCTCAAACGCAACCGCTTCGCGCATTCGCACGACTTGCGAGGGGCAGTCCGCCGGCACCTGAACAATTCTGCGGAGGGCGCACTGTGAGGTTCACGCTTGGCCGGAGGCCAGACGGAACGCGCCTCGCTCCAGCCTTCTGGCATGGGTCGAGGCGGTCGCAGACTGCAGCGACGCATCCTCTTTCTCGGACAACGCCAGGATGCGCTCAAAAGGCATCTCGGCGCGAGGGAGATCGATGCGACCAAAGACACCCCAGACCGGAACCCGGGCTTTCCGCGCGAGGCAGGCGAGCCGGTAGGGTCCCTTGCCGGCGAGGGAGGTGCGGTCGAAACAACCTTCGCCGGTCACGACGAGATCGTGGCGACCGACCAGCTCGTCAAGCGCGGTGTATCGGCAGAGCAAATCGAAACCAGGCCTCAGCTCGGCGCCCAGGAAGGTCAGAAGTCCGAATCCACATCCGCCGGCGGCACCCGCGCCGGGTACGTCCGCCAAATCAGTGCCGGTATCGCGTCGCGCGATTCTCGCCAGTCTACGCAGACCCGAATCAAGAACCGCCACCGACCGCGGAGTCGCGCCTTTTTGCGGCCCAAATTGGCAGGCCGCTCCGTCCGGTCCATAAAGTGGATTGTCCACATCCGCCGCCGCGACAACGCGCACAGTCTGCCGCCCAGGAGGTGGGATGATCCGATGGAGTTGGAGAAGACCGCGGCCGGTCAGTGGAATTGTTCCGCCCGTGCGATCCAGGAATTGCCATCCCAGTGCGCTGGCCAGGCCGACTCCGCCGTCGTTGGTCGCGCTGCCGCCCAGTCCCACGATTATGACCTTCGCCCCCGAGGCGATGATTCGTTTCAACACCAGGCCGGTCCCGAAAGTTGAAGTTTCACCCGGGTTCCGCAGGTTCGGTGGAAGCCCCGCGAGGCCGGAAGCAGAAGCCAGGTCGAGGACCGCCGTCCGACCGTCCCCCAACCTGCCCCAGACCGCATCGCAGCGCCGGCCAGCCGCATCGCTCGTACGCACCTTGTGAAGCTTTCCTCCCGTCGCCTGGGTCAGAATTCGGGCGAATCCGTCACCGCCGTCCGCCAGCGCAAAACTCGTAAACCCGGTTCGCGGCCAGGCTCTCCGCAATCCCCGCAGGATCGCCCGCCCCGCCTGCCCACTGGTCAAGGTGCCCTTGAATTTGTCGGGTGCGATCAGGACCCGCCGGGGCGGCCTTGGGCTATCGGTCCTGATTTCGGGATGATCGTTCACCGGAATGCCAATGGGACTAGTCTAAATAGCCAACGGCGACAACAACTACCGGAAGTTTTGAACGTTTCCCTCCCTGATGCGTCTTTCCCTGTAGTTCATAGTTTTGCTTGGTGTTAGGTGTAAGCAAAGGCCGCTCAGGGGTGAGCGGCTTTTGTGTGTCCGTCCCTTGGCCACGGGAGGCTCCCGGCGCAGGCCGAGGAGTGCGCCGCAAGTTCCCGGCCACCGTCGCGGGTCGAATGACAAACCGCCTTGGCTCGCGCCGATTTTCGCCACTATCTTGGAACCGGATCACATGCGCCACCCCAAGACGTCATCGCTCAATCGACCCGCCGCCGAAGGCATGGAGCTGGTGCCGTTTCGGGCAATACATGGACCTCCCGCGTGACCAACGCCCGGCTCTATTTTCTCCGCGGTCTGCCCGGTGCCGACAAGACTGCGCAAAGCCTCAAATCGATTGGCGGGCTTTCAGTTCGGGCGGGAGCACGTGCGACCGGGGAAGACAGCTTATGAAATCGAGAATCGCCACTGGGTTCCCCGTGTGCTGGCTGCTGGCAACAGTGCTGGCTGCCGGCGAGCCCGCGGTCCTTCCGTATCCGCAGGACAGGACGCACATTTTCGAGGCGGAGAACGCCCGGCTGTTGGATGGCGCATCGAAGGTTGCTGCTAGCGCCGCCTCGGGGGGGTATTTGGTGGGTTTGGCCAAGGCGGGTCAGGCCATCGAGTTCACCGCTCTGCCGGCGGCCAGCAAACTGGCGATTCGCTATTCGTCGGTGGAAACGGGCACCCTCAGCATCGAGGTCAACCACCAACCGGCGCGCAAGTTGAACGTGCATTCATCGGGAGATATCTCCCGTTCCTTTCTCCACGCCGTGTTGGACGTCGCGATTCCGGCCGAGGCCACGTTGACCATCAGGGTAGGACCGAACGATGCCGCCGTCGGCGTAGATCAGATAATTGTCGGCGGCGGCGATCTCGGATTGTCGCCGGACATTTGGAATCTGCCACCATTGCCCGTCGCCGACGGCCCGTATTCCCCGGATTGGAAGTCGATCAGCCGGCAATACACCGTGCCGGAGTGGTGGCGTGACGCCAAGTTCGGGGCGTGGTCGCACTGGGATCCGCAGTCGATGCCGGAGCAGGGCGATTGGTATTCGCGCGGCATGTATCTCCAAGGCGAGCGGCAATATGAAGACCACCTCAAGCGCTTCGGCCATCCCGCAGAATCCGGCTACAAGGACCTCTGTCACTGCTGGGTGATTGATCGGTGGAATCCTGAGCAGCTGATGGATCTGTATGTCGAACTGGGGGCCCGCTATTTCGTGGCGATGGGCTGCCACCATGACAACTTCGACTGCTACGATTCGAAATATCAACCGTGGAACTCGGTCAAGGTCGGCCCCAAAATCGATATCGTCGGCGTTTGGGAAAAAGTCGCGCGCCGGCACGGGCTGCGTTTCGGCATCGGTTTTCACGACACCCCGGCGCGAACCTGGGGGCAGTTCATGCCGGTGCGTTACACGAGCGACCGGACGGGACCGATGAAAGGCGTGCCGTACGACGCGCGGCAAACAATTCAGGACGGCAAGGGAAAATGGTGGGAAGGTCTCGACCCGGTGGATCTTTACGGGCCGGTTCACACCGCGGACGATCCGCTGCATTCGCCCTTTGCCAACCAGTTCATGTGGCGGGTCGACGACGCCATCGGCAAATATCATCCCGACCTGATCTACTTCGACGAACATGCCGGCGATTCACAGGTGGATCTCGGCGTTCACATGGGACTCGGATTTCTCGCGTCGGCGCTGGCCGCGAATTATTACAACAAATCCTTGGAGTGGAATCGTGGAAAAATGGAAGCGGTGCTCAACCTCAAGGGCGTGGGCGGGCGGTACAACAGTTTCCAGAATCATCCGGAACTGCTGCCCGAGGTGGACCGTGCGCTGGTCAAGAGCAACGAATTCATCATCGAACCGGAGATCATGGCCTATCCCTTCCAGACGGAAACGAGCCTTGCCGACTGGCACTATCAAACCGGCCAGAAATATATGCAGGCGGTGAGCGTGATCCGTTCGTTGATGCAGAACGTGTGTCGCAACGGAACGATGCTGCTCAATCTCACCCAGCACGGCCGCGGCGATCTTGATCCGGAGGTGATTCAAATCTCCAAGGACGTCGGGGCCTGGCTGAAAGCGGACGGCGAAGCAGTTTATGGGTCCCGCCCCTTTGAAGTCTGCGGCCAGGATTCTGTCTGTTACACGCGCAACCATGGCAACGTCTATGCCGCGCTGCTGGAGTGGAGCGGCGGCCCGGTCACTCTCAAGGCTCTGCGCACCGGGCTGCCGACCCTGGGTAAAGTGTCCAAGGTCGAACTGCTCGGCTCCGAGGTGGCGCTGACTTTTGTGCAAAATGACCAAGGGCTGACGGTCACACCCGGCGGAGCGGTGCAGCCGCTGGCGGGAATCACCGATCGTCAACTCGCCGCCGGATGCCGGGTGCTGCGAATCACCCACGACAAAGGTTGGTTCAACGACGACGACCCGGGCGTGGTGGCCCGCGGTTGGATGCGCCGCAGTAATCTTGGCACCGGTGATTACAACAACGACCTCACCATCAGCGAAACCCACGGCGATGTCTGGAGCTGTTCGTTCACGGGTACCGCCATTTCAGTCATCGCTCCGAAAGAAGCGGGCGCTGGTACGATCGAGATTCAAATTGACGGTCAAACGCGCGCGACCGTGGATCTGTCGACCCCGGGCGCGCGCCAAGCGGAGCAAAAGGTGTGTGAACTGACGGGTCTGACTCCCGGCGAACATGCCATTCGCATTGTCAATCGCGGTGGCGGCCCCGTGGCCGTCGATGCGCTGGTCGTCCGATGAAGGTCACGCCGGATCGGAAGGTCGGGGTGGTGTTGATGGGGTCGCAGTCTGAGCCGGGGTCAGGCAGTTGAGATGAGATGGAACCGGACCTCCGTGACCGGTTTTCCTTGTGCGGCCGCCTCAGCCCCCCCGGAGGCCGGGCTCCTCCTCCAAACCACCAACCTCGCCGGGAAACCATTTTAACCGCCTGAGTCCGGATCAGGGGTGTCGTCCGATCTTCCGACAGCCACCAATAGAAATGAGGCTTGGTGACGATCGCGGCCGCCGCAACAACCGGAATCGTTCTTCGCCCCTTGTACTACCCGGGCTTTCTGTTTTGCTCCGCAGCACACCCACCACTCCGTTGGCCCGATCCCCCGGGGCCGGATCATCCCTCTCCTGTGTCATGTTGCCTTGCCTCCGCGCGTTCGCTGTCTGGACGCTGATCCAGCTGTTGCTGGTGACGAGCGGTTTTGCCACGGCCTTTCTGACCGAGGGCTATGCGATGCGCGTCTGGCAAACCGAGGACGGATTGCCGCAAAACCTGGTGACTTCCGCCGTCCAGACCCGCGATGGCTATGTTTGGCTCGGGACGTATGGCGGCCTGGCCCGTTTCGACGGCGAGCGATTCCGGCTGTTCGATTCCGCCAATACGCCCGAACTGCAGGACCGGCGCATCTCGTGCCTTTTTGAGGATGCGCAAGGGACTCTCTGGATTGGACACGAGACGGGTGTGATCACCCGCTACCGCGAGGGCGGGTTCGAATCTGCGCCTCTCCCGGCCGGAACGATCAGCGAAAAAACGATCGGCCTCGGCAGCGACGAGCAGGGACGGCTCTGGGCCATGCGTCAGGGCGGGGCGATCGCATCCCTCGAAAACGGCCCCCAACTCCCCTCGCTCATCGCGCCCAATCGCCCCGGTCCCATGGCCTGGACGGTCAGCGCGCGCGGCACCATCTGGCTGGCCGAAAACGGCCGGGCCGCCCATCTGGTCGACGGGACGCTTGTCCCGATCTTCTTCGATCCCCCGGACAGCGACAGTTACGTCTACGGCCTCGCCGCCGCCGCCGACGGCGGGGCCTGGATCATCGCCGGCAATCGCATCCGCAAATGGATCGGCGGCCGCTGGACCGAAGATCTGGGCGAGTGGAAACCGGAGTCCATTGCCTGTGTCCTGGAACTGCGGGACGGAACGCTGGCGGTCGGAACGATCTATTCCGGACTGTATCTGATTTTCCGCGACGGCCGGCGCCCGGTCCATTTTGACCGCAGCAACGGCCTGCCTCAGAATTGGGCGCGCTTCCTGTACGAGGATCGGGAGGGAAATCTTTGGGCCGGCACCGGCAGCGCCGGACTCGTCTCCATTCATCCGACCGCGTTTACGGTCTTGAATTCGCCCGATCAATTCCAGGGCTGCACCGTGAACGCCGTCGCGCCGGGCCGTGATGGTGCGCTCTGGATCGGCACCGATGGCGCGGGCCTGTACCATTTTTCCGCCGGGAAGTGGACGCACTACGGCGCCGACGAAGGCCTGGGCAACCTCTATATCTCGGCGGTCACCGAAAGCGAGCAAGGCGAAGTGTGGGCGGGCAACTTCTGGTGGGGCGGTCCCTACCGACTGGAGCAAGGGCACTTCATCCGCCCGGGAAACGTGGAGGAGACGTCGAGCCAGGTCTTCGCGCTCCTGGCCCCCCCGGGAACGGACGAGCTCCTCGTCGGTTATCGCAACGGCTTGGTTCAGTTGAAGGCCGGTCGGTCGACCGGGCTGGTCAAATCGACGGACAGTGCCGCGGGCGGCCTGTGCGCGGTGGCGCGCGATGGGCACGGCGTCATTTGGGGCGGGTTCTCCGATGGCGGCCTCGTGCGGGTCGCCGACGGAAAGCTCACGACTTTCCGCCGGAAAGACGGTCTGCCGAGCGACGCGGTGCAGTGTTTGCGGGCCGACGACGACGGAGCGCTCTGGATTGGGACGGCGGACCAGGGGCTGACCCGCTTCAAGGACGGGCAGTTCGCCAGCGTCGGCGTGCCGCAGGGCCTGGCCGACAACACCATCTGCTGCGTTTTGGACGACGGCCTGGGCTATTTCTGGCTGAGCACCCGTCACGGCATCCAACGGGTGCCAAAGAGCGAATTGAACCGCTGCGCCGACGGGCTGATTCCGGCTGTCTCCAGTCAGATCTACGATCACAACGACGGGTTGCCCACCATCGAATTCACCGGCGGCCTGCAAGCCGCGGGATGCAAGACGACCGACGGCCGCCTCTGGTTCGCCAGCAGCAAAGGCATCGTCTGTGTTGACCCGGCGCGGATTGCGCCGAACCGAGCCCCGCCTCCCGTGGTGTTCGAGTCGTTGCTGGTGGACGGGAATCCCGTGCCGTGGCGCCACGGCGCGGTGCTGAGCCGGCTGCCGCCCGACCATCAGCGCCTGGAATTCCGCTTCAGCGGTCTGAGCTTCGTGGCCCCGAGCAAGGTGCTGTTCAAATACCGCCTCGACGGCATCGACAAGACCTGGGTCGAGGCGGACAGCAAGCGGACCGCTTTCTACAGCCATCTGCCCGCGGGCACCTATCGGTTCCGTGTGATCGCCTGCAACAACGACCGCGTGTGGAACACCGAAGGCACTTCCCTGACGTTCACCGTCGCCCCGTATTTCTGGCAGACCTGGTGGTTCGTCACCGCCTGCGTCCTGGCCGCCCTCACGGCGGTGGCGCTGCTGGCCCGCTACTTCACCCGCCGGCGGATGCAGCGGCTGATGGAGAAGATGGAACGGCAGCATGCGCTCGATCGCGAACGCGCCCGGATTGCCCAGGACATCCACGATGATGTCGGCGCCAGCCTCTCGCGGATCGCGATGCTGAGCCAGCCCGCCCGGAGCCAGCTCGCCGAACCCACCCGCGCGGCGGCGGTGCTCACGCGCATCTACGACACAGCGCGCGAGGTCACGCGGGCTTTGGATGAAATCGTCTGGGCCGTGGATCCGCGCCACGACACGCTCGACAGCTTGGTGGACTACATGGGCCGCTTCGCCCATGAATTTCTCGCCACGGCCAACCTGCGCTGCCGCCTCGATCTTCCGGTCGACGTCCCCGCCTGGCCGCTCACCGCCGAAACCCGGCACAATCTTTTTCTGGCCTTCAAGGAGGCGCTCCACAATGCCGTGAGACACGCGGCAGCCACCGAGGTGAGCATCTCGTTCGAACTCCGGCCCGACGCCTTCGTCCTGACCGTCCAGGACAATGGTCGGGGCTTCGGCGAGAACCCCGGTGGCGCAAACGAGCGGGGTCGCCTCAATTCAGGAAACGGTCTGCTGAACATGAACCGGCGGCTTGCCCGCATCGGCGGGCGCTGCGAGATTACGGGGAATGAAGACGAAGGCACGAGCGTTTCGCTGATTGTCGCCGTCACCCGGCCGCTTTCTATCCCTCCCGCCGCCCCACCGTCCGCGCAGTCCTCCCCTTCCCAACCCGCGCCCTAGCCAATCCAAAATCCTATTCCTGTGGGAACCGAATCCGTGAATCCAAACTCCGTCCCCTGCTCCACGATCACCGCCATGGTGGTCGAGGACGATGTATCCGTCCGCGACATCCTCACCACCTGGCTGCAGGAGGCCGACGGTTTCTCATTCTCGGGGGCGTTCCCGGACGCGGAAAGCGCGATGCCGAAAATCGTCCAGTCCAAGCCGGACATCGTCCTGGTCGACATCCATCTCCCCGGGCTCAGCGGCATTGAATGCGTGCGGCAACTCAAGCCCCGCGCCCCGGAAACGCAGTTCGTGATGGTGACGGTGTACGAAGATTCCAACCACATCTTCGATGCCCTGTCGGCGGGCGCCACCGGCTACCTGGTGAAATACACCTCGCGAGAAGCCATGATCACCGCGCTGCGCGAAGTGCACGCCGGCGGCTCGCCCATGAGCAGCAACATCGCCCGGAAGGTCGTCCAATTGCTGCAACCGCAGAAGCCGAAGGTCCGACCGGCCGAAGAACTCTCCAAACGCGAAAACGAGGTGATCGCATTGCTCGCCCAAGGCTACCTCTACAAGGAGATCGCCGATGCCCTGGGGATCAGTCTGGAAACCGTGAACACCTATATTCGCCGGATCTACGAGAAGCTTCATGTGCACTCGCGTGCCCAAGCCGTGGCCCGTTACACCGACCTCAACCGGTAACTGCCGGCCACGATCAGAGGCGGGCCGGCCGGGCACGGGCGCTCTCCTCCGGAACAATCCGAGCACACCGCCGGGCGGCAGGCCGCACCGTGCCCAGCCCAGTGAGACGGTACTCTATCCCCGCGCCAGGCCGAATCGTGCGTAAACGGAAGCCGGAACTTGGAGCTTCCTGCTCCTAGGTCGGCCGTCGCGAAAGAAATCAGGCCGGGTGATCAGGAAGATCGCGGTGAATGTCTTCGACGCCGGCACGAATTGGAACCGCGACCTGTAGGCGGGAGGGCAAATCGATCCATGCCGTGACTGCCTTTGGAGCGAGGGGGCGAGCGCTCAACAACTCCGGAAAAAAAGGTGGCGCCAGCCCTGCGCTGGCGCCACCGAACAACCTCCAGCCTACCCTGAACCAAGGAGTTTTGAAGTCTGGACCGGCGACGTCAGAACGAGATCGTGTTGGTCAACTGCCACGTCATGCCTTCTTCGATGCGATACTGACCCGGAGTTCCATCGGGTTGGATGCTGATGGGGGTCAACCGCGGCTTCTTGCCGACGCTGCTTAGGTTGAGCTGAATGCGCCAGGTGATCTTGTCGGTAATCTTGCGCTCGTAACCTGTCCAAAGATCAAGCCAATCCTGGCTCTTGCCCCACAATGGCTTGTTTATGTCGAGGTTGTCCTGGGTCTGGTTCAGCTCATAACCGAGGATGGTCGCGGCCTGCCAGCGGTAGCCAAAGCCGACGTTGACGCCCTTGAGCGAGCCCTTGTCGAAGCGGTAGTTGTTGACGAGATTGAAGCGCCATGGGGACATTTCCGGCACCAGCTTGCCGTTGGTCTGCTTCTGGAACTGGTAAGCCGACCAGACGTCTCGGGTGAACACATACCGGAACGTGTTGTCGCCCCCCCACCACTGGCGCAGGTCGCCGGCGGGAGTTTGATACTTCGCATAGACCTGCTCGATGAAGTTCGAGAACTGCGCACCAAGCTGGGTTTGGGAAGCGTGCTGCTTGGAGGCGTTGAGAGAGATGTCCCAGTTCTTGAGCGGGTTGCCGATGAGCTCGAATTCCCAGCCCTTGGACTCGTTGTCCACGGTGCCGGTCGGATCAAGACCGTTGATTTTGCCCGCGCCCGGGGTATTGATCGACCCCAGGTAGCTCGCGGGCTGCCAACCACCCTTCTGGATGGCATGGGCATAGTCGCCCGCCTTGGCCTGCGCAACGTTGATATCGTAGCCAAACGCGTCGTACCAGGCCTGCGGCAGCATTTGAGCCTGCCATGACTTGATGGCTGCCTGCTCCTTGATGGTTTCCGGATTGCTCCAGAAGGCGGGATCTTTGAGGGTCACGGCGTCATTGTAGGAGTTGGGATAGCCGCCGGAAATGTTGGCCCAGTTCCAATACCAGTCCCAACCGGGGAAGGCACCGGCCAGTCCGGCCACATCCATCAGCATACTGCCGGTGCCCTGCGCTTCGTCGTTTCGGAGGGCGGCGGTGTTGCTGCCGAGGGTGGAGACCGCGGTGGTAACACTGGAGATGTTCGCATCCTTCACGGTCGTATCGTAATAGGTCGCCTTGAAGGTGAGCCGGTCGGCGAGGGTTCTGATCGCGAGGCTGTAGTCGCGCGAGTGGCCCTTGGCGTTCGGCAGGGTTTGGCCGTCGAATCCGTAACGGTTTTCCACCCGCTCGTTGTTGCTGTTGTTGAAGGCGAGGCTGATGTCCGTGCCCCACGGCAGCTTTTCGCGGAGCTTTTTCGGCGTGTGAACCACCACGCCCCAAGTGGTGTTGTCGCCGGTGGCGATACCGTTCGCCTGCTGTGGAGCCAAACCGTAGTTCAGGTCGAGGGGTTGGGGGTTGCTTCCATCCAGCGCAGCGGGAAAGCCCGCTCGCTGCTTGACGGTGTCACTGCGCCAGCCGGCGGTGACGATAATCATATCATCCACCAAATCGGCCTGCCAGGTAAGTCCCTTGGATTTGACTTTTTGCTGCCTCTTGCCGGCGCTGGTGTAGAGGTCGTTGATGTCGCCCTTGTCGGCATTCAGCACGTTGACCGTGGTGTCTTTCCAGCCCACGTAATTGGCGGGATTGGCCGACTGGGTGGAAGCGGAAGGCGTTGTCCCAACCGGGTTCGTCCACGGAGCGTTGGGATCGACATACCCCGGCGCGGCGGGATCCAGCGGATATTTCCAGTGCGAATCGAAATACTGGACGGACAGCGAATCCGGCGGGGCTTGGTCCACCGAGATGCGGGGGATGTGCAGTTGCGACGCGCTGGCGAATCCCACCACGTTGCCGGTGAGGTAGGTAATCTGCGACAGAACCACGTCACCACTCTTAAGGCCGCCTTGGCCGGTGCCGCCGCCGGAGATCGGGCCATCACCCACCAGGGTAGACCAATTGTTGGTCACGGCGTAGCGGGCCCAGCTGCGGTCCTCCACATCGTATTTCTCCTCCGAATAGAGACCCGTGATCGTGTGCTTCCCGAGGATACGGCCCAGCAGCCCATCACCGAAGTAGTCGCGCGCGCGCCACTCGCCAAACCCGGTGAAACGAAGGTTCTCCCGGTCGCTCGTGCGACTGCTGCCGCCACCGGTGCCGGCGGTGAAAACGCGCCCGGCATTCGTGTTCGGCACCACCAGGGAGGGAAATTCCCCTGGATACTGCAGGTTGTTCGCCATGATATCGACGCTCAGGGCCGGAGACCATCCGAGGTTGCTCTCGTTGCCGTCTTTATATTTCTGCCGATCGTAAACCGCCTGGAAGCCGAGGCGGTCGTGGAAGAAGGTTTGCTCGATCGTGAGATTATAGTTCTTCCATCTCTGCCACTCCCGCTTGGTCTGGCCATCCAGCAGATTGTTGTAGAAATCGAAGATCGCGGGATCGGTGATCTGCTTATCCTTGTAGAAGCCGCCCTGGGCGCCGGCGACTGAGTTGACCAGAGCGGCCGGCTGGCCGTCCAGCGCTCCGTATTGGTTCATCTCCGAGGCATACGTGCCAAAGGAGGAAATGCCGACCGGGAAGAAGTTGCCGAGGGCGATCGAGCCTCCGAGGGTGCCGTCCGGTTTGATGCCAAACTGCCCGTTCGGCCTGCCCTGGCGCGCCGCGACCGGCGAGGCATTGTTGTCGTAGTAGAGCACAGGATTGGCCCACTCGCTCGCACCCGCCCGGTCGCCGGAGATCCAGAAGTTCGTCGGCGCCCCCGGGGTGGTTCTCCACGGAAACTGTCCGGTGATATCCGCGATGCCCGAGTCGAAGAACTGCTTGTTGATCTTGTCCGTGTCGAAGAACGGAGTCAGGCGGTCGATCGGCGGCAGGGTGCGCGGCCGGTTGGCGTCGACGTTGCCAAACTCAACGTAGGCGCGGACGCTGGTGCGGGCCGAGCTGTTCTTGCCGAAAAGCTGCGGGTCCCAGCGCACGGCGCTGAAGAGGCGGCGATCGCGGTTGAAAGCCGGCTGCTGGCGATACTTCGTGGAATCATCCACCGCGGCGAAGCGCACCGACAGTTCATTGCCAATCAGCACCTGGTTGTAATCGAAGGAGTCTCGCACGCTGCCGAAACGATCGATCCGATTCTCGACCCGCCCCTCGGTCTTGAATCCCGCGGTGTTCACGCTCGCGTTGATGATGCCGGCCGGGCTGCCGATGCCGAAAAGGATCGAATTCGGACCGCGCTGCATATCCACGCGTCCGATGTTGAAGCCGTCCCAGGGAATATCCGTGAGGAAATAATCACGGGTGTTGTCGGCCGAATCCAGGCCGCGCACGCGGGTGTTGGACTGCGGGCGCAGCAGGTTCGCGGCGCTTTCGCTGGCCCCGTTGATAAAGGTGCTGCCGACACCGGCGTAGTTGCCGTAGAGACCGCCAACCTCGGTATTGGTCGTGTAGGTCAACAGCGACTGGTTGTTCACGGCGCCGATGTCCCGCATGAATTGCTCGGTGACGACACTGATCGACGAGGCGATGTCCTTGAGTTCGGTGCGCACGCGCGAACCGGCCAGCGTCGAGGAGGCCAGGTACCCGGTGTCTTCGCTCGCCTCCACAATGAACGGGGAAAGCAGAACGGGCTCCTCTTCCTTCGGTTTGTCCGCGGGAGCGGCCCCGCCGCCGGGCGCCGCCTGCGCCCAGAGCGAACCAGAGCCGAGAGAGAGTGCTGAGAACAACGCCAGCACCAGGCGTGGGGAGATCTTTTTCATGTGTGATAGGTTAGGTTTTTTTGGGGTGGTCCGTCCGCCAAAGCGGGTGTGGGTCAGGGTGTTTGGTGTCAGGGGGTGGCGGGACGGAAAGTGCAGGGCGCCTGGGTCATCCGCTTCGCCCTCGTCGTCGCTGGCGGCGGGAGGGAGGCGGGTGTTTCGGCGAGCTTTATCGTTAAATCTTTAAAGCATGAGAAATGCAGGATGGAGGTTGGAGGGCCGTCTCACCTGGATCAGAGGGGGGTCAGTTCCACAAACCAGACGTCGTTTTCGCGCATGGCGAACGTCCGTGCGAACGAGCCGTCGTCGCCGACCACGATGCGCTCGTCGGCGACGGGTGTGCCGGCGGAGGCGCGGCGGAGCGATTCAACCTGCGCGCGGGTGAGCTGGGCGGGGGAACCCAGATCGCGCCAGGCGGACTGCACGTCGTTGGCGCGGTAGCCGACTTTCGTGGCGAGCAGGCGATACGGGCCTTTCGCGAGGCCGGTCAGCTTCAGCTCGGCCGGGGTCGCCGGCCGCGACGGCTGGTCGTTCCGGTAAAATTCCTGATCGATGATCGACGGCCCCGGGTGTGTGATGGTGAAGTCCCAAAACAACGCCTGCACCGCGCCAACCTGGTCCCGGCAAACGAACGCGGCCGGATCGCCACAAGCGAGCTGGGAGTCGCCGAGCTGGTGCAGGAATTTATAAGCGAAGAACGAAGGCTTGGCCAGGTCCTCGTAGTTGAGCAGCCCGAATCCGCCGTGGAACGGGGTCGTGCGCGGACCGGCCTCCTCGAAAATATCGGTGAACGTCCAATACGACATCGAGTCCGCTGCCGCCGCGATGTTGCGCACCTTGTCCAGGATGAAGGCGGCGCTGTGATAGCTGTCGTGGACCGGATCAGCCGGCGTGTAGGAACTGCTCCATTCGGTGTAATGCAGTTCGGCCTTCGCGAAGGGCGAGCGGTTGACCTGTCCGCGCACGCGCTTCACGCCGCTCGTGATCGCGTCGCGGTCGGGGGAGAATACGGTGCCGGCGTTGCCGTGTTCGTCGAGATAGCCGCTCATCGTGGCGTAGCTGTGCGTGCTGATGAAATCGAGCGGCACCTTGTGCTCGGCGCAGAAAGCGCACGTTTCGTCGATCCAGCCCTCCCCCGCGGTAGCGGGACCGCCCACGCGATACGCCGCATCGACCGCCTTCACGGCCCGGGCGGTCGCGGCGTAGAGCTTGAAATATTCGGCGCGTGCACCGGCGGACCATTCTTCGTAGCTTTTCTTGCCGGGGTTCCCCATCCAGAAACCATCGAGGTTGGGCTCGTTCCACACCTCGAAATACCACGAGCGAACCTCGTCGGCGCCGTACCGCTCCGTGCAATGCCGGACAAAGGCGGTGATGAACGCCTCCCACCTGGCGTAATCCTTGGGCGGGGTGACGTTCCCTCGATACCAGAAAATCGTCTGCGGCCCGCTGGCGAGCGCGCCCGGCATGAAACCGATCTCGACGAACGGCTTCATCCCGATGCCCTGGAGAAAGTCGAACAGCTCGTCGATATATTGCCAGTTGTAGACCGGCCGCCCCTTGTCCTCGAAGTACACTCCCATGTCGTCGCAAAACAAGCCGTGAAACCGCACGTAGCGGAACCCGCACTCCGCATGCACGCGGCGGAGCTGGCGTTGCCAGTCGGCGCGCAGACCTTCGTTGGCGCGACCGGCGCCGACACAGAATTGAAACATCCGATTCAGCGGCCCGGCGACGGTGCCTACGTCGGCGGATATCGTACGGCCGACGGAGGCGGCCCCCGGCAGCGCCGGCGCAGCCGCGATCGGCGCCGCCACCGCCGTGGCGGCAAGGATCACCGCCGCAAAAGCAAAGGACAGACGGTTCGGGCGCAGGGGAGTGATCGTCCCAAAAAGCAGTCTCATGGAAGGGTGCGACAGAACTCCGGAAACCACCACGCCAGCCGCAATTGTGCACCGCTGGGGGAGCATTCGGAGGCCGTGCATGGCTGGTCCGGCGCGACTTCTCGCGTCGAATGTTGGGGATGGGGAGGTCAGGGTGCGGGGGATTGCTGCGTCGGGGGAGGCGCAGTGGCCGCATACTACCAACGATTCTCCGCCAGCGCATGTCCCCAAAACAGGGGACACGGCCGAAGAGGACTGACTGCAAAAATGTGCTGACAATGCTTGGATTTATTGCCCCACCTAAACAATGGTGCCCTTTGGGAACAGGCGGTGGGAAGGACCTCCCTCTGACGCATATTGAACCAACCCAAATCCCACTCTCGAGAGGGCTCATCAATTTCATGAAAATTCCAACCAGTCCGGTTGCATGGACAGGGATTCCTCCACTGGTCGTCTGCCTCCTCCTGCTGCCCGCGCTGGCTCTGGCCCAAACCCCCGCCGCCACGCCCGACCCGAAGCCGGCACCGATTGACTATGCCACGGTGCAGGTCGTTTCTGCCGCAGATTCGAGTGCCGTGGTTGCCGAGAAAGCCGCCAAAGTCCTGCCGCGGGCGAACCAGTCGGCCTGGATGCGATTGGAGCGGACGTTCTTCCTCCATTTCGGCCCCAACACCTTCCGCGGCGTCGAGTGGGGCAATGGCCGCGAGGAACCCGCGATATTCAATCCCATCGCGCTGGATGCGAATCAATGGGTCACCGCCATGAAGAATGCCGGCGGCACCCTGCTGATCCTCGTCGCCAAGCACCATGACGGCCTCTGCCTGTGGCCGACGCGCTACACGCCCCATTCGGTCGCATCGAGTCCCTGGCTCGGCGGCAAGGGCGACGAAGTCAGAGCGGTGGCCGACGCCGCCCGCGCCCAAGGCCTCAAGCTGGGTATTTATCTTTCGCCCGCCGATCTCTATCAATTGAGGACCAATCCGAAAAACCCGGCAGGCTACTACGGCAATCAGAGTCCAAAAATCCGGTCGACCATTCCGACCGATGCCGCCCATTTCCAATCCGATCCGTCCCGCGGGCGCACCCCCACGCCGGGCTTCGCCGGCTTCACCTACGAGGTCGACGACTACAACCGCTACTTCCTGAACCAGCTCTATGAATTGCTGACTGAATACGGGCCGATCTCCGTTGTTTGGTTCGATGGCGCGAATCCAGATCCGAGCGTCAAGCAAACCTACGATTATGCCGCGTGGTATGATCTGATTCGCCATCTCCAGCCCAACGCGGTGATCTCGGTGAAAGGGCCGGACGTGCGTTGGGTCGGCAACGAGGGCGGGGTCGGCCGCACCACCGAGTGGAGTGTCATTCCGCTGTCGCAGCCGCCGGACAAATTCGCCTGGCCCGATCTGCAGGCCAAGGACCTGGGCGGCCGCGCGAAACTCACGCCCGGCTCCTCTCTCTGGTGGTATCCCGCCGAGGTGAACACCCCCATCCTCAACGGCTGGTTCTGGTCCGCCGACAAACGTCCCAAAAGCGCCGCGACCTTGGTCGACTACTATTACGCGTCCGTCGGTCGCAACGGCAACATGCTGCTCAACCTCTCGCCCGACACGCGCGGCCTCATCCCCGACAACCAGCTCGCGGCGCTGAGCCAGATGGCCCAGGTGGTCAAGGACACGTTCGCCCAGGACCTTGCCGCAGGCGCACAATTCACCGCCGACAGCTCCAACCCGGCAAACAGCCCGGCCCTCGCGCACGATGGCGATCTCGACACGTGGTGGGAGGCCGCGTCCGGCCACACCAGCGCCACTTTCACGCTGACCCTTCCCCGCCCCGCCACGTTCGATGTCGTCTCGCTGCAGGAAGCGGTCGACCACCGCAGCCAACGCATCGAGTCCTTTGTGATCGAAACCTGGACCGGATCGGCTTGGACCGCGCCGGATACCATCGATGAACAGACAACGGTCGGCCATAAACGCCTGCTGCGCCTCACTGTGCCGGCCACGACCGATCAGGTGCGCATCCGCATCACGGGCTCGCGCCTCGAGCCGACGCTGGCGGAAGTCGGGTTGTTCAAACAATCCCTGCCGCGAGCGCCGGTGATCTCCGAGCGGAGCCGCGACGGCCTGATGACGCTCACCCACCCCCACGACCTTCCGATCGTCTACACGCTCGACGGAACCGCCCCCACCGCCCAATCGCCCGTCTATCGATCGCCGATTGCTCTGCCGCTGGGCGGCACGGTCCATGCCGCAGTCTTGACACCCGACGGGCGCTTGGGGCTGGTCGCCATCAAGACCGTCGTCGGCCTCGCCCCGACGGGCTGGAAAGTGGTGAACGAAGCAGGCACCAATGCCGGCTCGACCGAGTTTCCCGCCACCAACGCCATCGATGCCGATGCCTGGACATTCTGGCGGGAGCCCGCGACGACCGGCCAGGCACCGCGCCCCCGCCTCACGATCGACATGGGAAGCCCCCGCCGCATCGGAGGGTTTGCGTACCTGCCACGCCAGGATTGGGTTTTCATCGGCGTGGTTGATCGGTATCAATTCGAAACCAGTCTGGACGGCACTCATTGGACGATGCAGGTCGCCTCAGGAGTTTTCGGTAACATTCGCAACAACCCCATGCTCCAGGAAATTACCTTCGCCCCCGTCGAAGCCCGGTACTTCCGTTTCACGGCCGTGCATGACGTCGATGACAACGGCTGGGTCGGCGCCGCCGAAATCACCGTTCTGCCGGCCAAACCCGACCCGCTACGTTGATCGTCCACCTTTACCCGCGACTCGCCTGCCTGCGCCGCCCCAAGGCCGCGCCGGGCCTTGCTCCGGGATCGACCTGCAGAGCTGCACAGTGAAAAATGCCGCAAACGGCGACTGTTCCCCATTCGCGTTATCCCTGCCCAACCCCAACGAATCTCCATGAAAAAT
This sequence comes from uncultured Opitutaceae bacterium, assembly GCA_964477955.1. Classification (GTDB taxonomy): domain Bacteria; phylum Verrucomicrobiota; class Verrucomicrobiia; order Opitutales; family Opitutaceae; genus Didemnitutus. The sequence goes on from CAYZGG010000004.1 coordinate 88,815, forward strand.
ATGCTTCTCCCTCTCCGTAGTTACGCAATTGCCTGCGGCCTGTTCGCGCTCGCGGCCATCGGACGCGTGTCTGCCGCCGACAGCCTCCCCCATCAGCGGGTGTCGCTCGACGCCGGATGGAAATTCCATCTCGGCGACGAATGGCCGGAGGCGCTGCATCTGGATAAATCCGGCGCCGCTTCCGGGCCGGCGGCGCGGGAATTCATCGATGCCTATTGGCGCAGCGTTGACGTCCCGCACGACTGGGCGATCGAGCTTCCGTTCGACCCCACCGCCGATACCGGCCATGGTTTCAAGGCCCTCGGCCAGGCTTTTCCACACAACAGCATCGCCTGGTATCGCCGCCACTTCGAGCTGCCGGCGACCGATTCCGGCAAACGCATCGGGCTGACATTCGACGGTGTCTTCCGGGATGCCACGGTCTGGGTCAACGGCTGGCTCGTACGTCATCACGAAAGCGGGTACTCCCCCTTCCGCGAGGATATCACGGACCTGGTCAATTTCGGCGGGGCGAACACGATCTCCGTGCGCGTGGACGCCTCCAAGGTCGAAGGCTGGTTTTACGAGGGTGCCGGCATTTATCGCCACGTCTGGCTGGACAAAACCGCCCCCGTGGCCATCGCCCCCGACGGCATCTTCATCTATTCCGAATTCAAAAACAATCTTCCGCAAGGCCCCGCCACGGTTCATGTGCAAACCACCGTGCTGAACCACGGGCGCGAGGCGGGTGCGACCGAGGTCAGTTGGCGCATCGTGGCGCCGGACGGGCGCACGATTGATGCCGCCGGAATGCGCCAGGTTTCACCGCTCGCCGCCGCTTCGCCGACGGAATTCAGTGGCGAGGCTCGGATCGAATCACCTGTCCTCTGGTCACCCGAAACTCCCAAACTCTACAAACTGGTCACGACGGTTTCTACGGGCAACCAGGTCGTTGACCGCCAGGAAAACGCCTTCGGCCTGCGCACCATCGGCTTCGACCCCGCGACCGGATTCTTGCTGAATGGCCAACACTACGAGATCCATGGCACCTGCAATCACCAGGACCACGCCGGCGTCGGCGCCGCCGTCCCGGATGCCCTGCAGGAATTTCGCGTCAGCAAATTGAAGGAGTTCGGCTGCAATGCGATTCGAACCTCGCACAACCCGCCCACCCCGGAATTGCTCGAGGCGTGCGACCGGCTGGGAATGCTGGTCATGGATGAGAGCCGGCTGATGGGCAGCGATTCCGACAATCTCCGCAAGTGGGAGGAACTGATCCGACGCGATCGGAACCACGCGTCGGTGTTCCTCTGGAGCATCGCCAACGAGGAGTTCTCCGTCCAGGACTCGCCCCAGGCCGCGAACATCGCGCGCACCATGCAGGACCTGGCAAAACGCCTCGATCCAACGCGGTCGGCGACCTATGCCGCGCCGGAAGGCAACGTGTTTCAGGGCATCAACGCCGTCATCGATGTGCGCGGTTGGAATTATCACTACGGCCCCGACATGGATCGGTATCACGCCGAGCATCCAAACCAGCCGAACATCGGGACCGAGCAGGCCAGCGTGGTCGGCACGCGCGGAATCTACGCCAACGACCCGGCCCGCGGTTACGTCAGCGCCCACGATGTCGTCTGGCCCAGCTGGACGACGACGGCTGAGAGTTGGTGGTCTTACTTCAGCGACCGCCCGTGGCTCTCCGGCGGTTTCGTGTGGACCGGGTTCGACTATCGCGGCGAGCCAACCCCCTACGCCTGGCCCTGCATCAATTCTCACTTCGGGATTCTCGACACGTGCGGTTTCCCCAAGGACGTGTTCTACTACTACCAGTCGTGGTGGACCAACCAGCCTGTTCTGCACCTGGCAACGCACTGGAACTGGTCCGGCCGGGAAGGCCAGGAAATCCTCGTCGAAGCCTTCAGCAATTGCGCGCAGGTGGAGCTCTCCCTGAATGGCCAGTCCCTGGGCCGGCAGGCGATGAAGCGAAATTCGAAGTTATCGTGGCAGGTCCATTATGCGCCCGGAACCTTGAGCGCACAGGGATTCGACGCCGCCGGCAAGGTTGTCGCGAAAACCCAGATCGAAACGACCGGACCCGCCGCGAAGATTTTGCTCACGCCGGACCGAACCGTCATCAACGCGAACGGCCAGGACGTGGCGATTTTCACCGTGGCCGCGCTCGACAGCCAGGGGCGGGTCGTGCCTGTTGCGCAGGACCATGTCTCCTTCTCAATCGCCGGCGGCGGCACGATCATCGGCGTCGGCAATGGCGACCCGAGCTGCCACGAACCGGACACGTTCATCTCGTCGGTGCCGGTGCGCAGCATTGCGGTCGGCCCCTGGCGCTGGAAGCTGACGGAGGTTCCCCACAACCGCACCGCGTTGCCGGAATATGCCGGGAGTTTCGACGACTCCGGATGGAGCCTCGTGAAGCGCGGCGACGACAAGATGACGATCAGGGAACCAAACGCGTCCGCAGTCTACCGCGCGCATGTCACGCTGACTGCTGAAGACCTGGCCGGCGCCGGGGTGCAGCTGCGATTTGGCGGCTGCGATGAGGAAGGCTGGTACTTCGTGAACAATCAGTTCATCGGCGAGTCGCACGACTGGTCCGCGAAACCGGCCTTTGACCTCAAGCAATGCCTGCACGTCGGCGACAACGTGATCGCCGTGGGAGTGTACAACGGCTACGGCCAGGGCGGCTTGGATCCCGATGTGCAACTGGACGTCGTGGGCCGACCAACCTCCGTGCAATGGTCGCGCAGCCTGTTCAACGGCCTCGCCCAGATCATCGTCCGCTCCGCGCGCACGGCGGGAAAAATCACCCTGACCGCCCGGGCCGAGGGTCTCGTGCCGGCGATGGCCACGGTGGAAACAAGGCCGGGCCCGCCGGCATCCGACCTCCCATAAATGTCGGCACCCCGGATTTTTGACCAATGCTCACTCTTTGCGGCGTCGCCACCCGCAGCCACCCATTCATCATCGCACTGGCCGCCCTGGCCTTAAATGCGGCCGTCGCCAGCCCAACGCGCCAAACTCTGTCGCTCGACCAAGGTTGGCGGTTCCACCTCGGCGAGGCGCCCGGCGCGACCGCTCCCGCCTACGACGATCGCGCCTGGCGCGAGGTGGATGTGCCGCACGATTACGTCATCGAAGGCACCTTCGAGGAAACGAATCGTTTTCCCGCGGCGGATATGAATCGGGGCTGGCATTGGCTGCATGGCTTTCTCCCGGTGCAACCCGCGGTCTATCGCCGGACGATTCCCGTGCCGGCCGACGCGAAGGGCAAACGCCTCTGGCTGGAGTTCGATGGTGTGTTCAGCAACAGCCGCTATTGGCTCAACGGGCACGAGATTGGCAGTCAATACAGCGGCTACACCCGCTCACGTTTCGACATCACCTCCGCGGCGGACTATGGTGGCAAAAATGTCTTGGTTGTGCAGGTTGATCCGCGTTTCGACGGCTGGTGGTACGAAGGCGGCGGCATCTATCGGCATGTCCGCCTGGTCGCGCTCGACCCGGTGCACATCGCGCCGGACGGGATCTTTGCCGCCCCGGCGGTGGGCAACCCCGGCGACGGCGTCCGAGCCGACGCCACTGTCCTTGCGATCACCGAGGTCACCAACAGCAGTGCCGCGCCGATCACGGCGACCCTCCAGAGCGAAATCCTCGACGCCGCCGGCCAGACCGTCGCAGCCGCGTCGTCAGACCGGACGCTTCCCGCCGGGGAAAGCGCAAAAATCGCGCAGGCGATCGCCCTGACCAAAGCCAGCCTCTGGTCGCCGGAAAATCCGTACCTTTATCGCTTGCGCAGCACGTTGACCGTGAGTCGCGAAATCGTCGATCAGGTGACGACGAACTTCGGAGTTCGCCACCTGCGCTTCGACGCCGAGCACGGATTTTTTCTCAACGGCAAACGGCTCAAGCTCCAAGGCGTCAATCTGCACCAGGATCACGCCGGCGTCGGCGTGGCGGTGCCGGACCGGCTCTTCACCTGGCGCCTCGAGCGGCTGAAGGAAATGGGCTGCAACGCGATTCGCCTGTCGCACAATCCGGTCGCGCCTTTCCTGCTCGATGAATGCGATCGACTCGGTTTTCTCGTCATTGCCGAGAACCGGCATCTGGGGGATGGCTACGAGGATCAGACGCCGAAGGACGCCCGCGCGGTCGAGCATCGCGATCTCAGCGCGCTGGTGCTGCGCGACCGGAATCACCCGGGCATCATTCTCTGGTCGTTGTGCAACGAACAGTGGATTCAGGGTTCCGCCGAGGCCGCCGCCCTGGCCCGTGCGATGAAGCAGCGGGTCCACGAGCTCGACCCCACGCGCCCCATCACCGCGGCCATGAACGGCGGATTCGACAGTCCGGAGGGATTTCTCGGCGTCCTGGACGTGATCGGCATCAACTATCACCCCGACGTGTATGCGGCGGTTCACGCGCAGAAACCCGCCGTACCCATCGTCGCCACGGAAATCGCGAGCGAGATCGGCACCCGCGGCATCTACACGACCGACCATTGGGAAGATTATTACGGCGACCGCGAGCGGGGCTATGTTTCCGCCTACAGCATCACCGCCGGTCCGGCCGGCCAGACCGTCGAGCAGGCGTGGCCCCCGGTGGCCGCGAACGACTACATCGCCGGCGGCTTTGTGTGGTCGGGCTTCGACTACAAGGGCGAACCGCGGCCGTTTGGATGGCCCGTCGTGAACTGCCACTACGGTTTCATGGACCTTTGCGGCTTCCCCAAGGACAGCTACTATTATTACAAGGCGTGGTGGACGGACACGCCGGTGCTGCATCTCTTCCCGCATTGGAACTGGTCGGGCAGGGAGGGACATGCAATTTCCGTCTGGGTCCACAGCAATTGCGAGGAGGTCGAGCTGTTTCTCAACGATGTTTCCCTGGGCCGACAAACCACCAAACCTTATCATCATCTTGAGTGGAAAGTGCAATACGCTCCCGGCCGGCTGGTGGCCAAAGGCGTGTACCGGGGGCGGTCGATCGAGGCGGTGTGCGAAACCACCGGCGCCCCCGCCGCGATCCGCCTGACCGTCGACCGATCCGTGCTCGCCGCGAACAATGCCGACCTGGCCGTGGTGACGGTCGAGGTGCTCGACGCGCAAGGCCGTGTCGTCCCGACTGCCGACAACAAAATCATTTTCACCGTCACCGGGCCGGCCAAATTGATCGGCGTGGGCAATGGCGACCCGAGCTGCCACGAGCCCGACAAGGCGGACCGTCGTTCCGCCTTCAACGGTCTCGCCCAAGCCATCGTCCAAACGACGCCCACGGGCGGCGAAATAGAATTCACGGCCGAGTCGTCCGGTCTAAAAAGTGCCCGCATCAAGCTGACCAGCCGATAAAGAAGTGGCTCCGGCCTGCGGCTTCATGCCAGACACGCCCCACGGAATCCCTTGACCTTCAGTCGGGCGGGACCGCAATTCTGGCGGTTCCAAGCGTTCTCATCCCCGAGGAAACCAATTTCCTGCTCAACCCGGCCGATCCGGATTTTGCCCGGATCACGGTGTCTGCGCCGGAGCCCTTCGTGTTTGATCGGCGCGTCGCAAAGCTACGTGCGCCCCTTCCCTGACCGCGTCCGCGGGAGATTTCCGCCCGTCTTGGGCATCGTCGGGCGACATGCCGTCAGTCACCGCGCGAACGAATGCTTTCCGAGATTGTATCCAGTTCGCGCGAGCGTCTCGGGTGTGACCCCATGGAGCTGAGGGACAAGACGGATTGCCGTTCCTGCCCCGAACGGCACCGGCTCCAATCTGTCCTTGCTCCCGGATCATCTTTTATCATGGGGCGGAATAGCCTATCCGCGTCTCACCATCGGAACTGCGACGCACCGTGTTCGGCTTCGTAGAAGGGTGAGACGTTCGTGCCGGGCGGGATGATTTCGTCGATGCGCTTCAAATCTTCCGGCGTCAGGGTGATTTCCAACGCTTTGAGCGCGTCCTCCAGCTGGTCGAGCGTGCGCGGGCCCACGATCGGGCTGGTGACACCGGGCTGCTGCACCACCCAGGCGAGCGCCAGCTGCGAGAGCGGCACCCCTTTTTCCGTCGCGAGAACCGAGAGCGGCTCAATGACATCGTAGATTTCGTCCACAAAACGGCCGGCGGGACTCCCGCGACCCGGACGGTTGCCAGGGCGGCCACCACCCATCGCCGCGCGATTGGCGGGAGAATAACGCGCATCGTCGGGGATTGGCTGACCTCGCTGATACTTTCCCGAGAGCAACCCGCCTCCGATGGGGCTCCATGGGATCACTGCCAGGCCAAAAGTCTGGGCAACCGGGATCAACTCGCGCTCGATCCGGCGGTCGAGCAGGTTGTAGGGAGGTTGCTCGGAGACGAAACGATTGAGGTGCAACTTCTCGCTGGCCCAGAGTGCCTCGACGACCTGCCAGCCCGCAAAGGTCGTGGAGCCGATGTAGCGAACCTTTCCCGTCCGCACGAGGTCGTCGAGGGCGCGCAGGGTTTCGTCGATGGCGACCTCGGGATGCGGACGGTGGATCTGGTAGAGGTCGAGGTAGTCGGTCTTCAGGCGGCGCAGGCTGGCCTCGGCCTGCTCGACGATGTGCCGGCGGGAAACGCCTTGGTTGTTCACGTCATCGTCGCTCATCGGGAAATGCACCTTCGAGGCGAGAAAGATCCGGGCGCGCTTGCCGTTGCGTTTCAGCGCCTCGCCCGTGATTTCCTCGCTCCGCCCCCGGGTGTAGCCGTTGGCGGTGTCGAGCACATTGATGCCGGCGTCGATCGCGCGGTCGATGATGCGGAAGGACTCGTCGGGGTCGGTGCGCCTCCCAAACATCATGCAGCCCAGCGTAAGCGGGGAAACTTTGACGCCGGTGCGTCCGAACAAGCGGTAGTCGGTGATTTTCGTGGACATAAAAATTCAGATCGTGGGAACGAAGTCCTGCAGATAGGTCGCGCCGACCGTGCGATCGCGGCGCAGGTGCCGGGCGATGCCGGACTGCGGAACGTGCGCCGGATCATTCAGCGCGAATCGTTCCACCACCCGCCCACTCTCCATGACGGCGACCTTGTTGCAGATCGCGTTCACTGCGGCCATTTCGTGGGTCACGAGGATGATCGTGAGCCCGAAGCGTTCGTTGATCTGCCGCAGATAAGCGAGGATGGTGCCGGTCATCTGCGGGTCAACGGACGATGTCGGTTCGTCACACAACAGCACTTTGGGATGGTTGGCGATGGCCCGGGCGATGGCCACGCGTTGCTTCTGGCCTCCACTTAGCTTCGCTGGATACGCGTTGGCTTTGTCGGCGAGACCGACGATCTCCAGGCACTCCCGGACGCGGGCGGTCCGGTCGGTCCTCGAGTGACCCGCGATTTCGAGGGGAAACGCGACATTGTCGGAGACCGTGCGGTTGTTGAGCAGGTTGAAATGCTGGAAAACAAATCCAATCGACTGGCGCGCCAGGTTGAGCCCGGCCTTGGAGAGTTTCGTCATCTCCTGTCCGCCGACCACGATGCTCGTTTGCGGGTCGGGGTCGGGTTTCTCGAGGAGATTGATCGTGCGAAGCAAAGTGGACTTGCCGGCGCCGCTGAAGCCGATGATGCCGTAGATGTCACCCTCCTCGATCTGGAGGGACGCGTCGGCGACCGCGCGAAGGGGGCCCTCGGCCGTGGCGAAGGTTTTGCTGACGTGGCGCAAGGTGATCATATCATCAGGTGGATTCAGGTTCGGTAGCCAGACGCCGGACGGGTCGGGATGGTGCAACGCCATTAAGGTACCAGTTGCCGGCGGCATGATACCTCCACTGGTTCGCGTCGTGAACGCTGTGAACCCGCGCATTGCGCCAGTGGCGATCGAGGTTGAGCGATTCGTCGGAGGCGCTGGTCCCGAGCAAGGCGAACAGCTCGCTGGCAATTTCGACCGACACCTCTTCCGCGTAGGCCTTCGCTTCGCCGACCAGAACCGCAACCCTCGCCGCCGCTGCGGGGTCGGGCCGCGGGCCGGCCGCATCGAGCGCGCGGGCCGAACTCAGGGTCAATGCCTCGGCGGCGTGGAATTTGGCGTAAAGCTGTCCGAAACGCAGGAGCAGGAGCGGATCCTCGTTCGCGCGCGCAACCGGGGCGCCCAGGCGGGGACGTTTGCGCGCTCGCACGGCCGCGGCAGTGTCCTCGAGGGCGTTTTGGGCGATGCCGACGTCGATGGCGGCGTGCAGAAGTTGGGCGTAGGCGTGGAACGTCGAGGGTCGCTGAAACAGGCGCCAATGGGCAACGACGTGCTCCGCCGGCACCGCCACCGCCCGGAAATGCGCCGTGCCGCTGTAGGTTGCCCGCTGTCCGAGGGCGTTCCAATCATCGAGCACCTCCACGCCGGCGGCGGAACGCGGGACATAAGCGAGCACGAGGCGTTCGTCGTCATCGAGTGCTGCCACCGGAAGCCAGTGGGCGAAAAGGGCGCCGGTCGTATAATGTTTGGTGCCCTCGAGCACGAAGTCGGCCCCCGAGCGGCGCAGGCGCGTTTTGAGATCGAGGGCGGAGGATGAGCCGCGTTCAGCCTGGGCGTTGCCAAAGCGAGCCCCATCCAGCACTTCGGCGAAGAAGAACCTTTTTTGCTCCTCCGTGCCGTCCTCGCGAATGGCGTTCAAGAAAACAAAATGGCTTTGCGGCAGCTGGGCGACGGCCGGGTCGGCGGCGGCGAGAATCTGGAAGACCTGCGCGAGCGTCTCGGCAGAAACGTCTGCTCCGCCATGGTTGCGCGGCACGGTGAGGGCCAGCAGACCGCGCGCCGAGAGGAGATCCATTTCCGCGACAGCCTTGCGCCGCTCGCGATCGCGCGCCGACGCTTCGGGCGCAAGAAGGGCGGCGACGTCGCGGGCGGCGGCTAGTGCCTCCGCATCAGAGGCAACAATGTGTGCAGGTAGCGCGGAGACGCTGTTTGCAGAGGACATCGTGAGTTCAGTTCGCTGCTGCCACCGGTTCGCGGGTGGCCGCGGGCGAGAACGGAATGTCGACGTGACTGGTTTGCCTGACCTCGCCGCGCGGATGGCTCCAAAGGCCCTCCTTGCGCAGGATCGGCAGGACGCCTTCGGCGAACCAATACGCCTCCTCCAGATGCGGCACGCCGGAGAGAACGAACTCCTCCAAGCCGAGCGCCGCGTAGGCTTTGATCTTCGCGGCGATCTCGGCATGACTGCCCACCAAGGCCGTGCCGGCGCCGCCGCGGACCAAGCCGAAGCCGGCCCAGAGATTGGGCTCGATCTCGAGGTTGGCCGTGGAGCCGTTGTGCAATGCCAGCATGCGCTTCTGGCCCTCACCCTCGCTGCGGGCGAGACCGGCCTGCACGGACTTGATCGTCTCGGGGTCGATGGCCGCGAGCAACCGGTTGGCTTCGGCCCAGGCGGCCTCGGAGGTGTCGCGCGTGATGACGTGCAACCGGATGCCGAACCGCACGGTGCGCCGCTCGATCGCGGCCAGCGCCCGGATGCGGGCGATTTTCTCCGCCACCGCAAAAGTCGGCTCGCCCCAGGTGAGATAAACGTCGATATGCCGGGCGGTCACCGGGCCGGCCCCGCCGGAAGAGCCGCCGATGTAGAGCGGCGGCCGGATGTCGGGCCGCGACGGCAACGTAGCGTTTTCGACCTGATAGAAGCGGCCCTTGAAATTGACGTTGGGCCGTTCCCAGAGGGCGTGCACGATCTGGAGGAACTCGTCCGCGCGTTCATAGCGTTCCGCCTTGTCCGAAAAATCCGCGTACGCCCGCTGCTCATGCGGTTCGCCCCCGACCACGACGTTGAGCAGGAGGCGGCCGTTCGAATAGCGTTGGAACGACGCGGCCATCTGGGCCGCGAGCGTCGGTGAAATCAGACCGGGGCGGATGGCCACGAGGAATTTGAAGGTCTCGGTGACACTGGCGAGCATCGAGTCCACGATGAACGCGTCCTCGCACCAGGCGCCGGTCGGGGTGAGCGCACCGACATAGCCGAGCTGCTCGGCACTGCGGGCAATTTGGCCCAGGTAAGCCAGGGTGGCGGGACGGGCGCCGCCGGCGGCACCCGGAGGGACGCCGTGACCGCCGCCGACAATGTAGCGGCTGTCGCCGTACGTGGGAAGAAACCAATGGAATCGGAGTGGGCTCATGGAGTGGTGGCGGTGGCGAGGTTTTTTTCCGGAGATGAAGACAAAGCAGCTGGACGCGCGGAGGGCGGCTTCACGGGAACCGTCGCGGCTGTTCCGGGCGTGGTTCTCTCCCGCTGCTCGTGCATCGAAAGCGCATCGGCCTCCGCCGACTTGGGCGGCACCGTCAAAGGTTGGAACGGATCTTTCAACCGGGCCGGATCGCGGTAACGAGCACCGTAATGGTAGTCCGGCAGCCGCGCCCGCCCGGCGCCGAAGAGACGCTCGCGCAGGGTTTCGCCGTCGTTGTAACTCTCGCGATAACGACCGCGGCGGCGCAGCTCGGGCACGACGTACTCGATGAAATCGCGCGCGGTGTCGTAGCTGTGGTACTGAACGAGGTTTATGCCGTCGATGTCGTCCTCATCCAGCCACTTCTCGATCGCATCGGCCACGACGGAGGGCGTGCCGGCCACGAAATAGCGCCCGTAGTTGATGCCGCCCAGCTGGTCGAGCACCTCGCCGATGGTCTGCTCCGGCTTGAAGCGCGGACCGATCTGGTCGTAGCCGGGATCCTTCCGGGCGATGATGTCCGCCAGGCGTTCGCTGCGTGGATATTTGGCGTAGTCGATCCGCGACTGGCTGTGTGCGAGCCGGCCGTCGACGCTGATGAGGCGGCGATATTCCTCCAGCTTTTTGGCCACCTCGACGTCCGTCCGGCCGGTGATTATGCCGGCGCCGGTAATGAACTTGATGTCGGTCGGCTTGCGGCCGTGCCGGACAAGGCGCGCGCGCATGTCGGCGATGTTGGTGCGGACGGCCTCGGCGTTCATGCCTCCGGTGAAAACCGCCTCGGCGTGGCGGGCGGCGAATTCCTTGCCCGCATGAGAGCCTGTGGCCTGATAAAGCACGGGCGTACGCTGGCGCGAGGGAGAGCAGAGATGCGGACCGGCCACCTTGAACTGGGGACCCTCGTGGTTGATGTACCGGACTTTCGCGGGATCGGTGAAGATGCGCCGCTCGCGGTCCTGTATCACCGCATCGTCGTCCCACGAACCCTCCCACAGCTTGTAGAGCACATCGAGATACTCATCGGCGATGACGTAGCGCTCGTCGTGCGGCACCTCGCCTTCGAGGCCGAAATTGCGCGCAGCGTTCGGCAGGTAGGAAGTGACGATATTCCAGGCGAAGCGGCCCTTCGTCAGGTGATCGAGCGTGCTGGCGCGGCGGGCAAAGGCGAATGGGGGCTCGTAGGTCGTCGAAAACGTCGCGCCGAATCCCAGGTTTTTCGTTACCGCGGCCATGGCCGGAATCACGAGCAGCGGATCGTTGCTCGGAATCTGCACCGCCTCGCGCAACGCGGTCTCGGGGCCGTCGCGGAATCCGTCGTAGGTGCCGATCACATCGGCCAGAAAGACGCTGTCGAAGGCGCCGTGCTCGAGGAGCTGGGCCAGCTTGGTCCAATACGAAAGCTCGTTGAACCGGTGACGGTTGTTGGTCGGGTGAGCCCAGAGCCCGTGGATGATGTGGCTCACGCAATTCATCTCAAAGAGATTGACGTGAAGTTTTTTAGCCATCGATTGGATCCCTTTCTTTGCGGGTGCTAGCCTCACCTCGGACCCGGAGCGATGTCACAGAGACTTCATCGCCGGTTGTCGTGGGGCGTCCTCGGATTTCCGCACGAACCGGACGCGCCGGCCTTCCTTCCCCTGCCAAGGGAAACCGGGTGCGAATTGAGACTGGGTTTGAGAGCATAGGATAGCCGTAGAGGATTCGGTCGAGGGCGCCCCGGTGGTCCTTGGCTGGCCTTCCCTTTCTTGCTGACTCACAAATGCTCTCGTGGTGGGAGTAGCGACAATCGCCTCCGTTGATACGGTCGGCTCGAGCGTCCAAAACGCCCAGATTTCAATTCATACTGAACTCGTATGATTTTCTGTCAAGTGATTCGTCGACGATTGTTTGTCATCTGCCGTTCGACGGTCAGGCGCTCAGCGGCTGGGCGGTGAATTTGCCGGTTTTCTCAACGCCGGCCTGCCCCTCGGCGGGACCGGTCTCCCGACTGCTCAGCCCGGCAAACACAAACTCGCGATAGAGGGCGTGATACTTGCCGCGGCGCGCCAACAATTTCTGGTGGGTGCCGCGTTCGACGATGCGGCCCTGGTCGAGCACGATGATCTGGTCCGCGCGCACGATGGTACTCAGCCGGTGAGCCACGACAAAACTGGTGCGGCCGGCCAGCAGGCGGCCGAGCGCGTGCTGCAGGCGACGCTCGGTGACCGGATCGACCGCGCTCGTGGCCTCGTCGAGGATCAGAATCCGGGGGTCAGCCAGCAACGCACGCGCAAAGCAGACCAGCTGGCGCTGGCCGAGCGAAAGATTCGTCCCGCCCTCCCCCACTTCGGTGGCGAGGCCCTGCGGCAGGCCCTCGAAAAGATCGAGGCAGTCGAGCCGACTGGCGGCATCGGCCACTTCGGCGTCGGTGGCGGAGGGCCGGCCGAAACGGATGTTCTCCCGGACCGTGCCCGTGAACAGAAAATTGGTCTGGAACACGATGCCCATCTGGCGCCGCAACGACCCCGCGCGAAGGGTTTTGATCTCGTGCCCGTCGACGAGAATCTCGCCTTGGGTTGCCAGGTAGAATTTCGCCACCAAGTTCACGATCGTGCTCTTGCCGCTGCCCGTGTGCCCCACGAAAGCGACCGTCTGATTGGGGTCCGCCAGGAAATTGACGTCGTGCAGCACCAGCCGTGCGGGATCGTAACCAAAGGAAACCCGGCGAAACTCGACGCTGGCACCGCGGGCCGCGCCCGGGATCGCAGCTTCTCGTGGATCGGGCAGTTCGCGCGCATCAGCCCCGTCCTCCCACGCCGGGTTCAGATCAATCAGCTGAAACACGCGCTCGGCGCCAGCCATCGAAATGACCGTCTGGGAATAGAGGCTGCCAAGCTGCTGGAGGGATTGGAAGAACAGCGCCGGCAGGAAGAAGAATGCGATCAGGCTGCCGACATCCATTCCTGCAAATCCGTGCAGCGCCCCGTAACCGCCGACCACCAGCATGGCGGCGATGAAGAGCTGGCTGCCCAGGTCGAGGAGCGGGACATAAAGCGCGGACTCAGAGGCGAGGGCCACATTGTCGCCGGCGAGGCGGTCAACGTAGCCGCCGAAGATTTCTTCACCGCGGCGCTGGCGGGTGAAGCCTTGGATGACCCGCATGCCGCGCACGGACTCGGCCAGGTTGCCGGTCAGACGGCTGCTGCTCTCCGCGGCGGCGCGGGAGAGGCGGCTGAGCCGCGGATGGAAATGGCGGTTGGTCAGCCACACCAGCGGCCCCACGCCCAGGAGCAAGAGGAAGAGCGCCCAGTTGTAGTAGAGCATGAGCGCGGCGGCGACGACCATCTGGCCCAGGAGCAGGATGCTGAAGAAAAACACCTGCTGCATGCCGCGGCGCACGGACTCGATGTCGGTGATGACCCGGCTGAGGATGCGGCCGAGCTTGGTCTTGTGGAAATATTCCAGCGGCATCCGTTGGAGATTGCTGAAGATATCGTTGCGCAGGTCGTGAATGACCGCCTCGCCGAGCTCGAGCTGATGGCGCTGGCGCAGATGAAAGACCAACGCCGTAAAAGCCAGCAGCGCGAGAAATCCGGCCGTCTCAATGACGGTGAGCCGGTAATCACCGCGCCGGACCGGGCCGTTGATGATGGTGGCGATCGCCCAGGCCAGCGCGGGCTTTTGCACGGCGCGCACGGCGGTCAGGACAAAAACGAAATTGCGCTTGGCCGCGTAGGGCCGCGTATAACCCAGCACACGCCGGACGACCCGCCAGTCGATGACGGCCCCGGGCGGGCGCTCCTCGCCCACCCCGCGCAAGGGATCGCCCCGGCCGACCGCGTTTGCGCTCGCGCTCATGCCGGAACCAGGCCGCCTTCCTCGGCAAGCAGGCGGCGACTCTCGTCGTCCACCATCTGGTGCATGGCGGCGCCCCGGTAGGGACCTTCCTCGTGCAGCAGCTGAAGATGGGTGCCGGTCTGCACAATGCTCCCCCGCTCCAGGACGATGATCCGGTCGGCCCGGCGCAGTGTGCTGAGGCGGTGTGCCACCACAAAGGTCGTGCGACCGGCCAGCGATTGCTCGATGGCCGCGAGGATCTCGTGCTCTGTCTCCGGATCGATAGCGGCGGTGGGATCGTCGAGCAGCAGGATCGTCGGATGCGCGAGCAGAGCCCGGGCGATCGTCAGCCGCTGGCGCTGGCCGCCGGACAGATCGACTCCGCTTTCGCCCAGCACAGTTTCATAGCCTTCGGGCAGCGCCTCGATGAATTCGTGCGCGCAAGCGGCTTTGGCCGCGGCCACGATCGCTTCTCGCGGGGCGTCGGGCTGGCCGAAAGCGATGTTCGCCGCGACCGTGTCGCTGAAGAGAAAGTTTTCCTGAAAAACAACGCCAACGCGACGACGGAGGGCCTGTAGATCCCAGTCGCGGACATCGACGCCGTCCACGAGGACGCGACCGGCCGTGGGGTCGTAAAAGCGCGGGATGAGACTGAGCAAAGCGCTTTTCCCCGCTCCCGTTTCTCCGACCACGGCGATGCACTCGCCTGGCGCCACGTCGATGCTCACACCGTTGAGGGCGGCGGGACCACCTTCGACATGGTGAAAGAACACCTCCTCAAACCGGACGCCACCGGAACTAGCCGTGGGCACGACCGGGTGCGCCGGCAGAGGGAGGCCGGCGGGAGCGTCGAGAATGTCGAACACGCGGCGGGCGCCGGTCAGGCTTTCCTGAATGCCGTTGGCAATCTGGGCGATGGTGGTGACCTGGTTGGCGAACTGCTGCAGCAATCCGGCGAAGACTACGAGACCGGTACCGAGAGGCAGCTGGCCCGCGATCACCAGCTTGCCTCCATAGAGCAGGAGGATGACCAGGCTGAACTGCGTCAGGAAATCGATGCTCGGGGTGAACAGCGACATGCGCCAGAAGATGCGGCGCTGCTGGTCCTTGACGGCGGCATTGTCGGCCCGGAAGTGGGCGGCCACCTCCGGCTCGCGGGCGAAACCCTTGATGACGCCGACCCCCTCGATCGACTCGGCCAGCGTGAGCACCATGCGGTCAAAAAGGGACCGGTTGCGCAGGTAGAGCGGATGAACGGCGTGGGAATAGCGCACGCAACCGAAGAGCATGAGCGGAAGCAGCGACAAGCAGGCCACGGTCAGGCCAACGTGAATGTTCACCATGTAAACCAGATAGACGGCCACGGTGAGCACCGTAACGAGCGCCTGGATGAGCACGGTGTCGACAAACGCGCGCACGGACGCGATGTCGCCGGTGGCGCGGTTGATGATCTCGCCGCGACTGTGTTGATCGAAGAAGCGGAAATGCAGGTATTGAAGCTTGGCGAAAACGGCGGTTTGCAAATCGGCGAGCACGCGGCGGTGGACCAGTCGGGCGAGCAGCGCGCCCCCGAGCCAGGTGAGTGCGCCGCGCAGCAGCGCGGAAAGGATGACAACCAACGCAATGATCGAAAGCACGGTCATGGGCGCCCAGGAGACGGGCGGAACCAGACCAAAAGGCCACCGCACGCGCAGCGCAGACGGGTCAAGTTGAGCGTGCAGGTAGTCGATCCCGAGTCCGGCGGAGCCCAGTCCGACCAGGCCGAGCGCGAGCAGGCCGATCTGGCAGAATATGATCTGGACGCAGCGCACCCGGTCGCGCCAGCAAAGCGCGAGCAATCTTAGCAACGCAGACCCCCCGGCGGGCGGTGGATCGGGAAGCTCAACTAGAGGCGGGCTGAGTGAAATGGACATGCCGGAGGCATTAAAGATATTTTCAGGAAAGACCAATCCGCTCGAGCAGAGGGGACGAAGCGGAAAAGTGGCAATTCCCGTCCGCAGACAGATCCAGCAGGTGGCCCAACTTGGCCTGCTTAGTGTAAAGGTACCGGTGATTTTCGCAAGTGGGGGCGGTCAGCAACGGCACGCGCTCGACAATCTTCAGACGATAGGTTTCGAGACCGGTGATTTTCGCCGGATTGTTCGACATCAGACGGATCGTCGTGAGCCCGAGCTCCGAGAGAATCTGGGCGCCGACGTCATAGCTGCGCGCATCGACCGGGAGACCGAGTTTCTCGTTGGCCTGCACGGTGTCGAGACCTTCGTCCTGCAGCGCATAGGCGCGGAGCTTCTCGGTCAGTCCGATGCCGCGGCCCTCGTGATTGCGCAGATAGAGCACGACCCCGGCGTCTTCTCGCGCCACCCGCGCCAGGGCATTTTCCAATTGCTGGCCGCAATCGCAACGGAGCGAACCCAGGATGTCGCCCGTGATGCACTCCGAATGAACCCGAACGAGGATGTTCTCCCGCCCGCTCACGTCCCCTTTGACCAGCGCAATGTGCTCGGTGCCGTCAAGGATTGAGCAGTAGACATGCGCGGTGAATTCGCCGTGACGGGTCGGCAGGCGGGCGACCGCCCCCTTCGTCACCAGGCGTTCCCGTTGGCGCCGGTAGGTGACCAGTTCCGGGATCGTGATGAAGGGCAGCCGGTGTTGCCGGGCGAATTCCTCGAGCTGCCGGCCCCGCGCCATTGATCCATCTTCGTTGACGATCTCGCACAGCACGCCGGCCGGCGACAACCCGGCGAGGCGCATGAGATCGACCGCCGCCTCGGTATGCCCGGGGCGCGCAAGCACGCCGGCAGGTTCGCTCCGCAGCGGAAAAATGTGCCCCGGACGGGCGAAGCCCTCCGCCGTCGCCCCGGGATCGGCGAGCGCTCGGATCGTGGCGGCCCGATCCGCCGCGGAGACGCCGGTGGTCGTGCCGTGTTTCCAATCGACCGTGACGGTAAAGGCCGTCCGATGGGCCTCGGTGTTGTCCCGGACCATCAGCGGCAGTCGCAACTGCTCAAGCCGCTCGGCCGGCAACGACACGCAGATGATACCACTCGTGTGGCGGACGAAAAACGCGATCTGCTCGGGCGTGACTTTCTCGGCGGCCATGATCAGGTCGCCTTCGTTTTCGCGGCCGGGATGATCGGCGACCACGACGGGCTGACCGCGGGCGATGGCCGCGACGGCGGCTTCAATTCTGGCGTTGGGCATGGCGGCAAAGCGTTTGAAGTTCAAACCGCCACCGGCGTCGATTTGATCCCGGCGGCCAGCTGGGCGACGGCATCCAGGAAACGCGCGCGCACCTCTTCGTCGGCAAACTCGGGCAGGCCGTCGGTGCCGACCGTGAGTTGCTTGTCCACGATATAGACGCCTTGAAGCAGATCGGTCGCGCCGAGGGCGGAAAGCACCGGCTTCAACGCATAGTCGATCGCCAGGAGGTGGGCGAGCGAACCGCCGGTCGCCAGCGGGAGCACGGTTTTGCCGCGCAAGGCCGACTGCGGCAGAATATCGAGCAATGCCTTGAGTCCGCCGGTGTAGGCGGCCTTGTAGATCGGAGTCGCCACCACGACCGCCGAGGCATCGGCGAGCAGACCCTTCACGGTGTCGAACGCGGGGCTGTCGTATTTGCCGAGGATAAGTTCCTTGGCCGGGAAATCACGCAGGCCGAGCACGTTCGCCGTCAGGCCGGCCGAGACGAAGTGGCGGCGCGCGTATTCGAGCAAGGCGCCGGAACGAGACAGCGCCGAAGGGCTACCGGAGAGGAGGAGGACGGAGGGCATGGTTTTGTCGACGGATGTTCTTTTTCGTTGGGTGTGGAAGAGGCGGGTCAGGGGACGGTGACGGAGGTTTTCGCGGCGTACTGGCTGGGCGGTCGGGGGAGGCCGAGATGGTCCCGCAGGGTGGTGCCGGTATATTCATGCCGAAACACGCCGCGCTTCCGGAGGAGCGGGACGACGTGATCGACAAATATTTCGGCACCCGAAGGAAAAGCGTCGGGCATGAGATTGAAGCCGTCGCCGGCCCCGGCGAGAAACCATTCGGTGAGCGTGTCCGCGATCTGCTCGGGCGAGCCCACGGCGAGGCGGTGGCCGCTGCGAATACGCTTCGAGAGTTGCCGCACCGTGAGATTCTCGCGCCGGGCGAGTTTGATCTGAGCCTCGAAGAACCCGTGCGAGCCCTTTTCCGGCGGCGTGAGGTCGCCCAGGCGGTGCCACGGCAGCGGCGCGTCGAGATCGAGCTCCTTGACGGGGAGGCCGATCCGCTGGGCGACCTGCGCGATGGCCCCGTCGGGCCCCAAGTAGGTGTCGAGTTCATCGCACCGGCGGTTCGCCTCCTCCTCGGTGCTGCCGATGACGGTGGAGAGACCCGGCATGATTCTCAGGTGCTCGGGATCGCGACCCCAGGCGCGGGCCCGATCTTTCATCTCGTTGTAGAAAGCGATGCCGTCCTCCAACGTGGTCTGGGTGCAGAAAATGGCGTCGGCGTGGCGGGAGCCGAGGGCCTTGCCACCCTCGGAGCCGCCGGCCTGCACGACGACGGGGCGGCCCTGGGGCGAACGGGGCAGATTAAGCGGGCCTTTGACGGAGAAATGTTTTCCGACGTGGTTGATCTCGTGAACCTTCTTCGGATCGGCGTACCGTCCCTGCAAGCGGTCGCCGATGATCGCATCATCCTCCCAGCTGTCCCAAAGTTTGTCGACGACCTCGAGGAATTCTTCGGCCCGTTCGTAGCGGTCGAGATGCAACGGAGCGCCCGCCAGGCCGAAGTTCTGGGCCGCCGCGTCGCCGGCGTTGGTAACAGCGTTCCATGCGGCCCGCCCGCCGCTGATGAAATCCATCGAGGCAATCCGGCGGGCGAGATTGAAAGGGTCGTTGTAAGTCGTCGACGCCGTGGCGATGACCCCGATGTGCTTTGTCGCCAGCGCCACGGCCGTCAGCAGAACCGTGGGTTCGAGACGGCCGGCTGGCTGGTGGGAAACATCGACACCGAGGGCCGGACTGTCGGCGAGAAAGATGGCATCGAGCGCCCCGCGTTCCGAAATGCGGGCGATATTCTGGAAATAGGCCAGGTTTTGGAGCGCGCTCCAATGCGATTCTCCCCTCCGCCATGCGGCCTGGTGGCCGCCGAGGCCGAGGATGTTCATGCCGATGCTCATCTGTCGCGTGCGGGTGGTCATGGGAGAAAAATGGAGATCGGGTGAGACGGTGTAAGCCAGTGATCAAGTTCCCGACTGGGGCGACGGATCGGTCCCGGCTTGCACCGCCGAGCGGCCGGGGCCGACGGCGTCGCTTGTCGTGGTCGGCGCGCGTTTCTCGAACGCCTCGCGCCAGGCGCGGTCGGGCACGGTGCCGTTGAGGAGGTAGTCGCCGATCGCCGCTTCGCGATGGATGGCGGGATTGTGCGACGCCGCGGTCCGGGCGTTGCGCCAGTGGCGGTCGAGCCGGCGGGCTTCGCTGGTCGCAGACGCCCCGCCCACCTCGAAGACGAGGGTCGCCGCCTCGAGCACCTGAGGCAGCACGATCTGTTGCGCTTGAAACGCCTTGATCTCGGTCGCGACAAAGTCGGCTTCGGTTGCCTGGCCTCGCTGGGCGAGCTGATAGATGTCCTCGAGATGCTGGGCGATCCCCAGGACGAGCGTCTCGGCGGAGAACGCGAGGCTGGACACCTTGCCGATCACGCGCTGCACCAACGGATCGTCCTTGGGGCTCGATTTGCCCGGGATGCCGAACGCCCGCGTGCGCGGCCGGACGAACTCGAGGCCGTCGCGCAACACGGCGCGGCCCACCCCCGCAACGCTGGCGAGGAGCACGAGTTGCAAAAACGATTTCTGGTAAGACAGGAGATAGTCGTTGGGGCCGAACCGGCGGATGATCTGGTCCTCCCCGATGCGGACCCGGTCGAAACGGGTCGTGCCGCTGCCGGTGAGGCGCTGGCCGAAACCGTCCCAATCGTCGAGACGCGTGACTCCCGGCGCGTTGACCGGCACCGCCACGCTCACGCGCTCCTCGCCCTCGAACAACGAGACAATGATCCAGTCGGCATAGATCGTGCCGGTGCTGTAATACTTGGTGCCGTCGACGAAGTACTCGCCGTTTTCGCAGATGAGTTTCGCCGAGCCGCCGGTGTGCTCGGTCCGTTCGGCCATCGCGTACCCGAGCACGACGCCCTGCGCGATCTGGGGAAACCACCGGGCGTGCGACGCGGCGTCGGGAATGTTCAGCCGGGCTTCGAGAAACGAGAAATGTCCCCGGAACAGGTGCGAAACGTTGGAATCGGCCTCGGCCAGCTCGAGCAGCAGGCGAAACAGCTGCGGAATGGTGGCGCCGAGACCACCGTAAGCCTGAGGAATGCGCACGGCGCCGAACCCGGCTTCGCGCAACCAAGCGACCGGTTCGTGGGCGAGCGTGCGGCTCTGTTCGCGCGCCACCGCACCTTCGGCAATGCGCTCGAAAATTGGACGAAAACGCGCCGCCAGGTCCTCCCAGGCGGGTGCGGTGGCGGCGGTGATGTGCGCGGCCGGCGCCACCTCGAGCGGAATCACGGGAGCTGCCGAGGTCGCCGGCGAAGAAGCTGACGGGACCGGAAGAACGGCGGAAAAGGCCGGCGCCTCTAGTTCGGAAGTGGGCATGATGCGAGTGGGTCGGGAGGAGGAAGGTGAAGGCCGGGGCGGACGGTCAGAGGCGCTTGTCGAGTTTGCGCACGACCACGTTGCCGCCGAACTGCAGAATTTGGACAAACGCCACGATCAGCAGAATCGTGAAGACCATCACGTCCGTCTGGTAACGATAGTAGCCGTAACGGATGGCGAAATCGCCGATGCCGCCGCCGCCAACGAGGCCGGCCACGGTCGAGTAGGACAGGAAACTCACCGTCAGGATCGTGATGGAATTCGCGAGGCCGGAACGGGCCTCCGCGTAGAGCACTTTCCAAATGATTTGTGCCCCGCTGGCACCCATCGACTCGGCCGCCTCCACCACCCCGCGATTGACGTCGAGGAGCACCTGCTCGACAAACCGGGCAAAATACGGGATCGAATTGACCACCATGGGTACGGTCGCCGCCGTCGTGCCGAGCGCCGAGCCGACCACGAAACGGGTCACGGGAATCATCGCGATCATCAGGATCAGAAACGGAAACGAACGGACCAGATTTACCGTGCCGTTCAGGATCACATAAAAACGCGGCGCCTTTACGAGCGAACCCGGCCGGGTCAGAAAAAGCAGCGTGCCGAGCGGCGTGCCCAGCAGCACCGCCAGGGGAATGGTGATCACCAGCATGTAGAACGTCTGGCCGAGGGCCTGGACGATCTCCGGCGATGCGTTCTGGATGTTGTGGATCAGCGAAAGCACGGCGCAACTCAGTGGTTGAGGAGGTCGAGGAAAACGATCGATTCGCCGTATTTCCTGCGGAAGTAGGTTTTGAAAGCCTCGCTCGCGTAGGCGTTCTGCAGGGCCTTGATCTTCGGCGAACCGACGAGGTCCTTGCGGATTGCAACGATGCCTTTGTACGGCGTGGCGTCCGCGCTTTCATACGCAAGGGCGTCCTTCTTGGGGTCGAAGCCCACCCGGAGCGCCGTGGCGGAAAAAAGAAACCCCACGTCCACGTCCTCCAGGGCGCGCTGCAACATGAGCTGGTCGACCTCCTTGAAGCGGAAACGATGCGGATTTTCCGTGATGTCCTTCAGGCTGGCATGCGTGACGGTGACACCGCTTTTCATCTTCAACAGGCCCTTGTCCTGCAGCATGAACAGAGCCCGGCCGTTGTTGGCCGGGTCAACCGGGATGCCGAACGTCGCACCGTCCGGCACCTGGTCGAGTGATTTGTACTTCTTCGAGTAGAGTCCCGACGGGGTGAAAACCGTGTAGAAACCCCGCGTGATGTTCTGCAGGCCGTGATCGGTCACAAACTGGTCGAAGTAGGGCTCGTGCTGGAACGAGTTGGCGTCGGCCGAACCGTCGTCGACAAGTTTGTTCGGTTGGATGATGTCGTTCACCACCACCCAGTCCAAGGTGAAACCCTGCCGGGCCACCTCGGCCTTGAGGATGGGAACGACCTCCGAGTTGAACGCGGCATCGCTCATGATGAACCGGATGGTCCGGTCCGTGGCCGCGGCTGCGGGGCCGGTCGCGCCATGACGCGCGCAGCCAACGAGGAAGAAAAACAGGATGAGACTTAGAACGGTGGCAGGTCTTTTCATTTTTCGTCGAAGGGAACCCAGCCGGCGAAATCGGGATGGGTTCGAGGAACAGGTCTTGGTTTGTTTGCTTAGAACTTGTAACTGACCCCGCCGAAGACGCCGAAGCCATCGCCCGGGCTGAGCACGCGCTGGTCGGTCGGCACGCCGGGGTTGGCCACGTTGAGCTTCGTGGTGTCGTAGATCGGGCTCACGCTGGCGGTGTAGCCCTTGTTCGTGAGGTTGCGGAAATCCAGGTACGTCTGCCAATGGCCCTGGGGCGAATCGTAGCCGATCTTGAATCCGTAGATCGTGTACGGATGGACCGAGAAGGTGTTGGCGTAGTCCACAAAAGTGGAGTCGGCGTGCTGAAGATCGACCGAGGTGTAGAGGCCGCTCGCGTGCGCATAGACCAAGGCCACCTGGTAGAACCGCCGCGGGATGCCGGGGAGTTCGTTCTCGTGAAAGGTCGGGTCGTTCTTGAAGTGAAAGGAATTGAGCGTGAAGGATTGCCGGAGGAGGAGCTGTTCCTTGGCCTTGAACGGGTCCTTCGCATCCCCGGTGTGCCAGAGAATCGTGTCCAGGCCCGCCTCGATGCCCTCCTTCTTGGTCGGAGTGCCGTTGGTTTCGCGCGTGACCGGCGGGGGGCCGGGGTCAACCTGCACCGTGAGCAGCTCGTTCTTCACGTCGCTATGGTAGAGGGCGAGGCTTCCGAGAAAGATGTTCTTCTTGAAGCGCGTGCCGACCTCGAACGTGGTCGCAGTCTGGTCCTTGATGTCGGGAGCCACGAAGCCGTTGCTGAGAACCGCGGTGCCGTCGGCATGCCGCGCGGTGCCCACGGCGCTGCCGCCCGAAGGCGCCCAGTCATTGGGCGGTTCCACGGTCTGGGTCACGTTGCCGTAAAACGTCCAGTCGGGATCGACCTCGTAGCGGAGGCCGCCGCGCAGCGCGAAATGATTCTCGGTGCGGGAGAATTTCTTGACGTAGTCCGTGGGCAGAACGATCCCCGGATTGACGTACTCGAAATTCGTCGCGCGATCGATCACGACGTAGCCCGCCCCGGTGGTGAGCCAGAGCTTGTCCGCGACTTCCGTGTCGTTGCCGATGCGGTAAACGGTGTCGGAGGAGCCGTTGTAGTCCGCTCGCTTGAGCAGGGTGCCGAACGCAAAGAGGCCGGTGGTGATGTTCGGATTGTTCGCGTAAACGTCGACGCCCGCGCCCGTGCCGGGGTGGAAGGTGGTCGTGGCCTCCAGCGAGCTGTTGCTGGGCCGGCCGGCGACCGTATCCGTGCGCGTGTACTTCAGGCTGAGATCGATATCCGCGTACCACCAGCTGCTGTTGCTCAGGACCGCGTTGTTGTTGACCGCGCCAAGCGAGCCGTCGCCGTTGATGTTGACCGAACCGGGCGCCGGATTCGGGTTAATCTTGATCGGGTAGTTGTGATAAACGACGCCGGTTTCCAGCGCGGAGTCGGAATCGATTTTGATCGTTGTCTTGTTGGCGACCCAGGTCGAGCCGGGCTGGAGCCGGCTGGCGTTCTGCTTGACGTTCGCCGGATTCGCCTGGCTGGCGTCGGTGTCGATCTGCTGCTGCGTGAGGGCGCCGGGCGTCTGGTTGTCGGTCCGGCGGAAGCGCAGATAGAAGCGCGTCTCGACGTTGAAATTGATCTTGTAGCCGAAATTGCTGGCGATGCCGTAGGATTCCGCCCGGGACAGGGCTTGATAGCCGTCGCGGTGCGAAGCAGTCAGGCTGACATAGTAGTCGAAAGGCCCGTTGACCTGGCCGGAGGCGACCTGGCCTTTGAAATAACCGAAGCTGCCGGCCTCGAAGCGAACCTCGCCCGGCGAGGCGTCATAGCCGGTGTGCGTCACATAGTTGATCGCGCCGCCGAGAGCCACCGAGCCGAAATCGAAGGCATTGCCGCCCAGGAGGACTTCGGTATAGTTCAATCCGAGCGGTTCGAACAACTCGTAAGGCGTGCCGCCCGCGCCGGTGATGGGCAGTCCGTCGAAATAAAAATCGGTGCCGGAGCGAAAGAAACCGGTGCCGCGATTGATGCCCGAACCGCGGATCGAAATCTTGATGCCGTCGCTGCCTTGCGCCGTTTGGGCGAAGACACCGGGCTGGAAGGCGAAGATGTCCGAGACCGTGCCAACGCGGCCCTTTTCGACCTGATCGGAAGTGATCAGGCTCACGGCACCGGGCACCTCGGCCAGCTTGGCGATGGCGAGGTCAGCGCTCGGCGCGGTTTCCGGACCGGTGACGCCCGACACCACGGTTTTCGAAAGTGTTTGGGGGTTCTTGTCTTTGTCGCTGGCCGGAGTTGTCTCCTGGGCGTGCAAGGCGAGGGCCGGAAGCAGGCCCAGCACGAGCGTGAAACTCAGCTTGGTCGCCAAGCCGGCCGGCCGGGGGACCGGTGCGAATTTGCGCAGAGCGCCAGCGGAGGCCAGGTCGGCACCACGTTGCGCGGTTGAGTCGAATCTATCAGGGCTCTTGGTCATTAGGTTGTCAGTGTTAAGCAGTTGACGGGAAAAGCTTCAGGGAAGGGTCCGCTCATTTCGCGGAAGTCGGTGCGGAGGCCGAGGCCGCCGGCGCGTGCTCGGACTGGTAGCGCGCCGCCAGCGCATTGTAGCGCGTCACGACGTCCTCGTATTTCGTCGTGAGATCGTTGTAGGCGACGACGGCCTGGTTGGCCTTGGCCGCAACCTCCTTGTTGGCGGTGACGAGCTGCTCGCGTTGCGTCAGCAGCGTCTTGATGTTGTCGTCGCGGGTGGCGACGGCCTTTTTATATTCGTCCAACGCCTTTTTCCAGTCGGCGAGCTGATGCGTAACCCGGTCCTTTTCCTCATCGAGCAGGAAAATCCGGGCCTTCTGCTGGCGGATGAGAGCGTTGTTTTCGTCGGCCTGGGCCTTGAAGTTCACGATCTCGCGTTTGAAGCCGTCGAGGTCTTCGCCGGCGCGCTGGATGGCCTCGCCCTGGACGGCCAGTTTGTCCGCCTGGTTCGTGGCGGTCTGCCGAAGTTCGGTGAGTTGTCGGCCGTAGTCCTTTTCGTGCGACCATTGCACGAGGCAAAGGCTGCCCAACACGACGAGCAGCGTGAGATTGAGATAGTCGAAATATCGGGTCATGGCTCCGCTCCGGTTCAATGCACGTCGGTCACGCCGGCAGACTTTTCGGCGTCCTGGATCTGGAACGCGACGCTCTCAATCCCGGCCGAGCGCACCCGGTCCAGCACCGCGATCACGACGCCGTGGCGGGCGTCAAGATCGCCGGAAATCACGACGCGGGTCTTCTTGTTCAGGCTGTAATCGCGGGCGAGTTCGCTTTGCAGTTCGTTTTTCCCGATCGGACGCTTGTCGAGGAAGATGCCGCCGGTGGCGTCGACCGAGACAGACAGCGTGTTGGGCTTGTTCTCGGCATCGCCGGTCTGGGCGGTGGGCAGGCTGACCTTGACGCTCTTCGACGTCACCATCGACAGGCTCACGAGCATGAAGCACGCGAGCAGGAAAAACATGATGTCGATCAGCGGGATGATCTCGATGCGGGCCTTCCTGCGGCCGCCTCTGGAGGATGATGCGTGCATGGGAGCGGGAGGTTATTGGGCTGCGCCGGCGCTCTCGTATTGTTTCTCGCGGCGCGGCGCCTGCTTGGCCTTCTCGGCCAGGAGGTGGACGTTCTTGCTGACCGTCTCGATTTCCTCGCGGAGTTCGTCCGCATGGCTGCCGAACAGGTTGAAGGGCAC